>NZ_JBEXXX010000002.1:337859-379748 GCF_040630635.1 Streptomyces sp. NPDC005761 | reverse complement strand
CAAGGAACGGACGCTTCCTTTGTACTCACCCTCTCGGGCTTTCCTCCGGGCGCTTCCCTTCGGTCTTGCGTTTCCGACTCTATCAGACTCTTTCGTGTCCGATTCCCCGTCAGCGGGGTTTGTCTTTGCGGCTGTTGGGCCGTTCCGACGTCCCAAACTCTAGCGAATTTTCCCGGCGACTCATAATCGAGTCTTCGCAATCAATTTCGGCATGCCGAAATTGATCCCCAGTGGGAGTTCGTGTCGAGAGTGGTTGCCGCATTCGCGGCGGATGGTTGTCCAAGAACCGTTCCGGCTCGGGGACAACTCGAAGAACCTTACAGATCTCGGCGAGTCGCGTCAACCCCTCCCCGCCCGCACCCGCAGGGGCGGTGCCGGGCGGTCTCAGCCCAGGTCGGTGAGACGGCCGCCGGCGTCGGGCTGGGCATGTTCGACGCGGCGCAGGAGGCGGATCAGTATCTCGCCGAGCGCTCCGCGCTCGTCGCCGGAGAGGTCCTGGAGCAGGTCCTCCTCGAAGCGCGTGGCCATCCGCATCGCCTCCAGCCACTTCGTGCGGCCCTCGTCCGTCAGCTCGACGATGACCCGTACCCGGTTGTTCTCGTCGCGATCGCGCGTCACGAGGCCTTCGCCTGCCATGCGGTCGATGCGGTGCGTCATCGCTGCGGGGGTCAGGCCGAGCCGCTTGGCGAGTTCTCCGGGGCCCAGGCGATAGGGAGCGCCGGACAGGACGAGGGTCTTGAGGACCTCCCACTCGGCGTTGCTGATGCCGAGGGCTGCGACCTGCCGTCCGTACGCCACGTTCATCCGGCGGTTCAGCCGGCCCAGGGCGGACACGACCTGCTCGACCTGCGGATCCAGGTCGCGGAACTCGCGCTGATAGGCGGCGATCTGCTCGTCGAGGCTCGGCTCCTGGAGCTCGGGCTCGGTGGTGTCAGACATGGCGGGCAGTATGGCACGCCCTCCGTAGCCGTCGAAGTCCTTCAGCCTGTATTGTTGACGTTCTAACTTTAGTGTTAAAGTCTTCGGGTTCGAGTCGTTCGATCGTGTGGTTTCGAGACCTTGAGGTAGGTGAGTGTGACCAGGGAAATGGGTGCAGCACTGCGGCGGATCCAGCTGGGGAGCGCGCTGAGCGCGTTCGGGCTGGGGTTCACCGTCCCGTATCTGTACGTCTACGTGGCGCAGGTGCGGGATCTGGGTGCCGGTACGGCGGGAGTCGTACTGGCGGTCTTCGCCATGGCAGCGCTCGCCGTCCTACCGTTCACCGGCCGGGCCATCGACCGTCGCGGGCCGCTGCCCGTCCTGGTCATCGCCTCCGTCGTCGCCTCCCTGGGCGCCGTCGCGCTCGGCTTCTCCTCTCAAGTCACCGCAGCCGTCCTGTCGGCCGCGGTGCTCGGAGCGGGGACCGCCGTCATGCAGCCGGCCCTCGCCACGATGCTCGTCCGCTGCTCCGACACCGCCACCCGTACCCGCGCCTTCGCGATGCAGTTCTTCCTGCAGAACCTGGGGCTCGGCATCGGTGGTCTGGTCGGCGGCCTGATCGTGGACACGAGCCGTGCCTCGTCCTTCACGCTGCTGTTCCTGATCGAAGCGGTGATGTTCCTCGTGCTCGGCGCCATCTCGGCGACCGTGCGGATGCCGCGTCTCCCCGCCGCCGCGAAGGAAGTGGGGGCCGACGGATCGGCTCCACGCGGCGGGCTGCGGGTGCTGCTCTCGCACCGGGCCATGGTGCAGCTCTGCGTACTGGGCTTCGTGGTGTTCTTCGCCTGCTACGGGCAGTTCGAATCCGGCCTTGCCGCCTACGGCACCGAGGCCGCCGGGATCCAGCCTTCGACGCTCGGTATCGCGCTGGCCGCCAACACCGCTGTCATCGTCGTCGCCCAGTTCGTGGTGCTGCGCCTGGTGGAGCGCCGCAAGCGCAGCCGGGTCATCGCCTCGGTCGGCCTGATCTGGGCGTTCGCCTGGATCGTGGCCGGATACGCAGGGCTGGGACACGGCAGCCAGACCATGGCGACCGCCGCAATGATCTCCACGTACGCACTGTTCGGGCTCGGCGAGGCGATGCTGTCGCCGACCGTCGCACCTCTCGTCGCCGATCTGGCGCCGGAGTCGATGGTCGGTCAGTACAACTCGGCGTTCGCGCTCTGCAAGCAGTTGGCGCTGGCGGTCGGACCCGCTGTGGGCGGCCCGATGGGGGCCTCGCTGCACGGGCCGTACATCGTGACGTTCGTGCTGTTCTCGCTGGGCATCACGGTGCTCGCACTGCGGCTCGGCCGGCGGCTCACCCCCGTACAGGACCAGCCTTCCCTCGCGGCCGTGCCGTCGCGGGTGGTGGCCGTGTCGTTGCCGGAGAACACTCCGGCGCCGGCGCCGGTCGTCGCCGTGCACTGACGGTCCTGGTCCGTGCGGCCCTGGCCGTTACTGCGGCAGGGCGAACTCACACCAGACCGCCTTGCCACCGCCGGGTGTGCGGCGGCTGCCCCAGGACGTGGCGATCGACGCGACGATGGAGATGCCCCGGCCCGCTTCGTCCCCCGGTTCGGCGCGGCGACGCCGCGGCAGGTGGTCGTCGCCGTCGGTCACCTCGATGATCAGCCTGCGGTCCGTACGCCGCAGGCCCAGGCGCATCGGCGGCGTCCCGTGCTGGAGGGAGTTGGCCACCAGCTCACCGGCGGCGAGAACGCCGAGGTCGCACAGCTCCATCGGGAAACGCCACGACGTCAGCACTCCCGTCGCGAAGGCGCGGGCGCGGGGTGCCGCCTCGATGCCGCCGAGCAGATCGAGCGAGGCGTTGTGGAACAGCTCCGCCGCCGCGCCCGTGCGCGCGGGGTGCTGGACCACCAGCACCGCCACGTCGTCGTCGTGCTCCGCGGTGATGTTGAGAGAACGCATCAGGCGGTCGCAGACCACTTGCGGCGACCCCTTCGCGCCGGAAAGCGCCCGCTCCAGCGAGGCCACGCCCTCGTCGATGTCCTCGCTGCGGCGCTCGACCAGGCCGTCCGTATAGAGGACGGCGGTGGAACCGGGTGGCAGCGCGATCGTGCCCGAGGTGTGGATCCAGCCGCCGGTGCCGAGCGGAGGGCCGGGCGGGTCCGCGGCGCGGCGCACAGTGCCGTCCTCGTCGCGCACCAGGATCGGGAGGTGGCCGGCGGAGGCGTAGACGAGCAGGCCCTCGTTGGGATCGTGGACGGCGTAGGCGCAGGTCGCGATCTGGCTGGCGTCGATCTCGGCGGCGAGCCCGTCGAGGAGCTGGAGCACCTCGTGCGGGGGAAGGTCGAGCCGGGCATAGGCGCGCACAGCCGTGCGCAGCTGGCCCATCACCGCGGCGGCGCGCACCCCGCGGCCCATCACGTCCCCGATGACCAGTGCGGTGCGGCCCGCCCCGAGGGTGATGACGTCGTACCAGTCGCCGCCGACCGCGGCGTCCGTGCCACCCGGCTGGTAGGTGGCGGCGATCCGCAGGTCGTCGGGCTGTTCGAGCTCCTGCGGGAGCAGTGAGCGCTGAAGGGTGACGGCCGTTTCGCGGTGCCGGCTCTCGCTG
This sequence comes from Streptomyces sp. NPDC005761, assembly GCF_040630635.1. NCBI lineage: Bacteria > Bacillati > Actinomycetota > Actinomycetes > Kitasatosporales > Streptomycetaceae > Streptomyces > Streptomyces sp. NPDC005761. The sequence goes on along the minus strand of NZ_JBEXXX010000002.1, from coordinate 376,210 downwards.
GTGCGCAGCCGCTCCGCCGCTTCGGCGTGATCGGTGACGTCCGCGGCGTACACGAGGACGCCGCCCTCGTGGCCCCGGTCCTTGTCGTGCCGCACGGGGGTGCAGGTGACCGTGTACGAGTTGCCGCTGCCGGCCTTGCGGGACTTGACCGTGCGCGGCGTGCCGCTGCGCAGGACCTGGTCCATCAGGGGAAGCAGGCTGAGCTCAATGAGCTCGGGCATCGCCTCGGCCGCGGGCGCGTCCAGGGGGCGCGGGCCGAACGCCGCGGTGTAGGCGTCGTTGACGTACGCGATGCGGTGATCGGGTCCGTGCACCAGGGCGACGAGGGCGGGCAGCTGGCCGAGGATGTCGCCGGCGGAGAGGCCCTCCAGGGCTGGTGCGGAGCACTCGGTGGCGGGGCCGTCGAGATCGCCGCCCGGAGGGCCCGACCCGGTGTCGGCCTGTGCGTACTCGGCGCGGGCCGCCGGGACGGGACTGCGGTCGTCCCGGGCGGCTCTGCGCTGCGTACCGGGTAGGCGGGCGCTCCAACGCGTGAAGTTCACGGAATCTATGGCCTCGTGTGTCGGTCTGGTCCGCTCGGGCGGGCTGCTTCCTCTGCCGGGGCGTCGCAAGTATGCGTGGCGGTCTGTTTGCCCCTGGGACGGTCTTCCTCGGTGGTCACTGTCGGTCGCTGCCGGCCGGGTCACTCTGTGCAGATGTGAGCCCACCTATGGTCACACGTCCAGTGTGTCGGACCCTACTGACAGTCGCCGTCGTCCGGCCGCGGGCGCCTGCCTGCGGCGATTTCGAACTCGGCCCGGGGGTGTTCAAGCGATCCCAGGGAGACGATTTCCCGCTTGAAGAGTCCGGCGAGCGTCCATTCGGCCAGCACCCGGGCCTTCCGGTTGAACGTGGGGACACGGCTCAGGTGGTACGTGCGGTGCATCAGCCAGGCCGGATACCCCTTGAGCCGGCGACCGTACACGTGCGCGACGCCCTTGTGGAGGCCGAGGGAGGCAACGGATCCCACGTAGCTGTGCCGGTACTCCTTGAGCGGACGGCCGTCGATCGCCGCGACGAGGTTGTCGGCCAGGACCTTGGCCTGGCGGACCGCGTGCTGGGCGTTGGGGGCGGTCTCCCTGCCCGGTTCGGCGGCGGTCAGGTCGGGGACGGCGGCGGCGTCACCCGCGGCCCAGGCGTGTTCGGTCCCCTCGACGGTGAGCCGGGCGGTGCAGACGAGCCTGCCGCGTGCGTCGAGGGGCAGGTCGGTGGCCGCGAGCAGCGGGGCGGGTTTGACCCCGGCGGTCCACACGAGCGTGCGGGTCGGGAATCGGGAGCCGTCGCTGAGCACGGCGATCCGGTCCTCGCACGACTCCAGCCGGGTGTCGAGGCGCACGTCGATGTTGCGGCCGCGCAGCTCGCCGACCGCGTACCTGCCCATCGACTCCCCGACCTCGGGGAGGATACGGCCGGTCGCCTCCACGAGGATCCATTTCAGGTCCTCGGCCTTGATGTTGTGGTAGTACCGCGAGGTGTAGCGGGCCATGTCCTCGAGCTCGGCGAGCGCCTCCACTCCCGCGTATCCACCGCCGACGAAGACGAAGGTCAGGGCGGCGTCGCGGATGGCGGGGTCGCGGGTGGCGGACGCGATGTCCATCTGCTCGATCACGTGGTTGCGCAGCCCGATGGCCTCCTCGATCGTCTTGAAGCCGACGCCGTGCTCGGCGAGGCCTGGGACCGGGAGGGTGCGTGAGACGGAACCGGGTGCGAGGACGAGCTCGTCGTACGGGATCTCCACGGCACCGGTGCCGTCCTCGCCCGTGGCGAGGGTGGTGACGGTCGCGGTTCGCTCGCTGTGGTCGATGCGCCGGGCTTCCCCGACGACGATGGTGCAGTGCGCCAGGACCCGGCGCAGGGGCACGACGACATGACGCGGCGAGATGGAGCCGGCGGCTGCCTCGGGGAGGAACGGCTGATACGTCATATAAGGGTCGGGGGTGACGACGACGATCTCCGCCTCACCACTTCTCAGTCTCTGCTTCAGCTTCCGTTGGAGACGCAGCGCTGTGTACATCCCGACATAGCCCCCACCGACGACGAGAATGCGCATGCCCGGCGGGGGGCCGAGGGGTGTTCCCCCGGAATCTGAAGCCATCACCACCCCATGACGCAACGTGCGCAGGAGTTTGTCCACAGCCCCGGCAAATTGTGTGACCGGAGGTTCTGTGCGGGTCGCGGCCGTCGGCCGCACCGTATGTACGGAAGCCTCGCAGGTCAGGGGTTACGGAGGGGGCGACGGGAGGGGGCCTGATCGGATATCGGCCGGTCGGTGCTCCGACCGCAGGACGCTCCCGGCGGGCTGCCCCCTTCTGAATTGACCCTGGCTCAACTATGTTCGTATGTCGTCGGGGTGTCGGACGGTGACCATCGGTCCACCCTCGACTGACACGGCGGGAGTCTCCGGGGGGAGACGTCATAACCGGGGGAACAGTTATGCATATTCAGGAATCGCATTGGCCGACTGCTGCGGTCGCGTCCGAGGAAAACGGACGGATCGGCGCGGTCGGCACGGTGAGCGGTGTCGGAGCCGTCGCGGCCATGGCGCCGTCGGGGGCCATGAGCACGCTGGGAGCCGCGCTCGGCGCCCAGGCAGGCGGGGTCGGCACGCACGCCCGCTCGGCGCCGCTGCGCGTGGACGCACAGCGCAATCTCGAACACGTGCTGCGAGCCGCTCGCGAAGTGTTCGGTGAGCTGGGGTACGGCGCTCCCATGGAGGACGTGGCACGCCGCGCGCGGGTCGGTGTCGGCACGGTGTACCGGCGCTTCCCCAGCAAGGACGTGCTGGTGAGGCGGATAGCCGAGGAGGAGACGGCCCGGCTGACCGACCAGGCCCGGTCCGCGTTGGGCCAGGAGGAGGAGCCGTGGTCGGCGCTGTCGCGCTTCCTGCGGACGTCGGTGGCCTCGGGTGCCGGGCGGTTGCTGCCACCGCAGATACTGCGGGTCGGTGTCGAGGCCGACGAGGCCGAGGTGGCCGGCGAAGCGGGAGCCGTACGGGCCTCGGAAGCGGCGCCGGGCGACGCGTGGGACGAGCCCAGGGTGCCCCAGCAGCGCCAGGAGACCGGTCAGGCTGCGGCCCAGGCCGGCCTGCGGGTGGCCGACCACCGTCCGGTGCCGGGGGACGGGAGCGAGGACCTCGGTGCCGGAGCGGCCGATCTGCTGGAGGTCGTGGGGCAGCTGGTCGACCGGGCGCGGGCGTCCGGTGAGCTGCGCCGTGATGTGACGGTGGCGGATGTGCTGCTGGTCATCGCGACCGCGGCGCCGTCTCTGCCCGATGCGGCTCATCAGGCGGCGGCCTCGGCCCGGCTGCTGGACATCCTGCTGGAGGGGTTGCGCTCGCGTCCTGCCTGAGTGAGATGGCCCTGCTGCGGAACGGGCGGGGTAGGGACGGGGCGGCCCACGGACGCTACGGAACGGGCGGGGTAGGGACGGGGCGGCCCACGGACGCTGCGGAACGGGCGGGGTAGGGACGGGGCGGCCTACGGACGCGGCGGAACGGGCCCGGGCCGCGGAAGGGGTGGGCCGAGTCCGGAGGGGGCGGCCGCTGTCCGGAGGCGGTGGCCCTGTCGGGAGTCGGTGACCACGGTTTGGAGGCCGAGTCCGGATGCGGTGGCCGAGTCCGGATGCGGTGGCCGAGGTCCGGATGCGGTGGCCGAGGTCCGGATGCGCCTCGTCCTTCGCGGTCGTCGCGTTCCGTCCCGACTTCCACGTCAACACGTCCCGTCACTCCTTCCCCGAATGAGTGCCCCCTAGTGCTCACTCTCGGGAAGACGCCCCGGATGAGTGGTTGCCGCGGCTGAGGGGCCGCCGTTCCTGCCCTCTGTGGCACGCTTGCCCGGTGTTCGGGTCCGAAAGCGCATACGGGGGCGTCCGCGATGAGCGGTGACGGGCAGCAGGAAGAGTCGCTCGACGGTGTGGCCTCAGTCGCCGGCGGCACGGAGGCGGGCGGGCTGCCCGGGCATCAGGTGCCGAGCCAGGCCCGTCCCCGGGTCTCGGATGCCGGGGACGAGCGTGGCGGCACCGTCCTGCCCGGGCCTTGGCCGCCCGCTCCGGCCGAGAAGCCCGCAGCCATGGCCACCGACGCGATCGACGCCGCAGCCGCGGCCGGGGTGCCCATGCAGCGGGCACCCAGCGGTCCGCCCGCCGGGGACGCCCCCTCCGACGCCCGGTTGATCCAGCAGATGCGGGAGGGCGACGACCTCGCGTACGAGGAGCTGTTCCGCCGCCATTCCGACGCGGTGCGGCGCTATGCGCGTACCTGCTGCCGGGACGCGCACACCGCCGACGACCTGACCGCCGAGGTCTTCGCCAGGACCCTGCAGGCGGTTCGGGGCGGCAAGGGCCCCGAGGAGGCCGTACGGGCCTATCTGATGACTGCGGTCCGGCACGTCGCCGCCGCGTGGACGAAGACCGCCAAGCGTGAGCATCTGGTCGACGACTTCGCGGTGTTCGCCGCACAGGCTTCGCGCACCTCCGAGGTGTCGGACGCGGACACGCTCGATCTTGGTGCCGACGTGATGGCGATGCACGAGGCGGAGCAGTCGATGGCGATGCAGGCGTTCCGCAGCCTTCCGGAGCGCTGGCAGGCCGTCCTGTGGCACACCACCGTGGAGGAGGAGTCGCCCAGCGACGTCGCCCCGCTGTTCGGACTGACGGCCAACGCCACGTCCGTGCTGGCCAGCCGCGCCCGTGAAGGGCTCAAGCAGGCCTATCTGCAAGCCCATGTGAGCCAGGCGCTCACCTCCGGCGGGGACTGCGCGCGCTACGCGGACCGGCTCGGCGCGTACGCCCGTGGGGGCCTGCGCATGCGTGCCGAACGCGGCCTGCGCGGCCATCTGGACGAGTGCGGGAAGTGCCGGCTCGCGGCAGGCGAACTGGCCCATGTCAACGCCGGGATTCCCGCACTGCTGCCGATCGCGGTCATCGGCTGGTTCGCCGCCGGTTACACGCTCAAGGCTGCCGGAATCGTGGGTGGTGGCGTGGTCGGCGCCGCCGGTGCGGGAGCCGCCGCCGCGGCGACCGGAGGCGGCTCGTCCACGGGTTCCGCCGCCGGGGGCGCCGCCGCCTCCGAGGGGCTCGGTGCTCCGGCGAAGGCCGGTATCGCGGCGGCGGTGGCCGTCGCGGCCGCGGCCGGGCTGGTCTGGGCGCTGGTCGGGAACGACCAGCCCCGCCCCGAGGCGAAGCCGGTCGCCCGGCCCCCGGCCGTGGCGCCCGCGGTGCCGACCCCCACGCCCCCGAAGCCGACACCGAAGCCGTTGGCGCCCGCGCCGCCGGCCCCCGCACCACCCGATCCCACCCCGACACCCACGCCGACACCCACTCCGCCCCCGCCCCCCAAACCCACCCCCACGCCCACCCCGACACCCACGCCCACTCCCACGCCCACCCCCACACCTACGCCGACACCCCCACCGCCGCCCGCTCCCGCCCCGGAGGTGTACCAGGTCAGCGAGCTGGACTACACCCTGCTCGGCGACCACAGCGGCCCCGAGGTGGTACTCGGTGAGAGCAGTTGGGTGTGGCAGCGTTCCGGCATGTCGATCGGCGGCACTCGGTACGCGCACGGGGTGACCGTTCACAGCCGTTCCTCGGTCCACATCCAGCTGAACCGCCGGTGCACGCGCTACGAGGCGATGGTCGGCGTGGACGACCTGACCATGGGGCTCGGCTCGGTGCGGTTCTCGGTGTTCGACGGCGACGGGGCCCGGCTGTGGCAGTCCCCGGTGTTGAAGGGCGACGACCCCGCCGTTCCGGTGAGCGTCGGCATCGAGGGTCAGGAGCGGATCCGGCTCGTGGTGGAGCCCACGACCCCGTTGGGCGGGGTCGCCCTCGCCGACTGGGCCGAATCGCGCATCAGTTGCCGCTGATCGCCGGCATCCCTGCCGTGACGTGACGTGATGTGACCTGGCCCGGGGTGGGGTGACCTGCCGTGATGTGATGTGACCTGGCCTGAGTTGAGTGACCTGGCGTGCCATGCCGTGGTCGGTGCGGGCCGGAGCCGTCCTGTGCCCTTGGGGTCACGGCAGGTCCGCGGTGATGCCTTCCAACAGGTCGATGACCTCGTCGAGGGTCAGCCCCAGGCCCGCGCCACGCTCCTCCTCGTACCGCAGCGCACCGAGCTCCTTGCGGGCCAGCCGTTCGGCCGCGTCCACCTCTGTCTGCTCCGCCGCGGCCCTGGGCCCGGACAGCCGCCAGCTGTCGGCGGCGGCCAGGACGCGTGCGGCGGCCGCGTGACGGCCCACCTTCGGCAGCACCGTGGCCACGCCGTCCGCCACGTATCCGGTGACGATCTCGGGGCAGTGCGCATCCCTCGCCGCGACCAGGGCTGCCGTGAGCCTGCGCAGCCCTGCGACGGGTCCCCCCTCGGGCTCGGGTTCGCACACCGAGATCCGCGCCGACAGCCCCTCCAGTGCCACGGTGAAATGTGAGGGCGGGCCGCCGCGCCCGGCCTCTGCCCGGGCGGCGGAGAGCAGTTCCCGGGCGCCCGCCGCATCGCCGCGGTGAAATGCCATGGTGGCCCGGAGATAGTGGATGTACGCGGTGGCATCGTGCACCTGATGGCTCTCGGCCTCGGCCTCCGAACGGTCCAGCCCCAGGGCGGCGGCCTCCAGGTCACCCGTGCGGTAGGAGAGTTCGGCCAGCCGCGCCAGGAGGAACGGGGCCTCGGCGTGGGCACCGACCTCGCGGGCGAGCAGCAGCGCCTCCTCGTAGGCCGCACGCGCCTCGTCGTAGAGCCCGCGCATCATGCCGGCCTCTGCCGCGGCGCTCGCGACCTGGGCGCGCATCCACCGGTCGCCGATGCGACGGCTCAGTGCGCGCAGTTCGGCGAGGTCGTCGTCGATGCCGGGCATGCCTCCCGGCATGTCGACGATCATGTGGGTGCGGAACATCAGGGTGACGCCGTACTCCCACTCGCCCCCGTGAATGCGGGCGCTGTCGACGGCTGCGTCGATCTTCCGCCGTACGTCGTCCGAGGTTCCGGTGAGGAACGACGTCATCGGCCAGAGCAGTCCGGGGAACCGGGCTCCCCGCGGTCCTGCGGATGCGAAGGCCTCGGCCACCCGCCCTATGAACGCGTGGAGCTGCGCGTCGTCCTGGTTCATGTCGTCCGAGCCGCCCTCCGCCGCGTAGAAGAACCACAGCATGTGGAGGTTCATCCGGTCCCAGTACCGCGGGTCTGATTCGTCCGCGGGGTCCGGGCCGAGCGCCAGGACTCTCTCGGTCCAGGAGAGGCCTTCGGGACGGTAGTTGCGCAGCCACCAGAACCAGCCCATGCCCAGTACCAGGCGCGTCGCGTCGTGTTCGCAGGGGAGAGCGGCAGCCGTGGTGCGGTGCAGTGCGGCGCGGATGTTGTCGAGGTCCGTCTCCAGGCGCTGGATCCAGGGGAGTTGGTCGCCCGAGCGCAGGCGCGGCTCGGCCTCCTCGACGAGCGCGGTGAAGTAGGCGGTGTGCGCACGTCCGGCGGCGTTGCGGAGGTCCGGGGTCTCGGCGCAGCGCTCGACCGCGTACTCGTGGATGGTCTCCAGGAGGCGGTAGCGCATCGTGCCGTCCGCGGCCGGGGTGGCGACGACCAGGGACTTGTCGACCAGGGCGCCGATCAGGTCGGCTGTGTCGGCGCCCGCGTGCCGGCCGGGACCGGCAGGAATGCGGATGACGGCTTCCGCGGCAATCAGGTCCCAGCCGCCCGCGAAGACGGAGACCTGGCGCAGAGCTGTGCGTTCGTCCTCGTCGAGAAGGTCCCAGGACCAGTCGACGACCGCACGCAGGGTCTGCTGGCGGGGCAGTACGGTCCGGCTGCCTGCCGTCAGCAGGCGGAACCGGTCGTCGAGCCGGTCCGCGATCTGGCGTGGGCCGAGCAGCCGCAGGCGGGCGGCCGCGAGTTCGATGGCGAGCGGCAGGCCGTCCAGCCTGCGGCAGATCTCGGCCACGGCTTCGGGATCGTGTGCCGGTTCGTGTTCGGGATCGAAGCCGGGGCGCACGGCCCTGGCGCGTTCGGTGAACAGGCGGTGTGCGGGGTCGGCGGGCAGCGGGTCGACCGGTCGTACCGACTCGCCGGGCACGCCGAGCGGTTCGCGGCTGGTGGCGAGGACGCGCAGCTGCGGACAGCGGGTCAGCAGGGTCTCGGCCAGCGCGGCGGCCGCGCCGATGACGTGCTCGCAGTTGTCGAGGATGAGGAGCACCGGCCGGGCACGCGAGCCGAGGCGGTCGACGAGCAGATCGACCGGATGGGCTCGAGGAAAGGGCCCGTCGTGGGTGCCGTCCCGCAGCAGCGTCGTCTCACGCAGCCCGAGGGCGGACAGTACGGCCCCCGGTACGGCCTCGGGGTCCTCCACCGGGGCGAGCTCGGCGAGCCAGACGTCTCGGGGGACGTCGGTCGCCTGACTGTCGCGTGCTGCGGACTCCTCCGCGAGACGGGTCTTCCCCGAGCCGCCGGGGCCGGTGAGGGTGACCAGCCTGGACCGGGCCAGGTCGTCGCGGATGGCGTGGAGTTCGGGTTCGCGGCCCACGAAGGAGGTGAGCCGGGGGCGCAGGTTGCCCCGGGCCGGTTTCACGTGAAACGTGCCGGTCGGTGCGGGGGTGACGGGTGTGGGAGCCAGCAGTTCTTGGTGGAGGGCGGTGAGTTCGGGCCCGGGGTCGGCGCCGAGGCCCTCGGCGAGGGTGCGGCGCGCGTCCTCGTAGGCGGCGAGCGCGTCGGCCTGTCGGCCGTCGGCGCGAAGGGCGCGGATGAGCTGGGCCCGGAAGCGTTCGTCGTACGGGTGGGAGGCGGTCAGTTCGGTCAGCTCGGCGACGAGAGCAGCGGGACCGGGGACAGCGTCCGGCGGGGTGACGGCGGCCTTCCGCATCCCGGACGCGTCGGGTGCCGTAGCCGGCGCTCCAGGCACGGTGGACACCGCGCTGCGCAGATCGGCCTCGATCCGGCGTTCCAGCGTGGACAGCCGGTGAGCCTCAGGGCGAAGGGCGTGGCCGTGCTCCCCGTCGGGCAGGTCGTCGAGGGCGGGGCCGCGCCAGAGGGCGAGTGCGGTACGCAGGGTGCGCGCGGCTTCGGCCGGGGCGCCGGCCTCCAGCTCGGCCCCGCCCTGCCGGGCCAGCCGCTCGAAGACGTACAGGTCGACGTCGTCCGGTCGGGCGATGAGGCGGTAGCCGCCGGGGCTGCTTGCCAGCGCGTCCTTGCCCAGTACCCGTCGCAGCCGTCCGACGAGGGCCTGGAGCGCGGCGGTGGCGTCCGCCGGGGGCTCGTCCGCCCAGACGTCCGCGACGAGCTCGGTGACGGGTACGGCGCGGCCCGGTCGCAGGGCAAGGGCTGCGAGCAGGGCACGCAGGCGTGAACCGCCGAGGGGCAGCGCAGCACCGCGCTCGTCTCGCGCCTCCGTGATGCCCAGGATCAAATACCGCACCGCGCCATTGTGTCCCGCCGCTCGCGCCGAGGGGTGCCCCGCAATTCCTGGTGGGTCAGTGCGCGGCGTCAGATGCGGTGCATCGCAAGGTGGAGAGGGCTCCGCATACTGGACGTTACTGGATGTATTCGCGCGTTCCGACAACACTGCGAGATGCCGTAGCTGTCGTCGTGCGCCCGCCGGGGAGTGCGGGACACCCCTTGAAGGACGTCGCAGGTCCGGCCACTTCCTGCACACGGCAGGACCGGCCGCCCGTAACCCGGCGCCGGACGACCGCGGACTACCCCTGGAGCGAGCGCCGGGCCGGGGCCACCCCGCCGGCGACCGCGCGCTGGCGGGGTGCCGCCGTCCCCGTCCAGCAGGTGCCGCGCCGCGAGATGAGGCGGCGCAGCCACAGTTCCGTCGAGGCGAGGTCGGCCAGGCCGTCCAGGGGGAGGGGCTCGCCCTCGGAGGCCGCGCGCAGGGCCTTGCGCACGACGCGGGCCTCGACCAGACCCGCGTCGGCGAGCAGCGGAGCGTCGAACAGAGCGATCAGCTCGGGCAGTGAGGCGCGCAGCCCGGTCCGGGTGACGGCGGCCGAGGTGGCCTGGGACGGAGCGCCCCAGCCGGGTGGCAGTTCGTGGATGCCGGTACCCGCCAGGACCCGGCGCAGGATCGCCGCACGGGCGCCCGGCTGGACCCGGAGGGACTCGGGGAGCGCACGGGCCGCGCGTACGACCTGGTTGTCCAGGAAGGGTGCGTGCAGGCGCTGGCTGCGGACCTCGGCGGCCTGTTCCAGGATCCGGTGGCCGGCGGCGTGCCGGGCGAGAGAGGCTCTGGCCCGCGCCTCACCGGGGCGCTGGACGGAGGTGGGGCGGATCGCCGCTTCCTGGAGCCGAACCGATACTTCAGCCAGGGCCTCTCCCGTGAGCCACCGGGCGGCGGGGCCCGGGCGGGACCAGGTCAGTGCGGCGAGCGAAGCGTCGGCGGGGGTGTCGAGGTCGGGGGTCAGGCGGTTGGCGTCGGGCAGGCGGCCGGCCGCGGCTTCCAGGCCGGTCCGATAGGACGTGCGGGCCAGCCGGCGGGCCGCCCGGTAGACGGTCAGCGGCACGAACAAGGAGTGTGCGGACGTGCCTTCGGCCTTGGCGAGCGCGGCGACCGGGCGCACCAGATGGCGTCGTCTGCGGTCGATCAGCAGATCGGCGAGGCGGGCCGGGTGGGCGTCGAGCACCTGCCGGGCGCCGTCCCCCACGAAGTGGTCGGCGCTGCCCGCGGAGAGGCGGCGGCGGTGACGTTCGACGAGGACGAGGGAGGGGGCCGGCTCGTCGGTCAGCGGGCCGTTCTCCAGGTCGGCGTAGGGCAGAGCCTCTTCGCCCGCGGCGACCACGACGTGGTGGAGCCTCGGGTTGGTGGCGATGATGCGGGCGCGTTCGAGTTCGTCCTCGTGGGCGCGGGTCGTCAGGTCGTTGAAGGTGACGGCGAGCAGCCGCTCCCCCGCTCCCGTGCCGTGGCCGAGGATCGTGCCGGGCAGACCGGGAAGCCCGGCGGCGAGCAGGGCGAGCGTCGCCGACGCGCTGCCCCCGGAGAGGTCGGAGCCGATTCCGGGGACCGGGGCTCCCCGGGCGGCGCGGCGTTCGGCAGGGCCCATGCCGGGGACGGGGCCGGGGTCGGGCGGCAGGGTCTCCGGGGCGTGACGCGGTGCCAGGAGTCTGGCGCGGACGGCTTCGACGAGGGCGTCGCGCACCCCGTCGACAGCGCTCACCGGGTCGAGTTCGGGTGCGGCCACGGCGAGGGAGGCCACTGCCTCGTAGCCCGTGATCTCCCGCGAGCCCTCGCGGAGGATCAGCGCATGCCCGGGCGGGATGCGCTTCACCCCCTCGTAGGGAGTGCCGTCGCGCAGCGCCTCCGGGGTTTCGGGGCAGGCGAGCAGGGCTGCGAGGTGGCCGATGTCCAGCTGGGCCTCGATGAGGTCGGCGAGGGGGAGCGCGGCAGTGGCGTAGGCCGTGCCGCCGGCCCAGGGCGTGTAGAAGACCGGGCGGGCTCCGGCGAGGTCTCCGGCCACGGTGATCCGGCGGCCTATCTGGACGACGGCGGTGTAACTGCCGGTCCATGCGGTGAGGTGGCGCAGGGCTCCGCCACGTGCGGCGAGCAGGCCGACGCGCAGTTGTTCGTCCGTGGCACCGCAGCAGCCGAGGACGGCAAGCCGTGCCGTGGGGGCGCCTTCGGCGGTGTCCACCCGGACGGTGCGGATCTCGTCGGGCCGCCAGTCACCCACTGCCCACAGCGGGTCCGGGTCCCCCCACAGGAGTTGGGAGCCCACGGGGTGCATCGTGCGCCCCTCGTCACTGCCGCCGACCGCTCCGGCCGTGCCGAAGCTCGCGGCGATACTGCTCCAACCCACCAACCAACGCATCGCCGCCTCCACAGGCTGTGGACAAAACGGCACAGCAGGGCTGTATCGGGAGAACTCCGGTATCGCGCGGCGCCGTTGCGGACATGCTGCCACGACAACGGCGCGCAGGAGTGGCTACGGACGGCGCACGTCGTGAGCGCATGCGCCCCTGGCAAAGGCCGGAGCGTGGCCGCCGGACCTGGTGTTCCGTGAACGGCCCGCGCGCGTCGGGCGCGGCAGCAACGGAGTTGCGGATTGCACGTGTTGCGTTCCCCGCGCGCGTCCCGGGGTAACGGCCCGGTTCCGGCCACGGGCGGCAGCCCGCCGGCGCGCGTGTCGGGATGTCCGCGATGCGGTCGACCCAACCTCGTCCGAGCAGCGACATCCGGCCAATCTCAGAAGGCGCCGGAACCGATCGACCATCGCACCACTGCTGCGTATGTACTGTTTGACACCAGTATGTTCCATGCCGTGCCCAGACCCGTGCGGCGCCGGCCCGAGCCCCTCGAAGGGCCCGGCACGCACTCAGGAGCCCGTTCCGGTGACCGGTGCCCACCGGCTCCACGCACGGCCCGGGAGGCGCAGTCCGCCCCCCGGACCGGTCCGCCGCCTGCGGGGAATGAGGCGGCGGTGTTCCCCCAGCCCGCTGAGTCCAGTGCAGCGGGCCGACCCACGCAGCACCCATGCAAGCGCTCCCGCGGAGGCCGGGCCAGAGCGCACGGCCGGGCGCACGGCCACACACCAGGAGCACGCGCCGACACACCGGAGAGAGGCCTCGGCGGGCGCCGGCGAGGCCGTACGGGCGGAGGGCCCGGCCCGCCCCGGCCTACGGGTCCGTGCTGGTCGGCGGCCGGGCGGCCGCCGGCACTCCCCGTCCCGTCCTCCTCCCCGCACCACGACCACGCCCTCCGGCAGCTCCTGGCGGGCGCCGCACCGGCGATCTCCGCACGAGGGTGCCGAACGGCTCCACGGACCCTCCCCCGCGCCCCCGCCTTCTCTCCGCAGTTCCTCCGCGCTTCCTTCGCGCGGCGTTCGCCTCCCGCTCGCCCGCCCGCCCCCTTCAGCCCCTCCCGCCCCAAGGCTCCCGCTCGTCCCCGCGCGTGGCCGGTACGGACAACAATCCCGCCATACGGACGTCCGGCCCTTAACGGTAGGGATGCGGCGAACTACGCTGGGTTTACTGATGTTCTCAGCAGGGCGGCATATTCCTCGGGGCTCGGCCAAATGCGTGTGCGGCCGGAGTGCCAGGGTTCGTCCCTGGGGAGAACCCGGTACGAATGCCGCGCGCCGCATCGGTGACGCGGCTGCCGTCTGTGTGTCGAGGGGTGGCGCATGTCCAGGGAGCAACGCGGACCGAACGACAAGCTCGGAACCGTTCTCGCCCTCGCGGGAATCAGCAACGCCGGGCTCGCCCGGCGGGTCAACGACCTCGGGGCGCAGCGCGGACTGACACTTCGGTACGACAAGACCTCGGTGGCCCGGTGGGTCTCCAAGGGCATGGTGCCGCAGGGCGCCGCGCCCCATCTCATCGCGGCGGCGATCGGCGCCAAACTCGGCCGGCCGGTCCCGCTGCACGAGATCGGGCTGGCCGACGCCGACCCGGCGCCGGAGGTCGGCCTGGCGTTCCCCCGCGATGTGGGTGAGGCGGTCCGTTCGGCGACCGAGCTGTACCGGCTGGATCTGGCCGGGCGGCGCGCGGGCAGCGGCGGGATCTGGCAGTCGCTGGCGGGTTCGTTCTCGGTGAGTGCGTACGCGACCCCCGCGTCCCGCTGGCTGATATCCCCCGCCGACCCGTCGGTGGCACGCGCCTCGACGGCGGCGGTGGCGGCCATCCTGGGCACGCACGGCACGCCGGGCGCACGGGGCGCATCAGGGGCGCAAGGGACGTCGACTGCGCCAGGCTCTCCGCTTCCGCCCGGCAGCCACGAGCAGCGGAGCGGGTCAGGATCCGTACCGGCGCCGGACGCGTCGGGCCGGCCGACGGCACCGGCCGCCGGACACCACACGCCCGCCGGGGCCGGCGCCTCGCTGCTGCCCGGCCACGGCCTGTCGATCCCCGTCCAGCCGGGCCCGGACTCCGCACACGCCGTCTCGCCGCTGCGGGTCGGCCACAGTGATGTCTCCAAACTGCGGGAGGCCGCTCAGGACGCGCGCCGCTGGGACTCCAAGTACGGCGGCGGGGACTGGCGTTCGTCCATGGTTCCGGAGTGCTTACGGGTCGACGCGGCCCCGCTGCTGCTGGGTTCGTACAGCGACGAGGTCGGCCGGGCGCTCTTCGGCGCGGCAGCCGAACTGACCAGGCTCGCCGGATGGATGGCCTTCGACACCGGTCAGCAGGAAGCCGCCCAGCGCTACTACATCCAGGCACTGCGCCTGGCCCGGGCCGCGGCCGACGTACCGCTCGGCGGCTACGTCCTCGCGTCCATGTCGCTGCAGGCCACGTACCGCGGCTTCGCCGACGAGGGCGTCGACCTCGCCCAGGCGGCGGTCGAACGCAATCGCGGTCTCGCGACGGCACGCACCATGAGCTTCTTCCGTCTGGTGGAGGCCCGGGCCCATGCGAAGGCGAACGACGCCCCGGCCGCAGGGGCCGCGCTGAAGGCCGCCGAGGGCTGGCTGGAGCGCTCCAGGGACGGCGACGCGGACCCGTCGTGGCTGGGCTTCTACTCGTACGACCGTTTCGCCGCCGACGCCGCGGAGTGCCACCTCGACCTGAAGGCGCCGCGGCAGGTGCGGCGCTTCACCGAGCAGGCCCTGTCCAGGCCCACCGAGGAGTTCGTCCGCTCGCACGGCCTGCGGCTCGTGGTCTCGGCGGTCGCCGAGCTGGAGTCGGGAAACCTGGACGCGGCCTGCGCGGCGGGCACCCGGGCCGTGGAGGTGGCGGGCCGCATCTCGTCGGCCCGGACCACCGAGTACGTGCGCGACCTGCTGCACCGGCTGGAGCCCTACGGGGACGAGCCGCGCGTCATCGAGCTGCGGGAGCGCGCCCGCCCGCTGCTGGTCGCGCCCGCGTAGGGGGCCCGGCGCCGGGGGCCGCCCGCCGGCCGGGTCTACGCGAGATGCGCCACGCTGTGCCCGCACTGGTTTGAGAGCGTTGTCAGTGGGTCAGTGCACTATCGGGGTGGGAGGTGGCGTGATGATGACGCACGCGGCGTACGACTGCGATGTGCTGGTGATCGGCGGCGGGATCGTCGGCCTGTCGGCCGCGTATGCGATCACGCGGACCGCACCGGGCACACGGGTGACGGTGCTGGAGAAGGAGTGGGGCCCCGCGCTCCACCAGACCGGGCGCAACAGCGGGGTGATCCACAGCGGCATCTACTACCCCCCGGGCTCACTGAAGGCGCGGTACGCGGTGCGCGGCGGCGCGGAGATGGTCGATTTCTGCCGGGAGCACGGCATCGCGCACGCCGTGACCGGCAAGCTGATCGTCGCGACCGGCCGCGCCGAGCTGCCCCGGCTGCACGCCCTGGTGCAGCGCGGCCGGGAGCACGGGCTGCCGGTGCGCGAGCTGGGGCCCGCGCAGATCGCCGAGTACGAGCCGCGCGTACGGGGCCTCGCCGCGATCCGCGTAGGCACGACGGGGGTGTGCGACTTCGGCGCGGTCGCCGAGCGGTTCGCCACCGAGGTGCGGGACGGCGGCGGCCTGATCAGGTTCGGCGCCGAGGTCACCGCGATCGACCGGCGGCCGTGGGGCGTCGCGGTACGGACGGCGGACGGCCTGGTGGTGCGGGCCCGGGTGCTGGTCAACTGCGCGGGGCTGCACTGCGACCGAGTGGCGCGGCTGGCGGGCGACGACCCGGGGATGCGCATCGTGCCCTTCCGGGGGGAGTACTACGAGCTGGCCCGGCCCGAGCTGGTGCGCGGCCTGGTCTACCCGGTGCCCGACCCGGCGTTCCCGTTCCTCGGTGTCCATCTGACCCGCGGCCACGACGGCAGCGTCCACGTCGGCCCGAACGCGGTGCCGGCGCTGGCCCGCGAGGGGTACGGCTGGCCGGTCGTACGCCCCCGCGAGCTGCTGTCCACGGTGAGCTGGCCGGGTTCCTGGCGGATCGCCCGCAGGCACTGGAGGTACGGGGCGGGTGAGGTGCACCGCTCGCTGTCGAAGCGCGCGTTCACCACAGCCGTGCGGCGGCTCCTGCCGGACGTGACGGAGGCCGACCTGCGCCCCGCCCCGGCCGGGGTCAGGGCCCAGGCCGTGCTGCGGGACGGCACGCTGGTCGACGACTTCCTGATCCGTGAGGCACCGCACACCGTGCACGTGCTGAACGCTCCGTCGCCCGCCGCCACGGCCGCGCTGCCCATCGGGCGGGAGGTGGCACGCAGGGCGCTGCTCCGGGCACAGGGGACGGGGTGGAAGCCGCCCGCCGTAGAATCAGGGCATTGTGTCTGAGCCCATGAACCCCTCCCCCGCGACGCCCGGCGACGCCGCGCCCGGAGCCGACCGGACGGGCGCCGCGCCCGCGACCGCCGGAATCCCGGACGAACTGCGAGCCGCGGCCCTGGACCGTGCCCGCAGGCTGCGCCAGGAACCCCGCTTCCCCGGCGGCCCCGCAGCCGACCCGGCCGGTTCGCACCACGAACGCCGGATCCGCAGCTTCCAGCCGCGCCGCAGCCGCGTCACACCCGGCCAGCAGGACGCCCTGGAGCGGCTCTGGCCGAAGTGGGGCCTGGACATCGACGGGCTGCGCGTCCTCGATCTGCCCGAACTGTTCGACGGGCTCCCGGTGGTCCTGGAGATCGGCTTCGGCATGGGCGAAGCCACCGCGCAGATGGCCGCCGACGACCCGGGCACCGGGATTCTCGCCGTCGACGTGCACACCCCGGGCCAGGGCAATCTGCTCGGTCTCGCCGACCGGAACGGCATGTCCAACATCCGGGTCGCCAACGGTGACGCGATCATCCTGCTGCGCGAGATGCTGGTGCCGGACGCGCTGGACGGGCTACGGGTGTACTTCCCCGACCCGTGGCCCAAGTCGCGGCACCACAAGCGCCGGCTGATCCAGCCGGAGTTCCTCGACCTGGCTGCACAGCGCCTGAAGCCCGGAGCGGTCCTGCACTGCGCGACCGACTGGGAGCCGTATGCCGAGCAGATGCTGGAGGTGCTGACCGCGCACCCCCGGTTCGAGAACACGGCGGCGGACGGCGGCTACGCGCCACGGCCCGCGTTCCGGCCCCTGACCCGGTTCGAGGGACAGGGTCTGGACAAGGGCCACGTGGTTCACGACCTGCTCTTCGCCCGCCACTGACCGGTTGCGGACCAGCCACTTCCGGACCGTCGGCCAGCCATTGCCGGACCCCTGACGGGGCGCCGTCTGACCGCCGGTCAGCCGCTGACCGGCCGCTGACCAGGGGCCGGGCGGCCATCCGCCGAACCCGGGGGCCTTCACGCGCCATGGCCGTTGTCGGTCCCGCTCGTTAGGGTCGTGGGGTGTCCGACGGGTCTGTTCAGCATCAGCGGCAGTCGCAGCCGGCCGTCCCGGTGCTCGAGGAGCAGCTGGACGGTGAGGTCCTGTCCGCTGTGCCGGACCGGGGCCAATGGCGTTACCGCCCACGCCGCGTCGGCATGCTGTGGCGCAGCAGGCCGCTCCGCGTCATCGCCGTCTTCACCGTGCTGGCGCTCTGCGGGCTGGTGATCCTCGCGCTCGTCCGCGACCAGACCGGGACGCAGGGGCTGTTCGTCGGACTGGGCCTGGCCGTGTTGCCCGTCCCGGTGCTGATGACGGCTTTCCGCTGGCTGGACCGGGTCGAACCGGGCCCGTGGCGCAACATGCTGTTCGCCTTCGCGTGGGGTGCCTGCGCGGCCGCCCTGGTCGCGATCATCGCGAACTCCTTCGCGACGCGGTGGATCGCCACCGCCACCGCCGATCCGGGCAGTGCGGACACCCTGGGCGCCACGGTCATAGCGCCCGTCGTGGAGGAGAGCGCCAAGGCAGCGGCCGTACTGCTCCTCTTCCTGTTCCGGAGACGCGACTTCGGGGGCATCGTCGACGGCGTGGTCGTCGCCGGCTTCACCGCGACGGGTTTCGCCTTCACCGAGAACATCCTCTATCTGGGCAACGCCTTCGGCGAGGACCAGCAGATGGGCTCGGGCTTCGCCTCGGTGACGGCGGCGACGTTCTTCGTACGTGCGGTGATGTCGCCGTTCGCCCATCCGCTCTTCACCGTACTGACCGGCATCGCCTTCGGGATCGCCGCGAGCAGTGCGCCCCATCAGCGTCTGAGGCGCCTGGCGCTGCCGCTCGTGGGCCTGCTCCTGGCGATGGGCATGCACGCCCTGTGGAACGGATCGTCCTCGTTCGGCCCGTACGGCTTCTACGCCGTGTACGGCGCCTTCATGGTCCCGGCCTTCGGGCTGGTGACCTGGCTGGCGATCTGGGCCCGCCGACGCGAGCTGCGCACGCTCGGCGTCGAACTGCCGGCGTACGCGACGGCCGGCTGGCTGTCCCCCGCCGAACCTCTCGCCCTCTCCTCGATGCGGGCCCGCGGCATGGCCAGGGACATCGCTCGCCGACGCGCGGCAGCTGACGGCCCGTACGCAAGGCCCCACGGCCACGCGCACTCGGGCCACGCTCCCACGCACGCCCATGGCGCCTCGCACCCCCACCACCGCATGCCCGCCGCGGCACGGAAAGAGGTGAAGGCCCGGGGCAGGGCGGCGGCCCGCACGGTGGCCGAGTACGAGTCGTTCGCGACCTCACTGGCATTTCTGCGCCGGCAGGCCCGCCGCGGCACGGCGGGCCCGGACTTCACCGAACGCGAGCGGGAGCTGCTGCACCACCTGTGGCAGCGCAGGGAGACGGCCGGCCCCGCCCTCGCGTACGCGGCGCAGGCCACGGGGCGTCTGCGCCCCCGGCCCGTGCCCGCGGTGCGCCGGCCGTACCCGCACCCCTCGTACCCGTACGACGGGCATCCCTACAGCGCGCCTGCGTACACGGCCGCGCCGTACACGAACCCGCCGCGCCCCCCGTACACGGACACGCACGGGTACGGACCGCAGGGCTGAGAGCTGTCCCGCTCAGGCGGAAGCCTCCGTGAGGTCCGCGAGCTCCTGGTCCGTCAGCCGCAGACCGGCGACGGCCACCAGCGCGGGGAGCTGCTCGACCGTCCGGGCCGAGGCGATCGGTGCGGCCACGGTCGGCCGGGCGGCCAGCCAGGCCAGCGCCACGGTCGCGATCTCCGCGTCGCGCTCCTCGGCCACCTTGTCGAGCGCGGCGAGCACCTTCTGTCCGCGCTCGGACTCCAGGTGTGCCCCCGCGCTCCCGGCCCGGGCGCTCTCCACGGCCGTGCCCGGACGGTACTTGCCGGTGAGGAAGCCGGAGGCGAGGGCGAAGTACGGGACGGCCGCGAGCCCGGCATCGGCGGCGGTGTCCTGGAGCTCGCCCTCGTACGTGTCCCGGGAGACGAGGTTGTAGTGCGGCTGCAGGGCCACGTATCGGGCGAGCCCCTCGCGCTCGGAGAATTCCAGCGAGGCGCGCAGGCGCTGGGGGCTGATGTTGGACGCGGCGATCTCCCGGACCTTGCCGTCCTTCACCAGTTGGTCGAGGGCGGTGATGATCTCCTCGACCGGGACGGACTCGTCGTCGAAGTGCGTGTAGTAGAGGTCGATGTGGTCGGTGCCCAGCCGGCGCAGCGACTCCTCCGCGGCGGCCTTGATGGTGGTGGCCGAGAGCCCCTTGTACGCGGGGTGGGCGCCGACCTTGGTGGCCACGACGATGTCGGACCGGTTGCCGCGTGCGGCGAGCCACTTGCCGATGAGGGTCTCGGACTCGCCGCCCTCGTTGCCGGGGATCCAGGCCGAGTAGGAGTCGGCGGTGTCGACGAAGTTACCGCCGGCCGCCGCGTACGCGTCGAGGACGGCGAAGGACTGCGCCTCGTCGGCGGTCCAGCCGAAGACGTTGCCTCCGAGGGCGAGAGGGAAGACCTGAAGGCTGGAGGAACCGAGCGTGCGAAGAGAAGTCATGGGTGCAACAACGGCTTCCACCAGGCCCCTATTCCGTGGCCTCTGCATCTGAACTACTGCCACGGGCGGACGCGGACGGACCGGCAGCCCTGACGTCGGGGGGTGAGCGTCAGGGCTGCCGGGGTCACGTGGGCCGGAGGAGGCCGTCGTGCGGGGAACGGGCTCAGACCGTCAGGCCCCGGGCGCGCAGCCAGGCCATCGGGTCGATGCCGGCGCCGTCCGCGGTGTGGACCTCCAGGTGGAGGTGCGGGCCGGTCACGTTGCCGGTCGCGCCCACGCGTCCGATGGTGTCGCCCGTCGTGACCTTCTGGCCGATGCTGACGTCGATCGAGGACTGGTGGCAGAACCACACCTCGGTGCCGTCCTCCAGCTCCAGGACCGTGCGGTAGCCGTAGGAACCGGAGTAGCCGGCCGACTTGATCGTGCCGGTGTGAACGGCCTTGATCGGGGTACCGGTCGGCGCCGCGAAGTCGAGGCCCGTGTGGTAGCCGGAGGACCACATGGAGCCGGCCTCGCCGAACGTCGAGGTGATCGTGTACGAGGAGGTGGGGATGGCGTAACTGGCTGCGAGCTTGGCGAGCCGCAGCGCCTCCGCCTTCTTCGCCGCCTCCTCCGCCGCCTTCTTCTTCTCGGCGGCGATCTTGGCCTCGGCGGCGTCCTGCTGCTTCTTCGCCTCGGCGGCGGCCTTCTCCGCGGCCGCCTTCTCCGCGGCCGCCTTGACCTCGGCGTCGGCGGCGTCCTGCTGCTGCTCGGCCTGCTGGAGGATGCGGGCCCGGAGTGCCTCACCGGCGTCGGTGGTGCCCTGCTCGGCCTCGGCGGTGGTGATGCCGGCAGTCGTCAGCGGGGCGGAAGCGGTCTCGGCCGCCGTCTTGTCCGCCGCGGATTCGGACCCGCCCGAGAACAGTGCGCCGACGCCCGGGAGGGACTTGGCGTCGGGAAGATTGTCCGCGATGGAATCGGGAAGAGAGATGGAGACCGGCGGCTTGCTCTGGGCGGTGGCCATGCCACCCGCACCGACGGCCGCGATGACGCCGACCCCGAGGACGGTGGAGCTGCGGGCCAGACCATTGCGCTGCTTGGCGACGCGGTGCTTGCCGCGCACAGGGCGGATGGACTCCTCGGTGGGGTTCCATTCCTCCCAGGTCCTCTCGGGCCCGGCCTCGTCGGCGCGGAAGTCGTTTCCGAAGTCGCTGCCCCGATCGGTCGCGTAGTCGGCCCCGTACTCCGTACCGAAAACGGTGGCGGGCCGGGTAGCGAAGTCATCGCCGTACTCGGGCCCGAACCGGGAGGGAGCCTCGGGGGCAGGCTTGTTGGACGCCACGTGGGCGCACTCCTTTCCTTCCTTCTCGCCTACCGGGTTAGCTGACGGGTTCGGAGCAGGAAGGTCTCCTACGGGCCCCTCCGTCTTATGGCAAGACAAAGATGCCCGATTCACCCCATGTAGGTGGTTCCCCGGTTCCCTTGCGGAATTCGGCGCTCGCGCACGGTGCCGCCACTGACGGCGGCTGGGACAACCGCGCTGCGTTATCGAACGTTAATAGACACCGGGGTCCGATTCCAAGCTGTTCCCACTGATCGTTCACGTCCTTGGCCTGGACTTTACGGGACACAACCGGGTGGAATCGGGCGAGTTGATCGCCCCTCAACCGCCTGCCGATTTCTGACGTTACGTCAAATGTTATGCGGAGTGGTGCCCTTCGGTTACGGACGGTGGCATCCCGGCCGGCCGCTCCAACACACCCGTCACCGCGGGGCTCCGGTGCCGCACCACACTCGTCGTCCCGAAGCTCCGGCTCACTCGCCGCCGTCGCCCAGACCGACGATCTTCACGGTCCTGCGCCGGTCGGGCTGGCCCTCGGCCGGCCGCACGACCGCGAGCAGGGCCATGTCGTCCGTGGACTCGCCCCCCGTGTGCAGCCGCACGTCGTCGGTCAGCGCGGAGAGCAGTTCCTCGGGACCCGGGAAGATCCGTCCGCGCAGCCGCTCGGCGGGGTCGTAGAAGACCCCTTCGGCATTACGGGCCTCGGAGAGGCCGTCCGTATAGAGGAGGAGCGTCGCCCCGGGGGGCAGATCCCACTCGTCGGCCCGGTCCGGCCACACCCCGAGGTCCATCCCCAGCGGCAGCGCGGGAACCGACGGGCCCAGCACGTCCAGAGCCCCGTCCGTATGCAGCAGCAGCGGCTCGGGGTGGCCCCGGTTCACGATCCGCACCCGGTCCGAGTCCGGCGGGACCTCGGCGAGCACCGCGGTGATGAACCCCTCGAACGCGTCGAGCCCACCGCGCCGGTCCGACTCCCGCGCCAGCGCACGCTCCAGCCGCCGCGCCACACCTTCGAGCGTCTCCTCCTGCTCGGCCGCCTCCCGGAAGGCGCCGATGACCACCGCCACCGCCTCCACGGCGTCCAGCCCCTTGCCGCGCACGTCCCCGACCACCAGCCGCACCCCATGAGGGCTGTCCGTCACCGAGAACAGGTCACCGCCGACGAACTCGTCCGCCTGCGCCGCCTCGTACCGAGCCGCCACGTGCAGCCCGCCGATCCGGTCGGACGGCGTCGGCAGCACCGCCCGCATGGCCGTCTCCGCGATGACGCGGGCCGAGGCCAGCTGCTCGTTGCTGCGTCGCACGACCCCGTTGATCACGACGGCGAGGACGGAGACGGTGAGGACGGTGAGCAGTTCGATGGAGGGCACGACCTGCAGCAGGTTCCCGCTGAGGACGCGCAGCCCGACGACCGCCAGCAGCGCGGCGACACCGGTACGGATCGTGCTGGCCCGCGAGAAGAACGGCGCAGCGATCAGCGGAGCTGCCGCGAACAACGGGATGGCGGTGAACTTGGGCGGGGTCAGTGCGTCGAACAGCACGCCCCCGGCGATCATCAGCGTCGGCAGCGCCCTGACGAACCGGCGGGTCCGCACAACCCCGGCACGCCTCGTCCGCCGCTTCTCCCGCTTCCCCACCTGCTGGTCTCCTGCCCGGTGCATCCACGGCCGCGGACGGTACCGCGCACCACCCCCAGGCTTCCCGCAGCAGGGTCGCGGGGCGACTCCTCGTCGGCCAATGGGGGTACGTACGCGGCATGCGGCTTCCTACCGAGCGACCCGGCGGGCCGACGGCGCACAAACGAATCAGGCCCGGCACGCTGTATGCATGCCGGGCCTGATTCTTCAGTAGCGGGGACAGGATTTGAACCTGCGACCTCTGGGTTATGAGCCCAGCGAGCTACCGAGCTGCTCCACCCCGCGTCGGTAAACACAACTCTACGGCATGTTCGAGGCACTCATGACCACCCGGCGCGCACGCCCCCGCAGACGGCGCTCGGCCCGGCCCGCCGACCGCGCCCCCGCCGAGGACGCCCCTGTAGCCACTCGACGTGCAGTTCTCTCCCAACCACCGTCGATGGAGGGCGACACCATGCCGTCGAGACCGAACAGGCCGCCGCTGCGGCCCCCTTGTGCATCAGGAACACCTCACTCCCCACGACCGATCTTCGCCAAGTCGTCAAAGTGTCGAAAACGAGAAGGTGTTGCAAGGAACACGTGTTCTGCCGCAAGGTAACTGCTGCATCCCCCGGACCGGTGGGCTGCCCGTGCGAGCAGGCCCCGGAGCGCGCAGTCGCCGCGCCCCGCAAGCCACTCCCGGTCTCTCATCGCAGCCTGTCTGGAGGGCCCTCGACGATGACCGCACCGATCACTCCCGCCCCTGCCCCGGCCACCTCACCCTCGCCCGTACGCGGCGCCGTCATCAGCGGCGTCATCGGCGGCCTGATGGGTGCGGTGATGAGCGCGGCGGTGAACTACACCGCCGTCGGCCTCCCGGACAGCGAATCGGTCAACGCGCTCAACCACGCGATATCGGGCCTGATCAGCGGGTTCATCGCCGGCTTCATAGGAATCCTGGCGCACAGCCGGAAGACCGCATCGGCCGCACGCGCGGCGGCGGCCTCCAGCGCGCCCACGGCGCCGGGGCCGGCGGAGGCCGAGGAACGGTCCACCGAAACGGTCTCCGCGGAGGCTTCCGGCACCGCCCCCGTACCGGAGAAGTAGCCGCCGCACTCCACGCCGCACCGCGCCGCATCGCGCCCGCCCGTCCCCCTTCCCCCTTCCGGCGGAACAGGGACAACTCCAACGGGCGCATGCACAAATGCGGTGATATGACTGATTTCACATTCAGCCATTCGACGCGGTGCCTGGAGTGGACGATGGACGACTACCCTCTGCTCAACCTGTTCTGGACCATGCTCTGGTTCTTCCTCTGGATCATGTGGCTGTTCCTGCTCTTCCGGGTCATCATGGACATCTTCCGCAGTGACGACCTGGGCGGATGGGCCAAGGCGGGCTGGCTGATCCTGGCGCTGGTGCTGCCGTACCTGGGCGTCCTCATCTACGTGATCGCACGTGGCAAGTCCATGGGCACACGTGACGTGAGGGAAGCGAAGGAACGTGACGCGGCCTTCAAGGCGTACGTGAGAGACGCCGCGGGCACGTCCGACGCGAACGGCGCGCCGAAGAGCAGCCACGTCGAGGACCTGTCGAAGCTCGCAGACCTCAAGGACAAGGGCGCGATCTCGGAAGAGGAGTACCAGCGGGCGAAGACGAAGCTCCTCGTCTGACCACCCGGTACGGCGGCGGTGCCGGCGGTTCCACGGTCGGCACCGCCGCCATGTCAGGGCGTACGGGGGCGCCGCGGCCGGTCACAGCGCCTGCCCGGTGCGCACGGCCGACTCCCACTCCTCCCGCGCCGGGCCGTCGTACGCGGGTGTGAACCCTGGGTGCTCCACCAGCCAGCGCGCCACGCGGGCGCGCACCTCCGCGGTGCCGTAGGCCTGGTCGGCGGGCTGGACGAGATGACGGATGCGGGCGCGCGCCCGCATCACGACAGGGTCCTCCCAGGAACAGGCGGACACGGCGGCCGCGTCACGAGCCGCCGTCGAGAGCGGTTCGGACGACGGCCGCGCCGGATGTGCGAGCCGGGCCTCGTTGGCGCGGTCCATGGCGACCTGGACGTCGAACCAAGGACGCAGGGTCCGCCCGGCCCATCGGTGGTAGTCGGCCGCGAAAGCCTCGGGGTCGACGGCGGCCCGCGCCGCGTGACCGGCCACCCACTGCGCCGCCCACAGGGCCAGCGCGACGCCCTGGCCCATCGTGGGATTGGTGTGCGTGACCGCGTCTCCGACCCCGACCAGGCCGGTGACCACGGGGCCGGCCGCATCGGACAGCCCCGTCCAGCGGTTGTCGAGGCCGCCCATCGCGAGCACCCGGGAGACCGCGTCGGGCCGCAGGTCCAGCCACGCGGCCACCGCGGGGAAGGTCCGGGCCACCCGCTCGAAGACCTCGGGATCCAGGAGTGCCCCGCGGGTGGGGTCGGCGGTGGACACGGTCAGGAACACCGCGAAGGTGCCGTTGTCCGACGGGAACACTCCGCCGACCGCGAAGGCCGCCACCGATCCCGACTTGACCCGTCCCGGATCCCGCGGCCCGTCCGGAGGCAGCCGGTACCAACGGCAGAAGTACGCGATGCCGATGCGGTGGTTCTCCACGACCGCGTCCCGGCAGCCCGCCCCGGTGAGCCAGCCCGACACCGGGGAGCGGCGCCCTCCGGCGTCCAGCACCAGATCGGCGTCATGCCGCCCGGACCGCGACCGCACCCCTGTCACCCGGGGAGCACCGCCGAAGGCAGCACCGTGCCGGTCGACGACGAGCCCCTCGGCGGGCTCCCCCAGCCTGACGTCGACGTTCGGTTCGCGGTGTACGGCATCGTGCAGGGCGGCCTCCAGCACGATGCGTCGCGTCTGGACCGTGACCAGGTCCTCGTCCCCCGGGCGCTCGGGCGGGCGCTCGGGAAACCACTCCAGCTCGTTGCGCTCGCCGGCCCCCATCCGGAGCATCGCGTCGTACACATCGGGGGCCTCCTCGCGCAGCACGGTACGGACCGGTGCCAGGAGCCCGTGGGGCTGGACGGCCTGGGGCACGCCCGGGCGCCGCCAGTCGAAGAAGTCCGCGTCGAGATCGCGCCCCGGCCTGCGGCCGTCCCGCTCCAGCACGGTGACCGCATGCCCCCGACGGCCCAGGAACAGCGCGACGGCCATACCGCCGATCCCACCACCGACAATCGCGACCCGTGTCAATACAGCTCCCTCTGCGCCGTGTTGCCCATCCACGGTAGCCCAGGGGCAGCGGCCGTACCGCGCGCTCGGGGTGCCCGGACGTGGCGTCGGGGCGCCGCGGCATCCGGACGGCGGATCGCTGTCAAGCGGGCTGTCGGGACACGTCCGGTCGAACGTGGTGAAAGCCTGAGCACGAGACCCGCGGGCCGGCCGGCGGTACGGCTCGCCGCCCTCGCCCGCCGGACTGCGCAGCGCACGGTGAACGACGCGGGTGGGGCTCCGCCGACGCACCTCGTCTGCACCCCGCACGCGGTACTCACCGCGTCGCCAAGGCCCGCCCAGCGGGGCGGAATTGATCCTGTGTGGTCAGAGGTGGACACGACCCGCCGAGCCCTGCCCATGCCTCGCGGAGGAGGCGACAGGCGCGGCGCGGTCGGCCCGGCTGCCGAGGCTCCGCCCCCGGCGGCGCCGCCCGCTCATGGCGGCGGCTGTCGCGGCAGCGATCGTGGGGCGGCGAGCCTCGCCTACACCGCCCCGTGGGACTCGGACCCGGCCGTGGCGGCGCCCCCCACCTGCGAACCCCGTGGTGCCATGTCAACGGCGGCGGGACGCACACGGACGACTTCGACGACGAGGGCGAAGTGTCCAGCTCGTCGTACTCGAGCTCGACCGCCACCTGCCTGTGGCAGCAGATCCTCATCCACACCGACGGTGACCGCGACAAGGGCGGCCCGGTGTACGCCTCGTACACCACCGACTTCTGCGCCTGATCCGCCGCACGGCCCGTCGGCAGGCCGACGGGCCTCGGCGCGTCCACCGGCGCATCGCTCGCACAGCGCACCCTGGTCGATGCGTTCGCAAGGCCGGGGCAGGCCCCCGGGCGACATGCAGCCCCGGCCAGAAAGCGCTCTGACCTGGGGCTTAGAGGTAGGCCGTGTGGGACTCGAACCCACAACCAACGGATTAAAAGTCCGCTGCTCTGACCAATTGAGCTAACGGCCCTCGGCGAATCACCCCCGAGCATAGCCCGCCGTGGCCCGGCCGCCGATCGGGTATCGGTTGCCGGGCCCCGTCGTCGTGGAAGGGGCCGCGTTCAGCGGGTGCTGTCGCGGGCGATCGTGCGTTTGTGATCCGGGTTGAGGAACCAGTGGCGGGCCGAGGCGAACCACCACGTGGCGGCGAAACCCAGGACGACGAGGACGGCGACCGGGGCGTAGTTGAAGGTCTCCCATGTGACGGGCGATACCTGGGGCAGCATGAACAGCACGGTGATGACCACGACCCACACCACGGCGACGATGCCGATGGGGCGGGACCAGCGGCCCAGGTGCCAGGGGCCGGGGGTGAAGTCGTCGCCGCGCAGGAGGCGGAGCAGGGTCGGGATGACGTACGCGATGTAGAGGCCGATCACCGCGATGGAGGTGACGGCCGCGTACGCGGTGACGTTGATCAGATACGGGAGGCCCAAAACCAGCGCGCCGGAGGCCGCCAGCCAGACCGCGGCCACGGGGGTGCGGGTGCGAGGGCTGACCGAGTGCCAGACCCGGGAGAACGGCAGGGCGCCGTCCCGCGAGAAGGCGTAGATCATCCGGCTGTTGGCGGTCACGGACGCCATACCGCAGAAGAGCTGGGCACCGATCACCACCAGCAGCAGGAGCTTGCCGGTGGTCGCGCCCAGTGCGTCGAGGAGGATCTGGGCGGGCGGGGCGCCGGTCGGGGAGGCCAGGGCTCCGTCGTACGACTGGATGGCGAAGGTGAAGCCGAGGAGGAGGACGAAGCCGGCGATCCAGGAGGTCCAGATCGACTGGACAATGCCGCGCGGGCCGGCGGTCGCGGCGTCGTGGGTCTCCTCGGTCATGTGGGCGGAGGCGTCGTAGCCGGTGAAGGTGTACTGCGCCATCAGCAGCCCGATCATCACCACGTAGAAGCCGCTGCCCCAGCCGGTGTTGTTCACGAACTCGGTGAAGACGAACGATGCCGACTGGTGCGAGTCGGGTACGAAGGTCAGCGCGCCGACGATCACGGCGACGCCGAGCACGTGCCACCAGACGCTGACGCTGTTGAGGATCGCGACGATGCGTACGCCGAAGGTGTTCAACAGGCCGTGCAGCAGCAGGATCGCGGCGAACAGGAGGATCGTGCGGCCGGGCGTGACCTCGAAGTCGAACTGGAGGTTCAGATAGGCACCCAGGAACGACGCCGCGCCGAAGTCGATCCCGGCGGTCACGGCGACCTGACCCAGCACGTTGAACCAGCCGGTGAACCACGCCCACGCGGCGGCCGAGCGGGGCGGGGCCAGCCGGTGGGCCCAGAAGTACAGGCCCGCGGACGTCGGGTACGCCGAGCAGATCTCGGCCATCGACAGCCCGACGAACAGCGTCATCAGCCCTACGCCCACCCAGCCCCAGGTGATCAGGACCGGGCCGCCGGTGTTCATGCCGAACAGGTAGAGCGTCAGGCAGCCGGAGAGCACCGAGATGATGGTGAACGAGACCGCGTAGTTGGAGAAGGCGGACATCCGGCGGGCGAGGACCTGCGTGTAGCCGAGCTCGGCCAGCCGCGCCTCGTCGGAGCCGGCGGGAGGGGCGGATGCGGCAGGAGGGGCGGGCGGAGCCGTGGTGTCGGACGCCTGCTTCGACAGGTCGGGCGGGCCGGCTGCGGGGGGTGGGGAGGACGGTGGTTCGGAAGGCGCTCCAGGTGGGTTGCTTGTCATGCCCCCAGCGATTCCCTCGCTGGGGGCATGACATGCGTCGGGCGCGGTCCGCGTACGGACGCCCCGGCGTCAGACGATCCCCGTGCGGACCTGTTGCCCGACCGCGATCGGGGGCCGGGGCCCGAGCGCCCCCGTCCCGTGGGCGTCGTCGCGGAAGAGGTTCCCCGCCGAGCCACGAACGACGACGACACGCCTGCCGTCGCCCGGCAGGCCCCGATGCCCACGCCGGCGTCCCGCGTACGCCCCGGTTCGCGCCCACCTCCGCCCGCGGCGAACGTGCGACCGGCCCGGCCGTCGTACCGCTACGGGCGTGCGCTGCGGTCGTGCCCGAGCAGGCCCGGACGGCCGGTCGGAGGTGGCTGCGAGTCGGGAGGTCAGGCGAGCCTGGAGTACGCCTGCCAACCGCCGCCGACCCTCACCCGGGCCGAGAACAACCCCTTGCCGTCGCCCTTGTAGCTCCACAGCACCCCGGACGTGTCCCGCGCCAGCAGGTCGGCCCTGCCGTCACCGCTGATATCGCCGACCCCCACCAGGGAGTTGTAGCCCTGCCAGCCACCGCCGACCCTCACCCGCGTCGCCAGCGTCCCCTTGCCCGTCCCGGCATAGCGCCACAGCACCCCGGCCGTGTCCCGCGCCAGGAGATCGCCCTTGCCGTCACCGTTCAGATCACCGGCACCCGCCAGCAGGTAGCCCTTCCAACCCGTGCCGATCTTCACCCGCGCCCTGAACGCGCCGGTCCCGGTGCTCTCGTACACGTAGAGGTAGCCGGTCGAGCGCTCCCGGGCGATCACATCCGCCCGCCCGTCACCGGTCAGATCGCCCGGCGACGTCAACTCGTCGTACACGTTCCAACCCAGGCCGACCCGTGTGTGCGCGGTGGTCCTGAACAGAGCGCCACCGCACGTCGGCTTGTACACCCGCAGTTCGCCGCTCCCCACCCGCACCAGCACGTCATTGCACCGGTCACCGCTCACATCGTCGAACGGCACCGCTTCCGTCACCGCGTCGGCGCCGTACCAGTCGAGGCTGCCCGGCTCGTGCGAGTCCACCCGGCCCGTCCCCGTACCGGCCCGGAACTCGGAGAAGCCGGTCGACGTGAACGCCAGGAGGTCGCCGAAGCCGTCACGACGCACGAAGTCACGCGCCACTGCCGCACCGCCGGTCAGGTTCACGGTGCCCGAGGTGCTCCCGTCCGGCCCCTTCCCGTCGAGCGGCTCGGCGGACAGCGTCCAGACGTACGCACCGTTCGGCACGTACCCGCCCTTCTCGTTCCGCCCGTTCCACGTTGCCGAGCCCGATACGCCGCCCGCGTTCGGCAGGCCGGTGACGGTGCGTACGAGCGTGCCGGTGGCCTTGTTCCGGATGACGATCTTCCAGGAGGCCGCCGGCCGGGACGTCAGCCAGGTGGCCTTCCAGGGGTTGGCCCACCCGGTCATGGCGCTCGCCTCGGTCTCGATGACCGCGACCGGTTGCCTCGCCACCCCGCTCGACGCGAGATACACGCCCTGGTCGGCCGCGATGTAGGCGACCGGACCACCGAACCTGTCCACCGTCCAGGTCACTCCGCGCTCAGCGGTGTCCGGCACCTCCCCGATGGGGTGGGTGTCGTTCGCCGTGCCGTCCTGGAACCCGGTGAGCATCAGCTTTCCGGTGCTCCTGTCGTGCTGCACCAGATAGCCGTCGCCGATGAGCGCCTCACCGCGGGGCACCTCGATGCTCCTGCCGGCCGTGACGTCCCAGACCCCGGCCTGTCCGGTCGGCCCGCACGACCAGTAGACCCACCGTCCGACCGCCTGGAGCTCCTTGAAGACGCAGGGCAGACCGGTGCTGATCGTCCGGGTGATCTGCTTCGTCTTGAGGTCCTGGGCGGTCATGACCCCCTTCACCGTCGTGGCCGACCACAGCGTGGCGCCCCAGACGGAAGCGGCTCTGATCGGGCGGGACACGATGACGGAGGGGCTCTCCCCGAGATCGCCGACGTACTGGAGCGCCGGGTTGGTGCCGTTGATGACGGCGTAGCGCCCGGTCACCTCGACCATCGAGTCCAGATCGGCACCCATGCGGAACGACCGCCGGTCGTCCTGGTCGCCGACCGAGCTGACGCTGGTGATGCCGGCTCCGTAGCGATACAGCTCGAACACGTGACCGTCACCACTCGGATAGGGACCCACGTACGTATCGTCCGTGGGACCCAGGAGTTCGGGACCGCCCACGCTGAGCCCCGTCGGCGTCGCCGTCACCATCCGGCGGTAGAAGGCCTCCTCGGAGCCGTTCGACTCCCTGGTCGCCAGCACGCCGTTGGACAGCGAGACCCGGCTGACCCGCCCCGCGACGGGAGCTACCGCCCGCACCGTCGTCACCGCGAGTCCCCCGGGCGTATCCACCGGCGAGCTTTCACCGGCGGCCGCCGGCCCACCCGCGAACAGCCCTGCCCCCACCATCAGCCCGACCGCCACCGCAGTGGAGATCGTTCTGCGCGCACGAATACGCCTCACGTCCGTGTTCCTCCCCAGGAGCAGAAACGGGCACGGGGACCACGGTGGCCCGTCTGCGAAGACACGCGGAAAGGACGACAGCCGAGTGGTGATGATCCGAGCGGGCTCCCCGCCCCGCTCTCCCCCTGTGAGCCCGGAAAGCTGAGCGGATCCTAGCAACGATGTGATCAGCGGCGAAGACCGTTATCGAACTCGTTCAAAGAGCGGCACAGCACGGCGCGCCCGGCCCGTACGGCAAGGAATGCCGTACGGGCCGGGCGCGCCGAGTGTCAGGACAGGGTCCCGTACATCTGCCAGCCGGCCCCGACCTTCGTACGGGACGCGAACAGGCCCTTGCCGTCACCCCGGTAGGCCCACAGCACACCTGCCGTGTCCCGGGCGAGCAGGTCGGCCTTGCCGTCCCCGCTCGTATCGCCCACGCCGACGAGCGCGTCATAGATCTGCCAGCCCCCGCCGACCTGCACGCGGGCCGCCAGGGTGCCGTTGCCCGTCCCGGCGTAGCGCCAGAGCACACCGGCCTTGTCCCGGGCCAGCAGGTCGCCCTTTCCGTCACCGTTCAAGTCGCCGGCCCCGGAGAGCAGATAGCCCTTCCAACCGGTACCGATCCTCACCCGCGCCTTGAAGACGCCGGCGCCTGCGCTCTCGTACAGAAAGAGGTAACCGGTCGAGGTCTCCCGGGCGATCACGTCCGCCCGCCCGTCCCCGGTCAGGTCACCGGGCGAGGTCAGCGTGTCGTAGATGTTCCAGCCCAGGCCCACCTTCGTGTACGGGGTCGCCGGCTTCAACGCCCCACCGCACGACGGCTTGTACGCCCGCAGCTCACCGCTCTTCACCCGCACCAGCACGTCATTGCACCGGTCACCGCTCACGTCGTCGAACGGCACGGCCGCCGTCACGCTGTTCGCGTCCGTCCAGCCCGTCCCGGAAAGCTTCGAGCTGACCGTGCCGGTCCCGTTGCCCGTACCACCGCGGAAGTCGGCGACCCCCGCCGGCGTCATGGCCAGCAGGTCACCGAAGCCGTCGTCGCCGACGAAGTCCCGGCCGACCGCCGCGCCGCCGGTCACCTTCACCGCACCCGACACCGCCAGAGCAGCGCCCTGGCCGTCGGCCGGCTTCGCCGACAGCGTCCAGGTGTACGCGCCGTTGGCGACGAGCCGGCCCGCCGCGTCCTTGCCGTCCCACGCCGCACCGACCGTGCCACGGGCCTCGCCACCGGAGACCGTGCGCACGACCTGGCCGGACGCCTTGTTCTTCACCGTGAGCTGCCACGACGCGGCCGGCTTCGACAGCCACCACGTGCCTGCCCAGCTCGGAGCGGCGGCCCGCAGGTCGAGCGAGGTTCCGGGCGCCTTCGTGTCGATCACCGAGAGCGGCGACGCCGGAATGCCCGTGGGGACGATGCGCACCCGCCGGTCGTCGCCGGTGTACGCGACATGACCACCGAAACGGTCGACCGTCCAGCCGGAGCGGCGCACCGTGCCCTTGCCCAGGTCCGCCGTGCTCACCAGCGCGCGCTGGGGCAGGTCGGCGTACGTGCCGCCTGCCGGAAAACCGTTGTGGAGGTCGAACAGCGTGAGTCCGGCTTCCTCCGTGTACGCGACGAAGTAGCCGTCGCCCAGGAGGACCTTGGCATTCGGCGCCGTCGTGGAGCGTCCGGTCTGCCGGTCGTAGACACCGGCGCCCTTGAGCCAGTTCGTGTTGTCCCGGCACTCCCAGTACACCCAGCGGCCCACGGCCTGCAGCTCACTGGGGACACATTTGTTGAGCGTGGTGAAGGTGGTACCCGCCGTACCCGCCGGCAGTGTCTTCGAGGACACCGTGGACGAGTTCGGCGCGTTGCTCCAGAAGGTGTTGCCCCACAGCGCCGCCGCGCCCACGGAACGCGTCTCCAGAACGGTGCCGGAATCGGGTCCACGGAACTCGGTGATCACGTGGTTGCCGCCCGACGCCTCGTTCACCACGCCGAACCGGCCGGAGAGGTCCACGAGTTGGGGAGTCGTCAGGCCCGTGGTGACGGTGGGCCCCCACTGGGGGTCCCCGTTCCGGAAGAGCATGGTTCTGCTCTGCTCGGTCCCCGCCTTGCGGCCGTGGAATCCGTCGCCGCTCGCGAACATCGTGACGCAGTACGAGCCGTCCAGCCATCCGCAGTCCGCGTCCCGCCCGCTGGTGAACCCGTCCACCGTGGTCCGGATCTCCTCGGGCCGGCCGGAGGTCTTGAGCCACGTACTGCGGTAGCTGCCGATGTAGGTGTACGGCTCGAAGATGTTCGTGTCGTCGGCCGTGGTGAGGATGCCGCTGCCCAGGGCGATGCCCGCAGGCTGTGCGGGCATGTCCTCGATGTCCGCGACGCGCTCGCGCGTCAGGGTGCCGTCGGCGGCTGCCGTGAACCGGTAGTAGCCCCACTCGAGAGGGCCGTGGTCGGCCAGGGTCTCGGCGCCGGCGACCAGGACGGAGCCGTCCGGTGCACGATGGAGATCGTTGCGGGCGACGGCCAGAAGCTCCTCGCCCCGCCGGCCGTCCGGGGTGACGCGGTACAAGCTCTCACCGCGGTACTCGTTGTTTCCGGAGTTGGGATGGTCGACGGCGACGAGTGACTTCCCGAGCATCCGGAAAGTCGTGTCGTACGGGAGGTCCCGGAGGTCCAGTGCTCGGGGTGCGGCTGCCGGGTCGTTCCGGTCCAGCACCTCGCCACTGTACGAACGCACCTGGAGGATGGTGTCCGGGGTCAGGGTGACCGACTCGGCATGTGCGTCCAGTGTGGTGATCCGACCACTCGCCAGATCGATCAGCCACCAGCCGTTCGTCATGGTGCTGCTTTCCCAGAGGATGCCCCGCACCACCGCCGACCGGGTGTCACCTTCCGCGACGGACAGGTTCCATCCCTCGGGAAGCCCCTCGAGCCGCTGGTCCTCGATCCCGTCGGCCCCCGGCCGCAGCAGATGCAGGCTCGTCGTGGCCTGCTCGGTGCCGGTGCGGGTCACCACCGTGGTGCCATAGGTCTGGACGTACGTCTGCCCTTCCGGGATCGGTACGAC
Organism: Streptomyces sp. NPDC005761; assembly: GCF_040630635.1. Classification (NCBI taxonomy): domain Bacteria; kingdom Bacillati; phylum Actinomycetota; class Actinomycetes; order Kitasatosporales; family Streptomycetaceae; genus Streptomyces; species Streptomyces sp. NPDC005761. Next base: position 342,098 of record NZ_JBEXXX010000002.1, on the reverse strand, counting down.
GGTGGTCGCCCCGCCGCCCGCGCGCTGCTGCAGCGTGACGTGCGGGCTCGGGGTCTGCGAGTGGACCGCCACGGTGTCGGACCCGTGGCCGAACCCGGTGGGCCAGTCGCCGCGCGGGCGGCCCTCCTCGGGGTCGTACTCCAGGGGTTTCGGCAGCCGGTCGGCCAGCACGGTGGCCGATCCGGAGGCGTAGTCGATCCAGCGCAGGCGGTCGTCGCCCTCCTGCGCCGTCAGGAAGCCGGTCTCACCGGCGTTGAGCACGTGGGTGGCGCGGGGCACGAAGCGCGCACCCGGGTTGACCACGACGGTCTCGCCGGACGTGTCGGCGACCGCTGTTCCGGTGGTGGCCGCACCGGTCCCGGCGGTGATCGCCAGGGTGACCAAGAGGGCGATGCGGCCGGACGCGCGCCGACGTCTCCACCCGCTGGATGAGCGAGTCAATGTGAAAGTCCCTCCCCGGGAAAAAGACACGGGGGGAGGCCCGCAGTGAAAGCGCTGGGCGCACTGCGGCCTTCGTGGTGCGGCTGATTCCGCTCGCACCACCCCCCGAGCAGATGCCGTGACTTTAACAGCCGCCGCGGACACCCCGACAGGGTATTTCGAACCCGTTCAAAGGGCAGGGCCCGTACGACGGAGAACGCCGTACAGGCCCTTCGCCCGGTCATCCGGTCAGACCAGCGACTTGTACATCTGCCAGCCCCCGCCGACCTTCGCCCGGTACCCGAACAGCCCCTTGCCGTCGCCCCGGTAGCTCCACAGCACGCCAGCCGTGTCGCGGGCGAGGAGATCGGCCTTGCCGTCACCACTCACGTCACCGACTCCGACGAGCGAGTTGTAGACCTGCCAGCCCCCGCCGACCTTCACCCGGGCCGCCAGCGTGCCCTTGCCGGTCCCGGCGTACCGCCACAACACCCCGGCCGCGTCCCGGGCCAGCAGGTCACCCTTGCCATCACCGTTCAGGTCACCGGCACCGGTCAGCAGGTAGCCCTTCCAGCCCGTACCGATCCTGACGCGCGCCTTGAACGCACCGGCGCTCGTCTGCTCGTACAGGTACAGGTATCCGGTCGACGTCTCCCGGGCGAGCACGTCCGCCCGGCCGTCCCCGGTCAGGTCACCCGGCGAGGTGAGGGCGTCGTAGATGTTCCAGCCAAGACCCACCCTCGTGAACGCGGTCGTCGGCTTCAACGCGGCGCCGCACGACGGCTTGTACGCCCGCAGCTCACCACTCTTCACCCGCACCAGCACGTCATTGCACCGGTCGCCGTTCACATCGCCGAACGGCACCGCCGCCGTCACGGTGTTCGCACCCGTCCAGCCCGAACCCGACACCTTCGCATCCACCGACCCTGTGCCCGTACCGGCCCGGAAGTCAGCGACTCCGGCAGAGGTGAACGCCAGCAGGTCACCGACACCGTCACGCTTCACGAAGTCGCGCGGCACCGCCGTCCCACCGACGACGTTCATCGTGCCGGTAGTGCGCAGATCCGCTCCCTGCCCGTCGGCAGGCTTCGCCGTCAGCGTCCACGTGTACGGGCCGTTGGGGAGGTATCCCCCGCCCGCGGACCGCCCGTCCCACGTAGCGGAGACGGAGTACGCAACAGCCCCGCCCGAGCGGGTGGCCACGGTCTGCCCCGTCACCTTGTTGCGGAGCGTCAACGTCCATGACGCGGCCGGTTCCGTCAGCCACCACGTACCGCGCCAGGCAACGGGAGTGCTGTCCGTGTCGGCCGTGGCGGACACCGATCGGTACGGAGAGGTCAAAGGAGCGGCGGGGAGGCCCTCGTGCAGCACACGGGTACCGGAGTTCGTGTGGACCGCGATGTCACCGGAACGCGGGTCCAGCGCGCTTCGCCCACCACCGAGAGGTGTCACCAGGACCGAGCCGGTGTGCACGTCGTAGCGCTTCGACTGGAAGGTGTCGACGACCACACCTCCGTCACCGAGTTGGGCGGGTCCCGTGACGGGAAGGCGCGTGTTCGTTCCGGTCCGCATGTTGAGGACGCCCGAGGCCGTCCCGACGTCAAGGATGTAGCAGCTCCAGTAAATCCACTCGCCCCGCACCTGAAGATCGCTCAGATCGCTGCAGCCCTCCTTGATGGTCGAGGTCGCCACGTTGGCTCCGGTGGACAGGTCCTTGCCCGTCACCTCCAGATTCCCGGCAGGGAAGGTTCTGGCCAGCGTCCAGAGCGAGCTGCCCCACAACGCGCTGACAGATACCGGCCTCTTGTCGATCACCGTGCCCGTGTCGATGTCGATGACCCGGGTCTCCATGGCACCGGCCGCTGACTGCCCCGTCACGAGAACCAGGTTGCCGGAGGCGCCATCGATGCCCGCCCTCCCGTCCTGCGTGGGAACCAGTCCCGTCTTCACCTCCGCCGCAGCGGGATACCCGGCACCCCTGTTCACCACAGCCACCGCGTCGCTGCCGTCGGCCTGCGTGCTGTCGTAGACGACCCTTCCGTCTCCCGTCGCGACGAGTGGGGGGCAGTAGATGCTGCGTCCCGGCCAGTCGCAGTTCTCCAACGGCTTCTGGAAACTGCCTCGATCGACGCGGGGGCCGTAGCCGGGTGAGTCCGCTACGAGATCCCGGGTGTAGACCGCGGTACGGCCGTCTCCGCGCTCCACCGTGGTGACCTGTCCCTGATCGATCAGGAGGTCGTGGACGACCATCTGTACGGGTGCGATCGGGTGGAGGAGATCCACCCGGGGCTTGCCCGCACTATCCGCGGTGATGGATACGAGTCCGTAGTCCAGGGCCGAGGAGCCACCGTTGAGTATCAGCCCCCCACCGGGACGGATCGCCACAGTGTCCACGTTCGCCCGGGCGACGAGTTCGTACTCGGCCGTGCCGTCGAACGGGACAGCGGAGATCCGCCACTGGGACTCGTCCTGCATTTTCTCGCCGTAGGCGGGGTCGTAGCGCCCGACGATGAGCGCGTCCCCGGCGAAGCCGATGATCCGCGCGCCCTTCTGAGGCCGGGCGACCACTCGCTCAGGGGCGGAGAGATGCCCGATGGCGTTCATGCCTATGCCCGCTACCTCCCGGGTCAGGAGATAGCCGTCAGCGACCACCGCGTCGGCAAAACGGATGGGCAGCAGTTCGAGATGGGCCGTGGCAAGATCCACCCAGCCGTTGATCAGGTTCTGGCCCGGCACACTGACATACACCAGGAGTCCCTGCGCGCTGCCCCGCTTTCCCGTCAGGAAGTTCGCACCCTCCGGAAGTCCGGTCACCTTCCGGTCCACGGTCGCACCCTGATCGGCTCGCAGCAGATGTATTTCGCTCACATAGCTGCTCTGCGTCGCCGGGACCTTGGTCACCACGGTGTCCCCGAGGGTCATGTAGTACTCCTGACCCGCCGGAATCGTGATGTGCCACGACGCTCCGGTTGCCATGTCGCGCAGGAGAACATCGGAACTGCCCGGCGCCCGCAGCGCCACTACGTCCGAATCCGCGCCGCGGTATTCGACCGGGGCGGGCACCCCCATGCCCTCGGTGCCCTCGACCGGGCGTGTCTCGCCGCCGTAAGTGGTCCACTCCAGAAAGGTTCTGCTCGAATCGGTGTCCGCGTGGAGAAAGCCCGTGCTGCCCGCGCTGTGTACTCCGCCGGCCGAAGAGGGTGTGGTGCGCATGGTCGGCGGAATCACGATCTCGGTGGGCGGAGGCTCCGCGTTCGCGGTAGGCATCGGGCCAAGGCCCACCGCAAGCGCCACCAGAGTCATCACGGTCGTACGGCCGCGCAGAAAACGTGCCAAGGCAGTCCCTCCCCAGGAATCAGCCGGCGATACGGGGATCGCGCCGGTATGCGCGCTCAGCCGCCACTGACAGCGACCGGCACCGGCCCCCCGCCCCCATGGCTCATGGCCCCCACATCAAAGTCGCCGGATCGTAACAGCCGTTCCGCATGTGACGTAAGCGAAAAGAGAAGCGGGCCCGTCCGTGAAGGACGGGCCCGCTTCATCAGGTCAGAGACCTACGGACGATCAGCCGTTGCGCTTCCAGCGCGGCTTGTCGTCGCGGCGGCCGAAGGTGCCGGTGCCGGTACCCGTGCCGGTACCACCGCGGTGGTCGTCGCGGCGGCCGGTCGGGCGGTCGCCGGAGCCGCCGGAGCGGAAGCCGCCCGACGGGCGGTCGTCACGACGGTCGCGGTTGAACGGACGGTCGCTGCCACCGGAGCGGAAACCGCCCGAGGGACGCTCGTCACGACGGTCGCGGTTGAACGAGGGACGGTCGTTGTC
>NZ_JBEXXX010000002.1:0-337763 GCF_040630635.1 Streptomyces sp. NPDC005761 | reverse complement strand
CGTCGCGGTTGAACGACGGGCGGTCGTTGTCACGACGCTCGAAGGAACGGCCGCCACGGTCGTCACGACGGTCACCGCCGCCGGAGCGGAAACCGCCCGAGGGACGCTCGTCACGACGGTCGCGGTTGAACGACGGGCGGTCGTTGTCACGACGCTCGAAGGAACGGCCGCCACGGTCGTCACGACGGTCACCGCCGCCGGAGCGGAAACCGCCACCGACCGGACGGTCCTCACGACGGTCGTTGCTGCCGCGGAACGACGGACGGTCGCTACTGCCGCGGTAGCCGTTGCTGCCGGCCGGGCGGCCGCTGCGCTCGCCGACACGGTCGCTGCCGCCACGGTAACCACCGCGGTCGCCACCGCGGTTGTCCCGGCGCTCGTAGTTGCCGCGGTCGTCGCGACGCTCCTCGCGCACTGCGGGCTGCTCCGGCACGGAGGTGGCGGCCAGCAGTGCGGCCTCCGCCTCGGCGGCGACCTCGGCCACTGCGGCCTCGGGGTCGTCGCCCCGCTCGCGTGCGGCGCGGGCGACCAGGCGGTCGGCCTCCTCGCGCAGCTCCACGGCACGGCGCTGGATGCGCTCGAGCTGCTTGGTCAGGTCGGCGGCCTCGCGCTCGGCCTGCTTGGCGGCGTTGTTCGCCGAGTCGGCCTGGACCTCGGTGAGCGAACGGGCGCCGGTGATCTCGGCGACCTCCGGCTCGAAGACGCCCGCGCCCTGGACGATGTGGCGCGAGGCGTCGACGCCCGCGTCCTCCATCAGGCGGAAGATCTGGCGGCGCTGGTGCGGCAGCGCCAGCGAGACGACGACACCGGACTTGCCGGCACGGGCGGTACGGCCCGAGCGGTGCAGGTAGTCCTTGTGGTCACCGGCCGGGTCCACGTTCAGGACCAGGTCGATGCCGTCGACGTGGATACCGCGGGCGGCGACGTCGGTCGCGACGAGCGCGTTGACGAAGCCCTTCTTGAAGTCCTCGAGCACGCGGGTACGGGCGCCCTGGGTCATGCCGCCGTGCAGGGCGTCCGCCTTCACGCCGGCCTCGATGAGCTGCTCGGCGATGCGGTCGGCACCCAGCTGGGTGCGGACGAAGATGATCGTGCGGCCCTTGCGGGCGGCGATGGCGGAGGTGACCGGCGCCTTGTCCTTCGGCTTCACGACGAGGACGTGGTGCGACATGGTCGAGACGTTGCCCTGGGCGGAGTCGACCTCGTGGGTGACCGGGTTGCTCAGGTAGCGCTTGACCAGGGTGCCGATCTCGTTCTCCATCGTGGCGGAGAAGAGCATGCGCTGGCCGCCGCCGGGGATCTGGTCGAGCAGCTCGGTGACCTCGGGCAGGAAGCCCAGGTCGGACATCTGGTCGGCCTCGTCGAGGACGGCGACCTGGACGTTCTCCAGGGAGCACGCGCCCCGGTTGATGATGTCGCGCAGGCGGCCCGGGGTGGCGACGAGGACGTCGACACCGCGCTCCAGCGCGTAGATCTGGTTGCCCATCGACGTACCGCCGCAGACGACCTTCATCTTGAGGCCGAGCACGTCGCCGTAGGGCTGCAGCGCGTCCGCGACCTGCATCGCGAGCTCACGGGTCGGGGTGAGGATGATCGCGCGGGGCTTCTTCTTCTCCGTGTGGCCACCGGCCAGCGCGGCAAGGGTCGGCAGACCGAAGGAGAGGGTCTTGCCGGAGCCGGTACGGCCGCGGCCCAGGATGTCCTTGCCGGCCAGGGCGTCCGGGATGGTCGCCGCCTGGATCGGGAAGGGAGCGGTCACACCGTTCTGCGCGAGCTTGCGGACGATGCCCTCGGGCAGGCCCAGGTCGCCGAACGTGATGGTCGGCTCGGCGTCCGCCTCGTCGGCGGAGTCGGTGTCGGCCTGCTCGGCCTGGGGGGCGTCGGTCTCGACGGAGTCGGCGACGACGGCCTCTGCGGCCTCGATGAGCTCGGTGCTCTCGACGTCGTTCTCGACGTTCTCGGGCATGACGGTGTGGTCAGAACTGGAAATTGACATGCGAAATGCGAAACCTCTCGGAGTCTCGGCACGCGCCCGTAACTCCGTGTTTTCGCAATTTCGACCGCCTCAATGCGGTCCAGCCACGGCAAGGGAGAGTACGCGCCACACGGCGCTCTTCTGTGTCGGCGCCGGGCAATGGGATCAAACGATCTACCACCATACGCACTCACCCCCACATTGCGCAAACCACCCCCTGCCGACCACCCCCTCAGGCAGGTCCCACCTGCGGTGATGCCTCCGGAGTCCGCAGCGCGTACACCGCGTCCGGCGTGCCCGTCGCACCATCACGGAGCTGCGCGGCCGGAGAGGCAGACGGCGCCGGCGGCTCCGGATCGGAGGGCTCCGGGTCGGGCGGCGGCGGAGTCGACGGCTGCTGGCTCCCGGGGGTGCCGGGGCCGGGGTCGGACGGAGCCGGCGGCTCCGGCTGCGCGGGGGCCCCGGACTCCTGCGCCGATGGTGACTGCGCCGCCGGGTGACCGGGCTTCGCAGGGCCGGGCCGGCCGGGCTCCGCGCCGGGGCCCCCCGAGGGGGCGGCGGAAGCGCTCGGGTTCGCGGACCGGCCGGCCCTGCGCTCGGAGTGCGCCCCGGAGCCGCCCCCCGTACGGGCGCGGCCGGTCCCGGCAACCGTGGAGCCGTCCGGCTCGGCCACCGCACCCTTCGGCACGGCGGAGCCGGACGGCGCCGGTTTCCCGCCGTCGGAGCCGATGCTCATGCAGCCGGTGGACGCGGCGATCGTCACCGCAGTGACGGCCGCCCAGCGGACGGGAACGGGCAACTGGCGCACGGGGGCACCTCCGGGGGCGCGAAGAAGGACGAGGCACCCCGGAAACGAGCCGGGAGCCGCTGTGCCCAACTCCCGCCGCCCCGCCGGGGACACGCCCCCGGGCAGGCCCGCACACCTCATTCACACCTCGCGGTGCCGCACCTCACTCACATCTGCGCGCGCCCCCTGCTCCCGCCCGGAAACCTGACGCGTGCGGCCGCAGAGCTCACCCGTAACCGAGCGCGTGCAGCCTTTCGTCGTCGATGCCGAAGTGGTGGGCGATCTCGTGGACGACCGTGATCTCCGTTTCGGCGACGACGTCCTCGCGCGACTCGCACATCCGCAGCGTGGGCCCCCGGTAGATGGTGATCCGGTCCGGCAGGACTCCCGCGTACCACTCGCCCCGCTCGGTCAGCGGCGTGCCCTCATAGAGCCCCAGCAGTTCCGGATCGTCGGACTCCGGCTCGTCCTCGACGAACACCGCGACGTTGTCCATCAGCCCCGTGAGCTCCGGCGGGATCCGGTCCAGCGCCTCGCCGACCAGTTCCTCGAACGCTTCCCGCGTCATCTCCAGCACCCCGCCATTGTCACGTACGGCCGCCGGATGTGCCCCGGTCCGCCGGACGCGCATATCCGCCTCTTCGCCGGGGCATACGCGCCCAATGGCCCGCGACCCGTTCCGTGCCGCAGCAGCCCGCGCCCGGCACCTCATCCGCCCCCGCCCGCGCTCCGGCCGCCGGCCTCGCAACAGCGGCACGATCGGCAGCTCGCCGCATCCGTTCGCCCGCGCGCTCGGCCTGGTCGCCGTCGTGCTGTTCGGCGCCTGGCTGGGGCTGCTGGTCGTCGGCAGTGTCCGCACGCCCGTGGGCCCGATGGACACGACCATGACCCTGCGGCCCTCGCTCAGCGGCGGCACCAAGATCAACGTGTCCCCGCTCGGCGCCCTGGAACTGAACTCGCACCATGCCCCGGTCCGGCTCGACGTGGATGTCGACCGCCTCGACCCGGTCCGCTCCGAGGCCCTGGTCCAGCACCCCGAACGACTGGCCGGCCTCGAGGCCGAGGTCGGTGGCGACGTCGCCACGGGGGCCCGCGAGCTCGCCCTGCGCTCCTGCGTCGCGGTCGTCTCGGGCGCCACCGCGCTCGGCCTCGCCGTCTACCGCAGGCCCCGGCGCGCCCTGGCCGCCGGAGGGCTCGCGCTCGCGCTGCTGACTGCCTCGGGCGTGGGTGCGTACGCCACCTGGAACCCCGAGTCGGTCCTGGAGCCGAAGTTCTCCGGGCTGCTGTCCAGCGCCCCCTCCGTCGTCGGCGACGCCCGCTCGATCGTCACCGACTTCGACGTCTACCAGCAGGAACTCGCCCGCCTGGTCACCAACGTCACCAAGCTGTACGACGCCACCTCGACGCTCCCCGTGTACAGCCCGGACCCCGCGACGCTCCGGGTCCTGCACGTCTCCGACATCCATCTCAACCCCGCGGCGTGGCACATCATCGGCTCGCTCGTCGAGCAGTACGACATCGACGTGATCATCGATTCCGGCGACACGATGGACCACGGGGCGGCCGTGGAGAACAGCTTCCTCGACCCGATCAGCGACCTGGGAGCGCCGTACGTCTGGGTCCGGGGCAACCACGACTCGGCGGTGACGCAGAAGTACCTGGAGGGGAACAAGCGTTTCAAGAACGTGCACGTGCTGGACAAGGGCCGCGCGGTGAACGTCGGCGGTCTGCGGGTCGCCGGCATCGGGGACCCGCAGTTCACCCCGGACCGCACAGGCCCTGAACAGGCGGAGGGTGCCGAGCGGGCGGCGGGCGCGCGGCTCGCCGCCGCACTGCGCGACCAGCGACGGGCGGGCACCCCGGCGGACATCGCCGTCGCCCACGAGCCGGAGGCGGCCCGGCAGACGGACGGAACGGTCCCCCTCGTCCTGGCCGGTCATGTGCACCACCGGCAGAACGAGGTCATGAAGCTCGGCACCCGGCTGATGGTCGAGGGCTCGACGGGTGGCGGCGGGCTGCGGGCCGTACAGAACGAGAAGCCGGAACAGGTACTCGCGTCGGTGCTCTATCTGGACCGCTCCACCCGCCGCCTGCAGGCCTGGGACGAGATCACACTGGGGGGCCTCGGCCTGACGACCGCCGAGGTCAGCCGCCACCTGCCCAAGGAGAACCGGCCCGACGCTACGCCCTCCCCTATTCGGTTTGGCTGACACCGAAACCCCCGTGTACAGTCTCCGACGTGCCCAAGGGCGCCGGTCAGGGCTCGACCGTTCTGAAACCTCGAAGGTGGAAGAAGAAGCAGAACCTCTTGAGGGGAAGCGGAGTCACACGCTTCTTCACTTTCCCTTCGGGCGACAGACGTGGAAGCAAGCTGTACCAGCAGTTCTGCCCTCATCGTCTAGTGGCCCAGGACGCCGCCCTTTCAAGGCGGTAGCACGGGTTCGAATCCCGTTGGGGGCACGCACAACCTGTGCGACACTTAGTCGCACAAAGCTTGGTCCTGTGGAGCAGTTTGGAGTGCTCGCCACCCTGTCAAGGTGGAGGCCGCGGGTTCAAATCCCGTCAGGACCGCTGCAGCCCTTGTGAGCTGCGTGGCTGGGTAGCTCAGTTGGTACGAGCGATCGCCTGAAAAGCGATAGGTCGCCGGTTCGATCCCGGCCCCAGCCACCACCCGAAGGCCCCGTCCGATGGACGGGGCCTTCGCCGTGTCAGGCGCTCTCCCGCTCTGCGGTGTTCGTGCTGTCCTCGTCGGCCATGCCCCGCCGCCGCCCGGACTTCACCGCGAGCACCAGCAGCACCACGCCCACCACCGCGACCAGGAGCACCGCGTCCGGCACGCGCTCGCCGATGCCCCGGGCCCATTCCTCCACGGCGAACGACTGGTCCACGTCCAGCAGGCCGGGCAGCGCCGTCGTCCCGTCATATGCGAGGAACAGGGCGCCGAGGCCGATGAAGAAGAGCCCCGACAGCACCGTCGTGGTGTGCAGCTCGAAGCGGCCCAGCCGCAGGGGCCTGCCGCGCAGCCACGCCCGCCGGCCCAGATCGAACCTTTCCCAGAGCAGTGCGAGCAGGAGGAGCGGCACCGCCATGCCCAGCGCGTAGACGGCGAGCAGCAGCCCTCCGTACGCCGGGCTGCCACTGACGGCCGCGACGGTCAGGACGCTGCCGAGGATCGGCCCCGCGCAGAAGCCGGCGAGGCCGTAGACGGCTCCGAGCGCGTAGACGGACACGGCGGTCGTGGGGCGGATCCGGCCGCTGAGTGCGGAGATCCGGCGCGAGGCGAAGCCCAGACCGACGATCTGTGCGACACCGAGCCCGATGATCAGCCAGCCCGCGCCGAGGACGAGGGCGTCGCGGTGGCCGTAGAAGAGCCGTCCGGCGTACGAGCCCGCGGCCCCGAGCGGGACGAGGGTGGTGGCCAGTCCCGCGTAGAAGATCCCGGTCCGGGCGAGCAGCCGGGAGGCGGAGTCGATGGAGTACGCGAAGAAGGCGGGGAGCAGCAGGGCGCTGCACGGGCTGAAGAGGGCCAGCAGGCCGCCGAGGAAGGCGGCGAAGTAGCCGATGTCCGCCGTCATTTCGCGGAGCCCTCGGGGGATGCGGGGGCGGCCGGGCCCTTGGGGTCCTGTCCCGCGTGGCCGAGGTTCTTCGCCGTGGCGGCTGCCTGCTCGATGGCCCGGGTGAAGGTCTCCGCCGGTTGTGCCCCGGCGATCGGGCGGCCGTTGACCAGGAAGGACGGGGTGGACGTGGCGCCGATTCCATACCCCTGTTCCTGGTCCTTGCTCACGGCCGCGGCGGCCGCCGTGCCGTCCGTGTCGCGGACGAATCGGTCGAGGTCGGGCACCCCGGCCTGGCGTGCGAGTGCCTTCAGCCGGGCCTTTCCGAACCCCTTCTCCTTGGCTCCCTCGGCGTACGCGGCGCGGTGGAACTCCCAGAAGCGGTCCTGCTGCCCGGCGGCCCAGGAGGCACGCGCGGCGGCCTCGGACTCGGCGCCGAAGATGGGGAAGTTGCGCCACTCGATGCGCAGGGTGCCGGTGTCGACGTACTCCTTCACCAGGGCGGGTTCGGTGTCGCGGGCGAACTTTCCGCAGTAGCCGCACTTGAAGTCGGCGTATTCGATGAGGACGACGGGCGCGTCCGTCCGCCCCAGCGCCAGCTTGTCGCCGGCGTCGCGCCGGGCGAGCGCGGCCAGCTCCGGGTAGACGCCCTCGTCCGGGTCCGCGGTGACGCCGGCCACCACGGAAGAGGAACCGGAGGCGGCGGACTCAGGCGCGGTGGCCCGGTAGGACACGTACCCGAACAGCGCAGCGGCGACGACCACCCCGGCGCCGTAGATCAACGGCTTCCTGCTGGGTGTCCGGGGCGACGGCTTACGGGACGACGGTTTCGGGGACGGCTTGGGCATGGACATGGGCATGCGGAACTCCGAGCTGGTGACGCGGGAGGAACGAAGAGGGACGGCCGGGAAGGGGGCGGCCGTCTACACCCTCAGTACGGAGAGTTCCACCGGGCTCGGTGCGGCCGCGTCGGGTCCGCGCAGCGTCATCGGCGCGAGTTGCCGCACCGGCACCGCGACGGTGGCGGCGGGCAGACCCCATTCGGCGAGACCCGGCGCCTGGTCGTGGGCCGCGCGGGCCCGCCCGGGAACGGCCGGCTCCGTACCGTCGTGCTTGCCGCTCCTGCCGCATCCCGGAATCCCGTCTCCCTGCCCGGCGCCCACGGCCACGGCCACGGACGGCCCCGACGAGGCTGTCGACGCCGCCGCGTTCGACGGCCCGCAGAACAGCCCCAGGACGACCGCAAGGGCCGCCACCAGGCAGCACCACGACGAACGGGACACGGCGGACAGACCTTCCGGCAGGGGCCACGGCAGAGGGATCAGCTGTCCGGAATGGTACGTGCTGTGATCACTCCGTCCCCGGCCGTACGGGTCCGATGACCGAGACCGCTCGAAATAGGTTCGCCGTTCCTCGGGCCCGGGTGAGATCCTGGGACCCGTATGTCTACTTCCTTTGCCGATCTCCAGTCCCAGCTCGGGCAGCTCTCGCTCCGCGACGCGCACCGGCTCGGCCGCCGCCTCGAAGGCGCGCGCCGCATTCGTAAGCCCGAGGCCCAGCAGACCGTGCTGGACGAGATCGCGGCCCAGGCCACGAAGGCAGCCGGGCGGCTCGCGCTGCGGGCCGGGCGGATGCCTGCTCTCTCGTACCCCGAACAGCTGCCGGTCAGCCAGAAGAAGGACGAGATCCTGGAGGCGATACGCGACCACCAGGTCGTGATCGTCGCCGGTGAGACCGGCTCCGGAAAGACCACCCAGATCCCCAAGATCTGCATGGAGCTCGGCCGTGGCGTCCGCGGCATGATCGGGCACACCCAGCCGCGCCGGATCGCGGCGCGCACGGTCGCCGAGCGGATCGCCGAGGAGCTGAGTACGCCGCTGGGCGAGGCCGTCGGCTGGAAGGTCCGCTTCACCGACCAGGTCAACCAGGACGCGACCTTCGTCAAGCTGATGACGGACGGCATCCTGCTCGCCGAGATCCAGACGGACCGCGAGCTGCTCGCCTACGACACGATCATCATCGACGAGGCCCACGAGCGGTCGCTGAACATCGACTTCCTCCTCGGCTACCTGGCCCGGCTGCTGCCCAAGCGCCCGGATCTGAAGGTCGTCATCACCTCGGCGACCATCGACCCGGAGCGTTTCGCCCGTCACTTCGGCGAGGCGCCGATCGTCGAGGTCAGCGGGCGTACGTATCCGGTGGAGGTGCGTTATCGCCCCCTCCTGGAGGAGGACAGCGAGGATTCCGACCGCGACCAGATCACCGCGATCTGCGACGCGGTCGACGAACTCCAGTCCGAGGGCCCCGGTGACGTCCTGGTCTTCCTCTCCGGCGAGCGGGAGATCCGCGACACGGCGGACGCGCTCGGCAAACGCAACCTCAGACATACCGAGGTGCTCCCCCTCTACGCGCGCCTGTCGCACGCCGAGCAGCACCGCGTGTTCCAGCGCCACACCGGCCGCAGGATCGTTCTCGCGACCAACGTCGCCGAGACATCCCTGACCGTCCCCGGCATCAAGTACGTGATCGACCCGGGCAACGCCCGTATCTCCCGCTACAGCCACCGCACCAAGGTCCAGCGGCTCCCGATCGAGCGGATCTCGCAGGCCAGCGCCAACCAGCGCAAGGGCCGCTGCGGCCGTACGTCGGACGGCATCTGCATCCGGCTGTACTCCGAGGACGACTTCCTGACCCGCCCGGAGTTCACGGACCCGGAGATCCTCCGTACGAACCTGGCCTCCGTCATCCTCCAGATGACCGCCGCGGGTCTCGGCGACATCGAGAAGTTCCCCTTCATCGACCCGCCGGACCACCGCAACATCCGCGACGGCGTGCAGCTCCTCCAGGAGCTGGGTGCGCTGGATCCGGAGGAGAAGGATCCGAAGAAGCGGCTCACCCCGCTCGGCCGCAAGCTCTCGCAGCTGCCGGTGGACCCGCGGCTGGCCCGCATGGTCATCGAGGCAGACCGGAACGGCTGCGTCCGCGAGGTCATGGTCATCGCTTCCGCGCTCTCCATCCAGGATCCGCGCGAGCGGCCGTCCGAGAAGCAGACGCAGGCCGATCAGCAGCACGCCCGGTTCAAGGACGAGACGTCGGACTTCCTGGCGTTCCTGAACCTGTGGCGCTACATCCGCGAACAGCAGAAGGAGCGCGGCTCCTCCAGTTTCCGCCGGATGTGCAAGCAGGAGTACCTGAACTTCCTGCGCATCCGCGAGTGGCAGGACATCTACGCCCAGCTGCGTACGGTCGCCAAGCAGATGGGCATCGAGCTCAACGAGGACGACGCCCCGGAGCAGTCGGTGCACACCTCGCTGCTCGCCGGGCTGCTGTCGCACATCGGACTGAAGGACACCGAGAAGAACGAGTACCTGGGCGCCCGCAGCGCCAAGTTCGCGATCTTCCCCGGTTCGGCGCTCTTCAAGAAGCAGCCGCGGTTCGTGATGTCGGCCGAGCTGGTCGAGACGTCCCGGCTGTGGGCGCGGGTCAACGCCCGGGTCGAGCCCGAGTGGATCGAACCGCTGGCCCAGCACCTGCTGAAGCGCACCTACAGCGAGCCGCACTGGGAGAAGGACCAGGCGGCGGTGATGGCGTTCGAGCGGGTCACCCTGTACGGCGTGCCCATCGTGGCCCAGCGCAAGGTCAATTTCGGCCGCATCGACCAGGAGGCCTCGCGGGACCTCTTCATCCGCAACGCCCTGGTCGAGGGCGACTGGCGCACCCACCACCAGTTCTTCCACGACAACCGCAAACTCCTGGGCGAGGTCGAGGAGTTGGAGCACCGCGCCCGGCGCCGCGACATCCTCGTGGATGACGAGACGCTCTTCGACTTCTACGACCAGCGGATCCCCGAACATGTCGTGTCCGGTGCGCATTTCGACTCGTGGTGGAAGCACAAGCGCCACGACGAGCCGGACGCGCTCGACTTCGAGCGCTCGATGCTCATCAACGAGAAGGCCGGGGCCGTCACCAAGGACGACTACCCGGACTCCTGGCGGCAGGGGAAGCTCAAGTTCCGGGTGACGTACCAGTTCGAGCCCGGCGCGGACGCCGACGGTGTGACCGTCCACATCCCGCTCCAGGTGCTCAACCAGGTCACGTCGGAGGGCTTCGACTGGCAGATCCCCGGCCTGCGCGAGGAAGTGGTGACCGAGCTGATCCGTTCGCTGCCCAAGCCGATCCGCCGCCACTACGTCCCCGCGCCGAACTACGCCGACAAGTTCCTGGACCGGGCCGTACCGCTGCAGGAGCCGCTGCCGGTGACACTGGCCCGTGAGCTCCAGCGGATGGTCGGCGTGCCCGTGACCGCGGACGACTTCGACCTGAGCCGCGTACCGGACCACCTGAAGATCACCTTCCGGGTCGTCGACGAGCGGCGCCGCAAGGTCGCCGAGGACAAGGACCTGGAGGCGCTGCGGGTCCAGCTGCGCCCCAAGGCCCGCCAGGCCCTCTCCAAGGCCGCCGCGGCGACCGCGGGGCCCTCCGGGGAGTCCATCGAGCGCTCGGGCCTCACGGACTGGACGATCGGCACGCTGGACAAGGTCTTCGAGACCCGGAGGGCGGGGCAGCCGGTCAAGGCCTTCCCGGCCCTCGTCGACCAGGGCGGGACCGTGGCCGTGCGGCTCTTCGACACCGAGGCCGAACAGCAGCAGGCGATGTGGCGCGGCACCCGGAAGCTGATCCTGCTGAACATCCCGGTGAACCCGGCGAAGTTCGCCTCGGACAAGCTCACGAACCAGCAGAAGCTCGCCCTGTCCCGCAATCCGCACGGCTCCATCCAGGCGCTGTTCGACGACTGCGCGACGGCGGCGGCCGACCGGCTGATCGCCGCGCACGGCGGTCCCGCCTGGGACGAGGCGTCGTTCCGGAAGCTGTACGACAAGGTGCGCGCCGACCTGGTCGACCTGACCGTCCGGACGATCGGCCAGGTCCAGCAGATCCTGGCGGCCTGGCAGGCCTGCGAACGCCGGCTGAAGTCCACCAGCAGCCTGGTCCTGATCAACAACGTCACGGACGTACGGGACCACCTCGCCCGCCTCGTGCCGCCCGGGTTCGTCACCCTGACCGGGCTGCGCAGGCTGCCCGACCTGATGCGCTACCTGGTCGCCGAGGACCGCCGGCTCCAGCAGATGCCGACGAACGTCCAGCGCGACACCACGCGCATGGAGAAGGTCCACGAGATGCAGGACGAGTACGCCTGGCTGCTGGAGCAACTGCCGCAGGGCAGACCCGTTCCGCAGGAGGTCCTGGACATCCGCTGGATGATCGAGGAACTGCGGGTCAGCTACTTCGCCCACGCGCTCGGCACCGCGTTCCCCGTCTCCGACAAGCGGATCGTGAAGGCGATCGACGCCGCCGCCCCTTAGGGCGACCGGCGGCGGGCGGGTAACGCCTCCACCACCGGGAGTGAGGTCGACCGCACCCTCCGACCTCCTGTACAGTCTGTCTTCGCAGCCAGCCGCAAGGCAGCCGCGAAAACCTGGTCCTGTGGAGCAGTTTGGAGTGCTCGCCACCCTGTCAAGGTGGAGGCCGCGGGTTCAAATCCCGTCAGGACCGCAGTAACGAAAGCCCGGATCCTCTGGATCCGGGCTTTCGCGCGTCTTGACTCCGGTGTCCGCCGACGAGTACTCAGAAACCAAGGGCTGCCCCTGGTTTTCCGGGCGGGGTGGCGCGCACCCACCGGGAGGTGGCGCGGATGACGGCATCCACGAGCGAGGGCTTCCTGTCCGACCGGTCCGGAGCCCGCGAGCCGGCCGCGGCAGCGGGTGAGGGCCCCGCCCCGGCCCCGGTTCGCAGAAGGGCGCCCCGGCACGAGATCCGCGCCCTGCTGCGCGCCCACCTGGCGGCGGCATCGGGCTACCGCCACCTCACCCGACACTGCGCAGTCTGCGCACGGTTGCTGCGGCTCGCCATGGAGCCCCTGGCGGCCCCCGGACCGCCCGACGCGGCCACAGCGCCCCTGCCGAGCCCCGGACGTTCCGGGACGAGCCCGGCGGCCGCCCAGGCCCCGGAGCCGCCTCCGGGACAGACCACGGAGCACGTGACGCCTACGGGGCCGACGGAGGGCGCCAGAGAGCATGTGACGCCTTCCGACGGGCCGCCGGGCGCCGGTGCGCGCGTGACGGCCTCCGAGGCGCCGTTGGGCGCGGGTACGCACGCGACGCCCTCCGAGACGCCGTCAGGCGCCGGGGCGCGCGTGACGGCCTCCGAGGCATCGTTGGGCGCGGGTACGCACGCAACGCCCTCCGAGACGTCGCCAGGCGCCGGTGCGCACGTGACGGCCTCCGAGGCGTCGTCCGGGGCGGGTACACACGCAACGCCCTCCGACGGGCCGGCGGACGCCGGGCCGCACGCGAAGGCCTCCGCAGCGCCGCTGCGCGCCAGTACGCATGTGACGGCCTCCGCGCCCCCGGAACAGACCGTGCGGCCTGTGACGGGGGCGGCCGGCGAGGTCGGGGAGCCGCAATCGCCCTCGGGAGCCGCCCCTCCGGCCCTCGCACGGCGGCCCTCCCCCGGCCGCACGACTGCCCGTCTCACCCCCGCATCCACCTCCGCGCCACCCGGCGGTGCCGAATGGGGCCCGGGCGGGCGGCGCGGGCGCGCCTGGACTGAGGACGAAAGCCCTCCCGCCGCGTGACCAATGGCGTGGCCTTCCCCTCCCCAGCAGTGGCAGGCTCGTACTTGGCAAGACTCATGCCATGTGACGGGTGTCACCGAATCAGTTTTCAGAAGGGGTGGCTTTACACCCTTCCTACAACTGGCGAATTTAATATGTGCAATTGCACCACTCGGCAGGAGCGCCCCCGGCGGTCCCGGCCCCACCCCGCAACAACCCCCCACGTGCCGGGACGCACCACCTCGCACAGGGGTCGGCACGCCCACTCGCGCCCCCGCCGGAGCCAACCGGACGCCCGGTTTCCAGCAGCGGGATGCGGACAGGAGGCAGGGTGGCGAGGAGGGCCCCCACGCCGGCCTGCGCGCACAAAAAAGATCGCGCTGGACCCGGCGGAGTCCAGCGCGATCTCATGACGAAACCCGTATGGCACAGGTATGGCGCCCGTTGGGGCGGGCGCCCGTCATATGGAGCTATGGGTGGGCTATACGGGTTGGGGGACCCAAAAGCCCAGTTGTGACGCGGCGACAGGGGTATGTCAGGCCTCGCTGCGCTGCTGCGGAATACCCGCAAGCAGTGCGCGGACCTCTGCCTCGCGGTACCGGCGATGTCCACCGAGCGTGCGGATGGACGTGAGCTTGCCTGCCTTGGCCCAACGGGTAACCGTCTTCGGGTCCACGCGGAACATCGTGGCAACCTCAGCCGGGGTCAGCAGCGGCTCGGCATCAGGGGTGCGAGCGGTCATGAGCGGCCTCCTCGGGAGAACCGAACCATCTCGGTTCTTTCCTCTAAATTCTGCACCTTGACCCGCGTTGCCCGAAATGGCGGACGCGGGCCGAGTCGGTTATAGGACGAACGGCTTGTCCTCGGCACTACAACTACACCATCCGTCCAGCCACGTCGGCCAAACCGATGGAATTGCCCTCCCAGGTGTTCATCAGCGACGGAAGCCGATGGACCATGCCATAGCGGACAGTCACACCACCGTGACGATCAGTCACAGAGCGATCAGGAGTCATCAGACCCCCCATAGAGTGCAATGCAGAGCATTCCGCCCTTACTTGGACGGAAGGAGCCCTCCCCGGACTCCTTGTCCTATTTTGGCACGAGGAGTAGGGAAGGACGCAAGGGCCCCGTAAGTGCTATCCATCACGCTTGAGGCAAAGGCCCGGTTCGGGACGTAGGTCCCGACGCCCCTGGGGTACCGTTCCGCCTCTTCACCCTCACGTGTCACACGGGTCACAGGTTCATGGATCGTCAGTTCGCAAACTGGCGGTCCCTCACGGCCCTCCAGCGCTCCGCGAGACGCGCGTAAGCCTCGCTCGCTCCCTCGGCGTCACCGGCACCCAGCGCCGCGATGCCCTCGGCCACGTCCGCGGCGCTCCGGTCCCCGGCGAGCTGCTTCGCCGGAAGGGCGTGCACGAGCCCTCCGTAGTCCAGCTCCACGAGCGCGCGCGGATGGAACTCCTCCAGCCACCGCCCGACATCGACCAGTCCCTCGGTCAGGGGACCGTCGTCCATGGACTCCCGCAGCGTCTTCAGTCCCCGCGCCAGCCTGCGCCGCGCCTGGACCATCGGCGTCCGGTACCGGAACAGGGGCGGCTCGCCGTCCTCCCCCGCCTCCAGGTACTCACGTTCCTCGTCCGCGAACAGGACGAACCACCGCACGGGGACCTGCCACACCGCGGTCCGGATCCACGGCCGGGCATCCGGATTGCGCTCCGACCACCGCTCGTGGTCGGCGGCGGCCTGACCGCGCACCACCGGCGGCAGCACCGCGTCGAGCACCGCACCCGGAAACATGTCCGCCAGCCCCTCCAGCGCCAGCCACCCGCGCAGCCGGGTCCGCCACGGGCAGACGCACACCACGCCGTCCACCTCGGCGACGAAGGCGTCGGCGCTCTCGTGCGCCGGCACGCCGACCGGCGGGGTCGCCGCCAGATCGGCCAGGGAACGGCGCAGTTCGTCCTGCGCCGTGGGGATCAGCTCACGGCCCGCATAGCGGGCCCAGTGAGCACGTTCGGCTTCCGGGAAGGCAGCCAGTGGCTCGTACACCCGGAGGTAGGACGCGTAAGGGACAAGCACCGAAGACACCACCGACATGCAGCGATCGTGTCACGCCCGTACTCCTGTAGTGGGTGATCCACGGCACTGGAGCCGATCCGCGCCCCCGGAGGACTTACGCTCTTGCCCAGTCGGACCGTCCGTGCCGGTCGGTCCGGGGCCCTCCCCACCTTCAGGAGGGTCTTCCCGCCGCTTCGTACTTGGGAGTCACCACAGTGACCGATGTGACTGGCGTGCCTGTAGATGTGCTGCACACCCTCTTCCACTCGGACCAGGGAGGCCACGAGCAGGTCGTGCTCTGCCAGGACCGTGCCAGCGGCCTCAAGGCCGTCATCGCCCTCCACTCCACCGCTCTGGGCCCGGCCCTGGGCGGCACCCGCTTCTACCCGTACGCCTCCGAGCAGGAGGCCGTCGCGGACGCGCTGAACCTGGCGCGCGGCATGTCGTACAAGAACGCCATGGCCGGTCTCGACCACGGCGGCGGCAAGGCCGTCATCATCGGTGACCCCGAGCAGATCAAGACCGAGGAACTGCTGCTGGCCTACGGCCGCTTCGTGGCCTCGCTCGGCGGGCGCTACGTGACGGCCTGCGATGTCGGCACGTACGTCGCCGACATGGACGTCGTGGCCCGCGAGTGCCGCTGGACCACCGGCCGCTCCCCCGAGAACGGCGGCGCCGGCGACTCCTCCGTGCTCACCGCGTTCGGTGTCTTCCAGGGCATGCGGGCCTCGGCCCAGCACCTCTGGGGCGACCCGACACTGCGTGGCCGGAAAGTGGGGGTCGCGGGGGTCGGCAAGGTGGGGCACCACCTCGTCGAGCACCTGCTGTCGGACGGCGCCGAGGTCGTGATCACGGATGTGCGGGACGAGTCCGTGCGCCGGATCACCGAGAAGCACCCCGAGGTCGCCGTCGCGGCGGACACCGAGGCTCTGATCCGTACCGAGGGCCTGGACATCTACGCACCGTGCGCGCTCGGCGGGGCCCTCGACGACGACACCGTTCCGGTGCTCACCGCCTCCGTGGTGTGCGGCGCGGCCAACAACCAGCTCGCACACCCGGGCGTCGAGAAGGACCTGGCGGACCGCTCGATCCTGTACGCCCCCGACTACGTGGTGAACGCGGGTGGCGTCATCCAGGTCGCGGACGAGCTGCACGGCTTCGACTTCGACCGCTCCAAGGCGAAGGCCTCGAAGATCTTCGACACGACGCTGGCCATCTTTGCGCGCGCGAAGGCCGACGGTATTCCGCCGGCCGCTGCGGCGGACCGGATCGCCGAGCAGCGGATGGCCGAAGCCCGCCGTAGCTGACCGCGCTGGGGCGCCCTACCGGGTGTCATCCCCGCGCACGGCCTGCCGACCCGCCGACCGGCGAGACAAGACTCACTCCGGTCGGCGGGTCGCATGCCGATATGAGGTTAAAATCGCAGTTGACCAGCGCGGACAAAGCTCCTCGTGGGTCTCTTCCGGGGCGCGTGATGCGGGCGGCGTACCGTATGGCCGCGGAAGCAGGTACCGTTAAAGCACTACAGGCACGGTCTCTCTGCCGAGAGTCCGTTCTGAAACATGAACGCGTGTCAAGACTCTGGGGCCGTCGAGCCCCGTCACCGAGGGGGTCGAGCCATGGGGCGCGGCCGGGCAAAGGCCAAGCAGACCAAGGTCGCCCGTCAGCTGAAGTACAGCAGCGGCGGGACCGATCTGTCGCGTCTGGCCAATGAGCTGGGCGCATCACCTTCGAGTCAACCACCGAACGCAGAGCCGTTCGAGGACGACGACGAGGAAGATGACCCGTACGCACAGTACGCGGATCAGTACAACGACGACGATGACGAGGACGAGGACGACCAGTCCGGTCCGTCGTCACAGCGCCGCGGCGCTTGACCTCGCGCTGACACATCAACCCGGTTCGGGCCTGTCCCGGACCGGGTTCTGTGCTGTCCCCGTCCGGAGCGTGCGCCGCCCTCGGCCACCGATGGCCCCACGGCCGACATGTCCGTGCAGACGCGGCCCACTGCGGGCTCGGGCGTCACGTCCATGTCAGGCGGGTCCCCCAGGTCGGCCTGGCCGTCCCGTCGCGGTCGTGGTGCCGAGGCCATGGCGTCCGGGCGGGCCTTCGCGACCCGCCCGCCACCTGAGGGCATCCTGCGCGCCCGTACTCAGCGCGCGTACCCGCCCACGAGCTCCGCGCCTGTCGTGTGCGCACCGCGGTCGGTGATCTCGCCCGCGACCCAGGAGTCGACGCCGCGGTCCGCCAGCGTCGTCAGGGCCGCGTCCACCGATTCGGCGGGAACGATCGCGATCATGCCGACACCCATGTTGAGCGTCTTCTCCAGCTCGAGCTGCTCGACCTGACCGGCCTTGCCGACGAGGTCGAAGACCGCACCCGGCGTCCAGGTGGAACGGTCCACCGTCGCGTGCAGGGAGTCCGGAATGACCCGGGCCAGGTTGTTGGCCAGACCGCCGCCGGTGACGTGGCTGAAGCCGTGCACCTCGGTCGTACGGGTCAGCGCCAGGCAGTCCAGGGAGTAGATCCGGGTGGGCTCCAGGAGCTCCTCGCCGAGCGTCCGGCCGAACTCCGGCACCTCGCGGTCCAGCGCCCAGCCGGCCCGGTCGAAGACGACGTGGCGCACGAGTGAGTACCCGTTGGAGTGAAGCCCGGACGATGCCATCGCGATGACGGCGTCACCCTTGCGGATGCGGTCGGGGCCCAGCAGGCGGTCGGCTTCGACCACGCCCGTACCGGCGCCGGCGACATCGAAGTCGTCCGCGCCCAGCAGGCCGGGGTGCTCGGCGGTCTCGCCGCCGACCAGGGCGCAGCCGGCCAGCACACAGCCTTCGGCGATGCCCTTCACGATGGCCGCGACACGCTCGGGATGCACCTTGCCGACACAGATGTAGTCGGTCATGAAGAGCGGCTCGGCGCCACAGACGACGAGGTCGTCCACGACCATGCCGACGAGGTCGTGGCCGATCGTGTCGTACACGCCCATCTGACGGGCGAGGTCGACCTTCGTGCCGACGCCGTCCGTGGCGGAGGCGAGCAGCGGACGCTCGTAGCGCTTGAGTGCCGAGGCGTCGAAGAGCCCGGCGAAGCCGCCCAGACCACCGAGGCCGGCGACCTCGGGGCGCTGCGTCTTCTTCACCCACTCCTTCATCAGCTCTACGGCGCGGTCGCCGGCCTCGATGTCGACGCCCGCTGCCGCGTAGGAAGCACCTGTTGTCTCAGACATTGCCTGGGATCTTTCGTGTGGAAATACGGGGCTGGTGGGAAGGCTGCCGGGCGGTCCGGGTCACGGACGGCGCAGCGCGTCGGCCGCGGCGGTCGCCGCAGGGCCTGCCGCCAGCTCGGTCTCCAGCAGCTGCTTGCCGAGCAGCTCCGGGTCCGGAAGCTCCATCGGGTACTCACCGTCGAAGCAGGCGCGGCACAGGTTCGGCTTGTCGATCGTCGTCGCCTCGATCATCGCGTCGATCGAGATGTACGAGAGCGAGTCGGCCCCCATCGACGTGGCGATCTCGTCGACGGTCATGCCGTTGGCGATCAGCTCGGCGCGGGTGGCGAAGTCAATGCCGAAGAAGCACGGCCACTTCACCGGCGGGGACGAGATCCGGATGTGGATCTCGGCGGCACCGGCCTCGCGGAGCATCCGCACGAGTGCGCGCTGGGTGTTGCCGCGGACGATCGAGTCGTCGACGACCACCAGCCGCTTGCCCTTGATGACTTCCTTGAGCGGGTTCAGCTTGAGACGGATGCCGAGCTGCCGGATGGTCTGGGACGGCTGGATGAAGGTCCGGCCGACGTAGGCGTTCTTCACCAGTCCGGCGCCGAACGGGATGCCGCTGGCCTCCGCGTAACCGATGGCGGCAGGGGTGCCGGATTCCGGCGTCGCTATGACCAGATCGGCCTCGACCGGGGCTTCGGCGGCCAGCTTGCGGCCCATCTCGACCCGGGAGAGGTAGACGTTGCGCCCGGCGATGTCGGTGTCGGGGCGGGCCAGGTAGACGTACTCGAAGACGCAGCCCTTGGGCTTCGCTTCTGCGAAGCGCGAGGTGCGCAGACCGTTCTCGTCGATGGCGACGAGCTCGCCCGGCTCGATCTCGCGCACGAAGCTGGCGCCGCAGATGTCGAGCGCGGCGGACTCGGAGGCCACCACCCAACCGCGTTCCAGCCGGCCGAGGACCAGCGGGCGGATGCCCTGCGGGTCGCGGGCCGCATAGAGGGTGTGCTCATCCATGAAGACGAGGGAGAAGGCGCCCCTGACCTCGGGAAGCACCTTGGCGGCAGCCTCCTCGATGGTGAGCGGCTTGCCGTCGTCGTCGGTCTGGCCGGCGAGCAGGGCGGTCACCAGGTCGGTGTCGTTGGTCGCGGCGACCTGGGTGGCGCGACCGTCCTTGCGCGGAAGGTCGGCGACCATCTCGGCGAGCTGGGCCGTGTTGACCAGGTTGCCGTTGTGACCCAGGGCGATCGAGCCGTGCGCGGTCGCACGGAACGTCGGCTGCGCGTTCTCCCACACCGAGGCACCGGTGGTGGAGTAGCGGGCATGACCGACCGCGATATGGCCCTGGAGCGATCCCAGAGACGTTTCGTCGAAGACCTGCGAGACCAGTCCCATGTCCTTGAAGACGAGGATCTGGGACCCGTTGCTCACTGCGATGCCCGCGGACTCCTGTCCACGGTGCTGCAGGGCATACAGTCCGAAATAGGTGAGCTTGGCGACCTCTTCGCCGGGAGCCCAGACACCGAAGACGCCGCAAGCGTCCTGGGGGCCTTTCTCTCCGGGGAGCAGGTCGTGGTTGAGTCGTCCATCACCACGAGGCACACCACCGAGTGTAGGCGAGATCGACCACTGGTCCGAATTGGGGATGCCCCGCCCGGACGCGGAAGAAGCCCCCTCCCACCCCCCTCCACGGGCCGATCGGAGCGTTACGCGCAGTGACCGCGGCCCGGTGGTGAACAGCCGCCCGCAGTCGCCTGAGGGCAGTCGTCGCCCGGACCGACGGTGGGTTACTGCCGAGTTCCGGCCACGTGGGCGCAACGCGCCCGGGCCTGTTTCGTGGCACTCCGTGAGGTGGCCCCCGGCGACGTCGGACGGGGTCGCCGAACGCTCGTTTCGTGGCGAGCCTCACACCGGGCGTGGGGCGCGAGGACCGGTATGGGGCTTCTTGTGACGCCCCGGCAGGGGCGGGCCGCCGACCTCCGTGACCGTCCGGAGTTCGAGACCGGCGTTGACAGGCGCATGTCTCGTTGGCAGGCTCCTGCACCATGCAGCCCCTCGGTGATCACACGGTCACGCTCGTGGAGCGCCGTCACGTCGATCTGGGACGTGTCTCGAGCGCCCTCTGTCGTCGCGCCTGAATTCTTCGGCGCGCGAGGGTCCCTTGTTCCGCTGCTGCTTCTCCTTCTCACTCCCCTCGGCTTCGGTCCGTCAGCCCTTCGGCGTGCGGCCCTCGGGTGCTCAGGCGTTCAGGTGCGTCGCTCCTCCAGGTGCGCAGGCCTTCAGGCCTCCTGACGGAGCCCAGTCCTGTCGTCCTGCGCGACGCCCTGGGTGCCCGGTGACGCTGCGCCTTTCCCGCTGACGCTGCGACCTCCTCGCGCCGAACACGAACGAGCACCTTCCGGATGCGTCGTGCACTCCTTCCTCACACGGGGGCGCCGCGCTTCTTGGCGCACCGAACCAGGCCGATTCGGCGCTGCCCTGCCGACCGGTAAGCACCCGTGCGCGGCGAACCTCTGAGCCTTCCCGTCCTGTCATGTCTTGTCCCGTCCTGACTCGCCCCGCCTTGCCTTGCACTCGGTCTGCCCCGTCCTGCCCCGTCCTGCCTTGCCCTGCTTTGGAGTAGCCATGTCCGCCTTTGAACCGAACAACAGTTCCATTAATCCGCTGACGCGGCGTGCCTTCGGGACCGCTGTCGGCGCTACAGCCGCCGCCGCTGCGGTGGGGCTTCCCACCGCCCCCGCCGCCGCAGCGCCGGCTGAGTCAACGCGCGAGCAGCCCTTCCGAGCGGCCCGGGGCAGGCACTCCCGGCGGCCCAACATCCTCTTCATCCTCGGGGACGACCTCGGCTGGGCCGATCTCTCGTCCTACGGGTCACCGGACATCCGCACCCCGAACCTGGACCGGCTCGGCCGGCAGGGCGTGCGCTTCACCGATGCCTACGCCGGGTCCGCGACCTGCTCGCCGACCCGGTTCAGCCTGTACACCGGCCGCTACCCCGGGCGTACGGAGGGCGGCCTGGCCGAACCCATCGCAGACCGGTCGGTCGGTCTCACCCCCACGCACCCGACCCTCGCCTCGCTGCTCCGGGGTGCCGGGTACGCGACCGCGCTGATCGGTAAGTGGCACTGCGGCTATCTGCCGGACTACAGCCCCACCAAGTCGGGCTGGGACGAGTTCTTCGGCAACTTCGGCGGGGCCCTGGAGTACTACTCGAAGCTCGGTCTCGGCGGCGAATACGACCTGTACGAGGGCGATGCCGAGTACAAGGACCTGCGGTACTACACCCGCATCCTCACCGAGAGGGCCAGCGAGTACGTTCAGCGCGACCACGAGCAGCCGTGGCTGCTGAACCTGAACTTCACCACCCCGCACTGGCCCTGGATCGCCGAGGGCGACACGGCCGAGAGCGCCGAGATCGTACGGAAGATCAAGGAGGGGGGCTTCGGGGGACTGTTCCACTCCGACGGGGGCTCGGTCAGCAAGTACAAGGAGATGGTCGAGGACCTGGACCGCTCGGTCGGCGAAGTACTCAAGGCACTGAAACGGTCAGGTCAGGAAGAGGACACCCTCGTCTTCTTCGCCAGCGACAACGGCGGCGAGCGCTTCTCCTACCAGTGGCCGCTCTCCGGCAACAAGAGCTCCCTCCAGGAAGGCGGCATCCGGGTCCCGGCCGTGCTCCGCTGGCCGGCCAGGATCGATCCGAACCAGGTGAGCAGCCTGCCGCTGTTCTCCCCCGACTGGACGGCAACGCTGCTGGAGCTCGGCGGGGCACGGCCCGACCCGGCCTACCCGCTGGACGGCATCAGCCTGGCCGGGTACCTGCTGCGCGGGGAACAGCCGAAGGAACGGGACCTGTTCTGGCGGGTGCGTGGGGAGCGGGCGCTGCGACGCGGCGACTGGAAGTACTACCGGGGCAAGGGTGGGGCGGATCAGCTCTTCCACCTCGCGCACGACCAGCGGGAGCAGGCCGACCGGGGCGCTGCCGAGCCGGAGCTGCTGGCCGGACTGCGGGCGTCCTGGGAGCGGACGGACGCCGGCCTGCTGCCTTATCCGAAGGCCTCCTGAGGCCCTTGGCCCTCGCCCTTCTCCCTGCCCTCACCACTGCTCTTCCTCCTAGCCTTTTCGCTGCTCCTTCTCCGGAGCCGAGGCCGCGAGTCCCTTGCCGTCCGGTGCGGTGAGGGACAGCGTGCGGTGGGCAATCCCGTAGACCGCCCGCTTCCCGTCGAGTACGCCGAGCAGGGCGCGCTCCAGCCGCATCTCCGGGTCCGGACACACCTTGCGGGTGGTGACGAGTCGACCGAAGGCGACAGTGTGGCCGGACACATTGGCGGTGCCGCGGAAGCTGTTGCAGCCGAGGGTGCCGTGGACGGTGCCGTCCTTGCCGAACGTGATGCGCGCCCTGTCCGCCGTAGCTGCGGGCAGGGACGAGGCGATCGAGCCGGAAACCAGGGTGGTAATCCGCCATTGCGTGCCGCTGAGCGGGACCGGAGGTCGGGCGGTGAGTGCGATGGTGTCGCCCTGCGCGGTGGTCAGGGTGAGGGAGTCATCCGTGGCAACGGCTGTGAGTTCGCCGCTGAAGGCTTGCGACAGCAGGGTCTCGAACCGCTGGATGTCCTGCTCGCAGCCCATCTCGGTGGTCGTTCCCGGCTGGACGGTGAGCGTGGTGCCGTCGAGCCGGGTCTCGGCGGTGAACCGGTTGCAGCCGTAGTTCCCGCTCGCCCGTCCCTCGGCGTCGATTTCGACATGGGCCCCGGCCGGGGCGGCGGACCGCTTCCCGCCGACGGTCACCGATTCGACTCCCCAGCGAATGCCGGTGAGGGGTACGTCGCTCCGTACGGTTCCGTTTCCGTCACTGACATCGGAGCCGATACCGGTCCCCGGGCCGGAACCCCGATCCGTGCCGCAGGCGGCGAGGGTGAGGACGGCAAGGACGCTGACAGCCAAGCGTTGACGGTGCATGGCCATGGGACGGTCGCCACCGACGATCCGGTTCCCGTCACCCCATCAGGGGCAGCAACTCGGCGAGGTCCGCCCGTTCTCCACTGGCGCTCACCCTGGCGGCCTCGAGTTCCCGTTCCCATCGCGTACGTCCCGTGGCGAGCTTGATCCAGGTGAGCGCATCGGTCTCGACGACGTTGGGCGGCGTGCCGCGGGTGTGCCGTGGTCCCTGGACGCACTGAACCACCGCGAACGGCGGGACCCGCACCTCGACCGAGCCCCCCGGCGCCTTCTCCGCCAGGGCGTCCGCGAGCAACCGGGTGCAGGCGGCCAGCGCCTGACGGTCGTACGGGATGCCGAGACCGGTCGCGTGGTTGAGGTCGTACGTATGGACCACTAGCTCCACGGTACGGGTGACCAGGAAGTCCCCGAGCCGCATGGCACCGACCCTGGTGGCCAGCAACCGGTCCTCGCGAGCGCCCGGAACCAGGGCCTGGAACCGGTCGGCCACCTCTCCGTACAGCGCGTCCACATCGGGGCGGCCGGCAGACAGCACCACGGTGTCGTCGGCGATCCGGCCGGCCCGCTCCGCCGTGGTGAACGGCCACTCCAGCAAGCCCACCTCTGCCTTGGCCAGGACGGGCTCGGGCAACTCCAGGTTCCGGCTGACGTGCGAGAGCGCCATGGTCAGGTGAACGGCGAGCTCGCGCACCGTCCAGGCGCCGAGGCCGCTCGGTCCATCGAGTTGCTGGGGCGTCAGGGTGCTTACAGCAGCCCGAACATGGGAGAACTGTGCCAGCACCGCAGCGCGGGTCCTGGCCGGGTCATAGCGGCGGGCGCGCTTCTGGGACGGCGGCATGGTGAGGAGCCTACGGCGTGCCACATCTCCCCACCCACGATGGCGACAACGGCACGAGCGACGGCACGGGCGAGGGCACGAGCGACGGCGCGGACAGAGGCGCGGGAGACGGCGCTACCCACGGCGTGGGTAGACGGCGCGACCCATGATGCCGTCACGGCACGGCACCGATATCGGTGCGGGCCAGGCCTGGCAGCGGCGACCAGCACCCGCACCCGCACCCGAGGATCAGGGCCGGGTCGCGAAGTCGCCCAGGCCCTTCTCGAGCAGGTCAAACGCTCGCTCGGCGAGATCGGCGGCATCCGAGGCGATGGCCTCGGCGGATTCACCGGCCAGCAGTCGGCGGTGGTTCTCGGTAATCAGGGTGTTACGTGTGCCGATCAGCTGGGCTGCCACGATGCGCGCGACAGCCCGGTCCTCACCCTCCTCGACCAAGACCTCGATGAGCAACTCGTCGGAGCGAGCAAAGAACGCGTACGCCCGGGTGAGCAGTGCCGGCGTTTGCTGGATCAACTGGAGGAGTTGGAGCGCTACCGGCGAATCGCTCATCCCCACCGCGGGGTCCCGGCTCTCGATGGCAGCCAGGAACTGGCGGCGCGTGCCGGCAACTGCGGACTCCCCGGGCGCCCGGTTCCGCACCACGTGGGCGACGTCCCCGATGTGCTCCTCCATAGGAGCGAGAACCAAGTCTTCTTTACTGTCGAAGTAGTTGAAGACAGTCATCTTCGATACGTCGGCCGCTTCGGCGATCTCCGCAACCGAGACCTGATCGAATCCTCGCTCCCCGAAGAGCCTTGCCGCCTCGGCAAGCAGACGGCGGCGCGTCTGGATCTTCTTGCGCTCGCGCAGGCCCATCCCCTCGGTCAACATGGCATCACTGTACCAGGATGAAACTTAATCTCGGACTAAATTTATACCAAGTTCACTTTCCCCGGCGGGAGGACAGAGAGCCGCTTGCCATTACCGCGTGGCTTGCCCCGGCTTCTGGTCTCGGCCGCGTGGCCTCGTGATCTCTGGCCTCCGCCCTGGGCCCGCCAACCGCCACCTCCGGAGGTCGCTTCTTCCGGGAGGGTCCTGGTCCTGGCCCCCCGCACCCCGGATCCGCCTGCACTCAGAGGGCCCGATTCCCGCCCGGGCCCGGAACGGGATGGCCGCCCACAGCCCCGCCTGCCACGAACACCTCGCCGTTGGCCGGAACGCCTATCCCTCGCCAGGTGAACGGAATTCCCACCGCCACATCCAGGTCCGGGTCATCCATCAGCTGGAAGTGCACATGCGGTTCGGTGGAATTCCCTGAGTTGCCGCACTCGGCGAGTATCTGCCCGGCCCGGACCCTCTCGCCCGCCCGCACCCGGAGCGAGCCGCGCCGCAGGTGGGCGTACATGGCATAGGTGCCGTCACCGAGGTCCAGGACGAGATGGTTCCCGACGATGCTGCCTGGACCGAGCACATCCCGTACGGAAGCCTCGATCAGCATCAGGTAGATCAGTGCGGGAACGGAGTTGCGGCTGAGATGGTCACGCCGCCCGTGCGACGCATGCACCACCGTGCCGTCAGCCACCGCGAGAAGTGGAGCTCCGAAGGCGGGAAAGTGGTGGTTGCGCCGGGCGATGGGCCACAGGTAGCGGAACTTAGGGCGCGTCAAGGCGCCGCCGCCCTCGGCCGCTCCAGCTCCCGCACGGGACTCCTGTTCCGACACCGGCCCGGGCTCCAGCTCCGGCCCGGGCTTCGGCTCCCACCCGGTCTCGGCTTCCGGCCTCAGCTCCGACTCCGGCCCGGGCCCCGCCCCGGTCTCCGGCTCGGCTACGACATCGATCGCGTACGTCTGCCCGTAGCCGTGTATCCCGTGGCTGGGCACCTTGTCCGCCGGACTGTTCAACGCGGTCCACCGCCCGGACACCGGCGGCTCGACCTCTACCGCGGGTCGCTGGTCCGCAGCTGCCGTGCGGGCCCTACGGCCCGCAGCCATGACGAGCGCGATCGCGGCAGCCGCGGGCACCCACGTCAGCCAGTACGGAAAGGGCGGGCGGGTGGCGAGGCTGAGGACCACCATCGTGAAGAAGATGATCCAGCAGGCCCGGTACAGCACCATGACAGCTTTACGGACAGACATGACGTCCCCCTACTCGTCGGTCTGGTCGGCGATTCGCTTACGTTCCCTCTGAGTTCGCCCTGTGCTCAGTTCGTTCTGCTCCCAGTCCGTTCTGTTCGCCCAGGTCGTTCCGTGCTCAGGTCGTTCCGCATTCGGTTGGGTGACCGGCCGGCCCGTGGCGAAGCACTCGGTTTACGGTCGGCCATTCATGCGCGACTCAGGGCTTCGCCGCCGTCAGGGCCACCAGCAGCGGCACCACACGGGCACCAGGAACCTCGTATCTGCCCCGCCCCTTCGTGTGCAGCCAGCCCGCCCCCGTCAGCTGACGCAGATGGTGGTAGATCTGCCCCGTCGTCCCGGTCTCGTCGAGCGCGGCGAGTTCCGCGGCTGTCCGCCGGCCGCCGAGGATCTCCCGGAGCAGTCGCAACCGCACCGGGTGGCCCAGCGCGGCGAACGACTCGGCGACATCCGCCCAGTCGGCGCCCGCAGGCACCTGCTCGCTCCCCTCCCCCGCACTGCCCGCCCCGCCTGCACCTCCGGCGTCCAGCAACTGCTCCGTCAGCGCGCCGTACTGCCACTCGTACCGCTCGCCCGTGGGCAGCCTCACCGCACCCGTGTACAGCACCCCGCCATCAGCCGCCCCCGCCAGCTGCTGCTTCAGCCCCTCCAGGGCCCAGAAGTCCCCCCCGGTCGGGGAGGGAGCTTCCGGGTGCTCGCCCACAAGCGCCTCAAGTCGCCGCTCCAGCTCCGAGACCCGTTCCTCCAACTCCATAGAACAAGGATTACGTAATTACGTAATCCCCGTCAAGAGCTCACGGGAAACCAGATCATCGAAGCCGGACCCGGTCGCGACGGGGCAGCACGCGCAAGCCCCCGCCCGGTCAGACCGGGCGGGGGCTTGCGCGAAATGTGACGGACGTGTCCGCCCAGCTACGCGAGCAGCGCGGGGATCGTCCCCTCGTGCGCCGTGCGCAGCTCGCTCAGCGGAATGCTGAACTCGCCCTGGATCTCGATCTCCTCGCCGTCCACGACACCGATCCGGGTGACGGGCAGACCCCGCGCCCCGCACATGTCGTTGAAGCGGAGCTCCTCGCTGCGCGGGATCGAGACGATCGCGCGTCCCGCCGACTCGGAGAAGAGGAACGTGAACGCGTCCAGACCGTCCGGCACGACCAGCCGGGCACCCTTACCGCCGCGCAGGCACGATTCGGTGACCGCCTGGATCAGACCGCCGTCGGAGAGGTCGTGCGCCGCGTCGATCATGCCGTCGCGGGACGCGGAGATCAGAATCTCGCCGAGCAGCTTCTCGCGGCCCAGATCGACCTTGGGCGGCATGCCGCCGAGGTGGTTGTGGACGACCTCGGACCAGGCCGAGCCGCCGAACTCCTCGTGCGTGTCACCCAGCAGGTAGAGGAGCTGGCCCTCTTCCTTGAAGGCGACCGGCGTACGCCGGGTGACGTCGTCGATCACACCGAGCACGGCCACGACCGGAGTGGGGTGGATGGCCGTCTCACCCGTCTGGTTGTACAGCGACACATTGCCACCGGTGACCGGGGTGCCCAGCTCCAGGCAGCCGTCCGCCAGACCACGCGTGGCCTCGGCGAACTGCCACATGACGTCCGGGTCCTCGGGCGAACCGAAGTTCAGGCAGTCCGAGATGGCGAGCGGCTTGGCGCCGGAGGCGGCGACGTTGCGGTACGACTCCGCCAGCGCGAGCTGAGCGCCGGTGTACGGGTCGAGCTTCGCGTACCGGCCGTTGCCGTCCGTTGCCATGGCCACGCCGAGGTTGGACTCCTCGTCGATGCGGACCATACCGGCGTCCTCGGGCATCGCGAGCACGGTGTTGCCCTGCACGAACCGGTCGTACTGGTCCGTGATCCAGGACTTCGACGCCTGGTTCGGCGAGGAGACGAGCCGCAGAACCTGCTCGCGCAGCTCGGCGCCGTTGGCCGGGCGTGCCAGCTTGCCGGCGTCGTCGGCCTGCAGCGCGTCCTGCCAGGACGGGCGGGCGAACGGGCGGTGGTAGGTCGGGCCCTCGTGAGCGACGGACCGCGGCGGCACGTCCACGATCTGCTCGCCGTGCCAGAAGATCTCCAGCTGGGAGCCCTCGGTCACCTCACCGATGACGGTGGCGATGACGTCCCACTTCTCGCAGATCTCCAGGAAGCGGTCCACGTGCTGCGGCTCGACGATCGCGCACATGCGCTCCTGCGACTCGCTCATGAGGATTTCCTCGGGCGAGAGGGAGGAGTCGCGCAGCGGCACGGTGTCCAGCTCCACGCGCATGCCGCCGGAACCCGCGGAGGCCAGCTCGGAGGTGGCGCAGGAGAGCCCGGCGCCGCCCAGGTCCTGGATGCCCGCGACGAGCTTCTCCTTGAAGATCTCCAGGGTGCACTCGATGAGGAGCTTCTCCTGGAACGGGTCGCCGACCTGAACGGCCGGGCGCTTGGCCGGGCCGGTCGACTCGAACGTCTCCGAGGCCAGGACCGAGACCCCGCCGATGCCGTCGCCGCCGGTGCGGGCGCCGTACAGGATGACCTTGTTGCCGGGCCCAGAGGCCTGGGCCAGGTGGATGTCCTCGTGCTTCATCACGCCGATGCAGCCGGCGTTGACGAGCGGGTTGCCCTGGTAGCAGGCGTCGAAGACGACTTCGCCACCGATGTTCGGCAGACCCAGGCAGTTGCCGTAGCCGCCGATGCCCGCGACCACGCCCGGAAGGACGCGCTTGGTGTCGGGGTGGTCGGCCGCACCGAAGCGCAGCGGGTCGACGACCGCGACCGGGCGGGCACCCATGGCCAGGATGTCGCGGACGATGCCGCCGACGCCGGTGGCCGCGCCCTGGTAGGGCTCGATGTACGACGGGTGGTTGTGCGACTCGACCTTGAAGGTGACCGCGTAGCCCTGGCCGACGTCGACCACACCGGCGTTCTCGCCGATGCCGACAAGCATCGCGTCGTTGGCGGGGACCTTCTCGCCGAACTGCTTGAGGTGGACCTTGCTGCTCTTGTACGAGCAGTGCTCGGACCACATCACGGAGTACATGGCGAGCTCGGCGCCGGTGGGACGGCGGCCCAGGATCTCGCGGATCCGGGCGTACTCGTCCTCCTTGAGGCCGAGCTCCTTCCAGGGCTGTCCGGTGTCCGGGGTTTCGGCCGCGTGCTTGACCGTGTCCAGGCTCATGCGTTGACCAGCTTCTTGATGATCGAGGTGAAGAAACCGAGACCGTCGGTACCACCGGTGCCGATCAGCGGCTCCACGGCGTGCTCCGGGTGGGGCATGAGGCCTACGACGTTGCCCGCGGCGTTGCTGATGCCGGCAATGTCACGCAGCGAGCCGTTGGGGTTGACGTCCACGTAGCGGAACGCGACGCGGCCCTCGGCCTCCAACTCGTCGAGCGTGCGCTCGTCGGCGGTGTAACGGCCGTCCATGTTCTTGAGCGGTACGGAGATTTCCTGGCCGGCGGAGTAGTCCGCGGTCCAGGACGTCTCCGCGTTCTCGACACGGAGCTTCTGATCGCGGCAGATGAAGTGCAGGTGATTGTTGCGCAGCATCGCGCCGGGCAGCAGATGCGCCTCGGTCAGGATCTGGAAGCCGTTGCAGATGCCGAGGACCGGCATGCCCGCCTTCGCCTGCTCGATCACGGTCTCCATGACCGGCGAGAAGCGGGAGATGGCTCCGGCCCGCAGATAGTCGCCGTAGGAGAAACCGCCCGCGAGGATGACCGCGTCGACCTGGTGCAGGTCCTTGTCGCGGTGCCACAGCGATACGGGCTCCGCGCCGGCGACCCGCACGGCCCGAAGGCTGTCCTGGTCGTCGAGCGTGCCCGGAAAGGTGACGACTCCGATACGAGCAGTCACTTCGACTCCTCGGCCTTCTCCACCTTCACGGTGAAGTCCTCGATCACGGTGTTGGCGAGGAACGTCTCGGCCATCTCGTGAATACGAGTGAGGGCGGCGTCATCGACGGGCCCCTCGATCTCGAGCTCGAAACGCTTTCCCTGACGTACGTCCGCGATTCCCTCGAAGCCGAGACGGGGCAGCGCACGCTGCACAGCCTGTCCCTGCGGGTCGAGAATCTCGGGCTTGAGCATGACGTCGACTACGACGCGTGCCACTGGCACTCCCGGTGTGGTGGTGTGGTGCGGCTGTTTCTCCGGGGGGTTCCCCAGACCCCCGCGGGTCCACTCAGCGTACCTGGCCAGAAATTCTACGCGGGTAGATATCGAGAGGGTCAGATCACGCCGAGATATCGGCCACGGCAACAGGGCCGAAAAATCCTGCAACAAAAATCCTCACCAGCGGCACACAAAGCAGGTTGACACGCGCAGGTAATTGGGCGGGCTTCACAATGCGGTGCCAGTCGCTGTACAAATGATTACCGGGGAAAGCAGCATTGCCCCTAAACGGCCGACAGCCGTCGGCCCACATCCGCGCTCACAGCCGGAAGGCCGGCATCCGCGCATGTCAGACGCGGATGCCGTAGGAAAGGACCGATATCCGTGGCTCAGCGCGTAGTGGTCACGCTCTCCGACGACATCGACGGGGGAGCAGCGGCGGAAACGGTCACCTTCGCCCTGGACGGGAAGTCGTACGAGATCGACCTGAACCCGTCCAATGCAAAGAAGCTGCGCAAGGCCCTGGCGCCGTACATGGCGGCCGGTCGCAAGCAGACAAACGCAGGCAAGCACGGCAAGGCGCCCGTCTCGTACCGGCACACCTCGCTGGCACCCGATCCGGCAGCCGTCCGCGCCTGGGCCCGTTCGCACCGGATGGAGGTGCCGGCCAGGGGCCGGATCCCCAAGAAGGTCTACGAGGCGTTCCAGGAAGCCAGTTGAGGGGATGAGCGGATGACGGCCGGTCGGTTTCGGGCGTCGGACCGCCCGTCACCGGCCACACGGGCGACACCCTGTGGGAGCCGACTTGCGCGACACCCCTGCAGGTCGGCTAGAGTCTGGAGCACGCCGAAGGGCAAGGCCGCAAAGCCGAACCTCACGCAGCGTGCGGGTGTAGTTCAGTAGTAGAACATCCCCCTTCCAGGGGGAAGGCGCAGTGTGCAATTCCTGTCACCCGCTCTGCACCACTCTTCTCAACCACTCCAGTGGATCAGGTAGAGTAGTGCTCGCTCCACCGGTGAAAGCCGAGTGGCTGCAATGCGGACGTAGCTCAGTTGGTAGAGCGCAACCTTGCCAAGGTTGAGGTCGCCAGTTCGAACCTGGTCGTCCGCTCTTGATCGAAGGCCCTGGTCGATTTCGACCGGGGCCTTCGTCGTATTCGTTTCATGGTCATAACTCTCCCCCCTTCCGACTCTGTCCACCCATGACGTTTGTCATGCGACGCGATGACAGCTCGCACTGCTCGCGGCCCTGTCCGGGCGGAAACCTTGAGTGCATGACCATCGAAGAAATTCTCCGTGACTGCGTGATCGAGGTGGACGGCGTCCGGCGCAGCTACGCGGGCGGCTTCGAGGCTGTGACCGGCGTCTCGTTCTCTGTGGGACGCGGCGAGTTGTTCGCCCTGCTCGGGACCAATGGCGCCGGCAAGACGTCCACCGTTGAACTCCTCGAGGGGCTGGCCCGGCCCGACAGCGGCGCGATACGGGTGCTGGGTCACGACCCGTACGCCGATCGCGTCGCTGTCCGGCCGCGGATCGGGGTGATGCTTCAGGAGGGCGGCTTCCCGTCCGACCTGACCGCAGCCGAGACCGTACGGATGTGGGCAGGCTGCACCAGCGGTGCCCGGCCGGTCGGCGAGGCGTTGGAACGGGTGGGGCTCGGCCACCGGTCCGGCGTCCGCGTCAAGCAGCTCTCCGGCGGCGAGCGACGGCGGCTGGACCTGGCGCTTGCCCTGCTCGGCCGACCCGAAGTCCTCTTCCTCGACGAACCGACCACCGGTCTCGACGCCGAGGGGCGACGCGACACCTGGGAGCTGGTGCGGCAGCTCAAGGAGGACGGCATCACCGTCCTGCTGACCACGCACTACCTGGAGGAGGCCGAGGCGCTCGCAGACCGGCTGGCGATCATGCATGGGGGCAGGATCGTGACCTCGGGCAGCATCGCCGAGGTAACGGCCGCGCGCCCGGCCCGGATCCGGTTCGAGCTGCCCGAGGGAGTCGTGCCGGGACAACTGCCCCTGGGTCTGCGTGCCGCGGCCGAAGGCCGCCGGATCGAGATCCGTACCCATCGGTTGCAAGAGTCACTGACTGAACTGCTGCGCTGGGCCGCGGAGTCGGATGTACCGCTGGCCGGCCTCGACGCCCGGTCCGCCTCGCTCGAAGAGGCATTCCTCGATATCGCAAAGTCCGCCGCAGAGACCGAAGAGGTGACCGTGTCATGACGACGTCCACCACCACTGCCCCGCCCACAGCGGTTCGGGCCTCGACAACGGCCCGGGGCCGCCTGGCCGCCCTCGGCCGGGCCGAAATGACCTTGCTCGCTCGCAACAGGACGGCAGTCATCGTCGCCCTGCTGGTGCCCTCGGCCATGATCATGGCGATGAAGTCGACCCTCGAGCAGGTGGACCTCGGCGGCACCGGACTCACGGTCGCCGGAGCCGCCCTCACCGGCGGCATCGGAACGGTTCTCATCCAGGCCGTCTACATGAACATGGTTGCCGCCTACGTGGCGCGGCGTGAGGACCTGGTCCTGAAGCGGCTGCGTACGGGCGAGGTCAGCGACGGCGAGATCCTGACAGGGACGGCGCTGCCCTCGGCCGCCCTGGCCTTGGCGCAGTCCGCGCTGATCATCGTGACCGGGGCTGCCTTCTTCGGCGTCACCGCTCCACGACGGCCCGAACTGCTCCTCGCGGGGCTTCTGCTGGCCGTGGTGTTGCTGACGGTGCTGGCCGCGGTCACCTCCATACTAACCCGCACCGTGCAGACGGCGCAGCTCACCACGTTGCCGTTGTTCCTGGTCTCGATGATGGGCTCCGGGCTCTTCGTCCCGCTGGCGATCTTTCCCGGCCCACTCGCATCGGCCTGTGAGTTGCTCCCGCTGACCGGCGCGATGACGCTCATACGCTCGGGCTGGCTGGGCGTATCCGATGGCACTGACCTGCTCGGGGCAGCGCTGAGCGGACTGGTCTGGACGGCGCTCGCGGTGTTTGCTGTGCAGCGGTGGTTCCGCTGGGATCCCCGACGCTGAGAGAGGTTGTGCCGCGTTGACGCACGTACGGGGATGGCGCCGCAGCTGGCAGGAGCGCAGCAAGCTGCAACGGATCGACCTCTACTCGCGGGTGACCATCTCCTCGATCCCCTGGCTCTTCGCCCTGTCCTGGCAGCTGGCCCCCTTCAAGTCGGATATCCGCCATGAGCCTCTCCCACTGGTGCTGGGCTCGTTGTTGCTCCTGGTGAGCCTCGCGCAGTGCCTGTTGAGCAACCGAAATGTGCAGTCGTCGTACGCGCACTACCTCGGCATCTCCGTCTTTCCCGGACGGCGGCTGCTCGCACCACTGGCCTTGCTGTTGCTCCAAGTGGGCCTACTGGCGCTGCTCGCCGCCGTGGACGGCGTGGCCGGCGCAGGGCTGCTCCTCATGAGCCTGAACGCACCGATGGCGTTCGTGATCACGCGGGTTCTCCTGGTTCCGGTCCGCGCATTCGTGATCGAGTCGCTTCTCCTCACCGTGACGACCACCAGCGCACTCGCCGCGGCCGGGGTACGGGGAGGAACCCTGGCCGGCGTCGTACCGACCACGCTCTTCGGCTGCGTGCTGGTCCTTGTCTCGGTACGGCCCAGCGCCTGGAGCATGAGCGTGATGTGGCAGGCCGAGGAGGCCCGGGACGTGCAGGCCAGGCTCGCCGTCGCCGAGGAACGGCTGAGGTTCGGAAGGGACATGCACGATGTACTGGGCCGCAATCTCGCGGTGATCGCGCTGAAGAGCGAACTGGCGGTGGAGCTCGCGCAGCGCGGCAGGCCCGAGGCGCTGGACCAGATGGTCGAGGTGCAACGGATAGCACGAGCCTCGCAGCAGGAGGTGCGCGACGTCGTGCGGGGTTACCGGGAAGCCGATCTCACCACGGAACTGGCCGGGGCCCAGGGAGTGTTGCGGGCAGCGGGCATCGCGTGCGCGGTAGCGGGCGGCGATGGTACGGAGCTGCCCGGGCCCGTCCAGTCGGCCCTCGGCTGGGTGGTGCGCGAGGCCGCGACCAATGTGCTGAGGCACGGCGATCCGAGCCATTGCATGATCCGGCTCGCCATCTCGGCGGATGCGGTGGTGCTGGACGTGGAGAACGACGGGGCGCCTGCGGCTCCTCCCGGAGGAAGCGGCTCCGGGCTGGCCGGACTGCGCGAACGGCTCGGCGCGCTCGACGGCGCGCTGGAGGCGGGCCCGGCGCAAGGCGGTCTGTTCCGGCTGAGCGCACGGATCCCGTTGGCCCGTGCGGAATCCGTTGACGTCCCGTGTGCGGCTGCCGGGGACACATCGCGTACGGCACTCCTGGAGGATCGACGATGACTGCGGTACGGGTACTGCTCGCCGATGACGAGCACCTGATCCGGGGTGCGCTCGCGGCACTGCTCGCGCTGGAGGACGACCTGGTGGTGGTCGCGGAGGCCGCGACCGGTCCCGAGGCGCTCGCCATGGCCCGGGCACATCGCCCGGATGTAGCGGTGCTGGACCTGGAGATGCCGGGGGCAGACGGTGTGAGCGTCGCCACATCCATACGGTCCGAACTTCCGGGCTGCCGAACCATGATCGTGACGAGTCATGGCCTTCCGGGACACCTCAAGCGAGCCCTTGCGGCGGGGGTGCGGGCCTTCGTACCTAAGACTGTCAGCGCCCGGCAGCTCGCCGGCATCATCCGCACCGTGCACGCCGGAAACCGATATGTGGACCCGGAGTTGGCGGCCGACGCCATCGCCGCCGGAGACTCGCCGCTGACCGTGCGCGAGGCCGAGGTGCTGGAACTGGCGGCCGACGGGGCTCCGGTCGCCGAGATCGCGGAGCGGGCGTCCTTGTCACAGGGGACGGTACGCAACTACCTCTCGGCGGCGGCCGCGAAGCTTGGGGCGGAGAACCGTCATGCCGCAGTGCGTCTCGCACGCGAGCGGGGATGGGTATAGTAGTTCTCGCGCTTCGGCGCTTGCGGACGTAGCTCAGTTGGTAGAGCGCAACCTTGCCAAGGTTGAGGTCGCCAGTTCGAACCTGGTCGTCCGCTCGGTTCAGCAAGAAGCCCCCGGCCTTTCGGCCGGGGGCTTCTTCGTGTGAGGGGCCAGGGGCTTCCCTGTGGGTCATACCGACCCGCAGGGAAGCCCCTGGCCCGGCATGACCCACAGGTGAGGCACTAGTTCCAGGGCGTGCCGGTGAGGAGTTCGTACGCCTCCAGGTACTTGGCCCGCGTCGCGTCCACGATCTCCTGGGGCAGCGCCGGCGGCGGCTGCTCGCTCTTGCGGTCCCAGCCGGAGGCCGGTGAGGTCAGCCAGTCGCGCACGAACTGCTTGTCGTACGACGGCTGGGCGCGGCCCGGCTCCCAGCCGGCGGCCGGCCAGAAACGGGAGGAGTCCGGGGTGAGCACCTCGTCCGCGATGATCAGTTCCTCGCCGCCGTCGGCCAGGGGCGCGTAGCCGAACTCGAACTTCGTGTCCGCGAGGATGATCCCACGCTCACGCGCGATGTCACGGGCCCGGCCGTACACGTCCAGGGTCGTACGGCGCAGCTGTGCGGCGGTCTCGACACCGACCTGGTGGGCCACTTCCTCGTAGCTCACGTTCTCGTCGTGATCACCGACGGCCGCCTTGGTGGCGGGGGTGAAGATCGGCGCCGGAAGCTCGGAGCCGTCGACGAGGCCCTCGGGAAGTGCGAGGCCGCAGACGGTACGGGAGGCGTTGTACTCGACCAGACCGGAGCCGGTCAGATAGCCGCGGGCGACGCACTCGACCGGGACCATGCGCAGCGACTTGCAGATCGTCGTGCGGCCGGCCCAGTCCGCCGGGGCGCCATCGGGCAGTTCCGTGGACAGGACGTGGTTCGGCACCAGATCTGCGAGCTGGTCGAACCACCACAGCGAGAGCCGGGTCAGGACGCGGCCCTTGTCCGGGATCTCGGTGGGCAGGACCCAGTCGTACGCGGACATCCGGTCGCTGGCGACCATGACGAGGTCGCCCGCCTCGTTCCGGTACAGGTCACGCACCTTGCCCGTGTGCAGGTGGGTGAGTCCCGGAACCTGCACAGGCTCGGGCTTTTCTACAAATCCGGACACGCTGCCTCCGCGTAGGTTGATCCAGGAGCTGCTCCGATTGTCCCGTATCGGGGCGCGGACGCCTGCGGAGGGGGTGCGGAGGGGTGCGGATGCGTTGCCCGGGAAGCGGCGTGGCCGGCCGGCCTCAGGCGCGCTTGCAGATGCGGTCGAGAAGGTTGGCGGTCGCCCGCTGGATGCGCGGGTCCACGTGGCCGGGGCGGTCCAGGGCAGGAGACCAGGCGAAGGTGCCGGAGGCGAAGACGAGGGCCCCCGACGGGGCCCGGTACAGGGACGTCTCCTGGTGGCGCGTCACGCCGTCGCTGTCCTGGTACGGGGAGTGTGCGAGCAGGATGCGGTTGTCGTGCTCGGGAAGTGTCGTGCGGGGGAAGTAGCGGTCGGCCTCGCCCGCCACCAGGCCTTCGATCTCATCACCCTCGACGGCACCGGTCGCGTCCCAGAGCCAGTGCTCCGCGTTCCGCACGACCAGGGGGTGCGGATCAGGGACCCGGCCTGCGTACTGGATGCCGAGCAGCTCCTGCTCCGGACGGTCGAGCTCACGCCAGAGCGCGGGTTTGCCCGGGCCCCGGCGCTTGCGGCAACTGAGGAGCCGGTCGGGTACGCCTGAGGGCGACGGGGCGAGGCTGACCTGCCAGTACATGGTGTTGGCGGAGAGGAAGACGAGGGATGTGCCGTTGTCGCGGGCGCGTTCGGCGGTGCGGCGCATGGGCACCGACCAGTACTCGTCATGGCCGGGGAAGACCAGGCCCCGGTAGCGCGTGGGGTCGATCCGGCCCGCGTGCAGGTCGCGGGTATCGGCATAGGCGATGTCGTAGCCGTAGCGTTCGGCCCAGCGGATGAAGTCGTAGGCATGGCCGACGTGCAGCGGGAGCCCGGCACCCGCGTAGGGGCGGTCGAAGGAGACGGTGACCGCCGCGTCCTCCTCCCCCAGCAGTCGGCCCTGTTCGTCCCACGCGTGGTAGAGGCTGGCGCCGGTCA
Source organism: Streptomyces sp. NPDC005761 (assembly GCF_040630635.1). Taxonomy (NCBI): domain Bacteria; kingdom Bacillati; phylum Actinomycetota; class Actinomycetes; order Kitasatosporales; family Streptomycetaceae; genus Streptomyces; species Streptomyces sp. NPDC005761. The sequence continues at coordinate 300,507 of NZ_JBEXXX010000002.1, read as the reverse complement.
CTCCGTCCTCGGGGTAGAGGTTGTACGCCTGCCACGTGATGTCCGGAAGCACCAGCAGAAGGTCGGCCGGGTGGTCGTCGCGGACCGTGAAGGGGATGTGGGAGCGGTAGCCGTCGACCGTGGTGAGCACGGCGACGTACGCTCCGATCGACCAGTACGTCGGGATCTGCAGCCGCCAGGACTGCCACCAGTGGTGGCAGGAGACCGTGCGGTCGGCGGTGAGAGGGGGCGGCTGGACGATGCCGGAGAGCCGCGGGCTCGTGGTGATCTTGGCGGCACCGTCACCCCCGTAGTGGCCGATCCGGTAGATGTCCACGGAGAACTGCTGGGGCGGGTCCACGGTGATGTGGAAGTCGATCGCCTCGCCCGGGGCCGCGGCGCCGGTGGAGATGAATCCCTTGATCTGGCGGCGGACATCGTCGGCGGTGCGGGTACCGCCCCCGGTGGAGCCGCGGGGCAGGGTGGGGTCGGCGTACCAGGGCACGACCTGACCGGTGTCGTCGAAGTAGTTCTCACTCCCTCGCAGCCACGGGAGGGGCCCCTGACCGAAGGGATCGGTGACGGCGTGCGCCAGGGCACCTGACTCCCAACGGCGAATCTGCTCCGCCCCCATGGCGCGTCCCTCCCTCGGTCCCCCGGATCAACAGCGGTGCGCCGACTGTCAGCGCCGGTCCCCAGCACATCACATAACGCATGCACTCCGTCACCGTTCGTCGCGAATTGACGTGAACGGAACCTGCTATTCCGGGTGTCGGAGACGTACGGCGTGAACGGCCGTCCCCCCTCACGTGTTTCAGACGAGACGCACGGGCTTGTCGGTACGTACGCCGACGGAGGCGAGCCAGGAGCGCAACGGATCGGCGTCCCCGTCCTCGACCAGGCTCAGGACCGGGCTGCCGAGGTCTGCCCGGCGTGCGCCGTCGACCAGCAGGGCGGGGCCGTCGAGCCAGTCCAGGCCGGGCTCCGCGCCCGCCGTGTCGACCGCGGCGCAGCAGACCATCGCCGCGACATGGTCCGCCAGCAGCTCGGTCCCCGTACGGGGCGGCTGGAGCGGGAAGAGGGGGAGCGGATCGGGCCCCCAGAGGTCCAGCACGTCGCCGCTTGCGTCCCCTGCACCACCGCTGACCGGCTGAGGGGCCCGCGCCTCGTCCCGGGCCACGGCCTCGCCGATGGCAACCGCGAGCTCCTCGCCCCCGTCCCGTCCCGCGGCAAGGTGCTCGACGACGCGCGCCAGTGTGGGCACCCCTGCGCAGGCGGTGTCGGAATCGGTGCCGGCGGCGGGGGGCACGCCCAGGGTGTCCATGACGCGGTGCAGCCGGGCCGCCTCGGCGCGCCACTTCCGGTCGACGACCTCTTCCGGATACTGCTGCCAGTCCACCGGGGCCCAGTCGGGCCCGGTCTCCGCAGGGCCGCCGTGGAAAAGCCGCGCGGCCAGCAGGGATGCCGCCTCGTCGGCCGCTCCCGGTTCCTCCAGGAGGTCGCAGGCGGGACGTTCACCGAGTCGCGTGGTGAACCCGTCGGCCAGTCGGTCGCGCCGGGAGAGCTCGGTGAGGGCGGAGACGACGCCCGCGTCCAACTGGGACGGCCAGCGCCCCATCCGCCAGGCAGGGAGCGCTACGCGGGTGAGCAGTCGGTCCCAGCCCGCGTAGGCGAGGCCGACCTGTTCCTGGGCGACGACCCGCAGTCCGTAGTCCACGGCCTGCGCACGCGTCGACGCGGCGGCGGCAACGCCCCGCTCCATCTCGGCGGCATGACCACGACAGCTGCGCAGCAGCAGCCGGGAGATCCGGCCGACGAAGCGGCCGGGCAACCGCAGGACCTTGCGCAGCGCCCCCTGGGCGGGCGTCGCGGCATCGGCGACGGCGCCGTCCAACCCGCGTACGAAACGCCGCGCCGCGGCTATGTCGGGGTGGGCGGAGGGGCCGGTGCCGGCCACCACCGGGGCGAGCACCGCCCGCAGCTCGGCGACCCGCATCCACCAGAGGAACGGCGAGCCGATCACCAGCACGGGTGCCGCCTGAACCCGGCGACGGCGTCCCGGCCGACGGCCCGAGCCGTCCGCCCTGCCGCTCGCGGCCTCGTGGGCCGCCCGGTTCGCCGCCGGGTGGGTACGGTCCTCCAGCCAGCTGTCGCAGTCGGGCGTGAGGGCTATGGCCGAGGGCGCGGGCACTCCGAGCCGCTCCGCCAGGTCGCGGACGAGCCGGTAGAGATCCGGAGCCGCCTTCTCGCTGAGCGGGACGGTCGGGCTGACGGCGGGCTTCGCCCGTACGACCGCGATCGCGACAGCCGCGGCGACGAGCAGGACGACGACGGCGCAGGCCGTCACGGCCCAGCGCACCGCGTCCCAGCCGCTGCCCTCGGCGAAGCCCTGCGCGCCGGCGGCGAACAGCACGACGGCGAAAGCGGCCGGCAGCAGTGCCACTGCCGTTGCCCTGCTGCGGATGCGCAGCAGGACGAGAGCCCGGGCACGCGCTGCCTGCGCACCCAGCTCCTCACCTGTACCGGTACCGGACACGGCCGGACGTCACCCCCTCTGCCCCCACGGCGGTGTTGCTCACTCCCCCACTGTGGCACCCGTCACTGACATCGCAATGCCGGTGGGCCAAGTGCCGGAACGCTTGCGCCGCACCCTAGTTGGGGCTTCGGCGGGCGTCATCCGGATGGCCCAGCCGTCACTCGATGGAATGGCTTTGGGTAAAGGTGCTGACGCGCCGCTGCCCATGGGGCAACGGCGCGTCAGTGGTGGCCGGGACAGTACGGCTCAGGCCCGAGCGGTCCTCTCAGGACCGATAGGGACCTGGCCTCCGCGGCCCTCTTCGGGCTGGTACGGCTCAGGCCTCAGCGGCCTTCTTGGCGATGTCCGTGCGGAGCTGGGAGCCGTCGAGCCGGATGCGGGCGGCGGCCGCGTAGGCGCGCTCACGGGCGCCCGCGAGGTCCTTGGCCGTGGCGGTCACGGAGAGCACGCGGCCACCCGCGCTGACGACCGCGTCGCCGTCCTTCCGGGTCCCGGCGTGCAGCACGTACGCGTGCGGCGCGTCCTGTGCCGCGACCTCGTCGAGCCCCTCGATCGGATCGCCCGTCCGCGGCGTGTCCGGGTAGTTGTGGGAGGCGATGACCACGGTGACGGCCGCCTCGTCGCGCCACTTCAGCGGGGGCAGCTCGTCCAGGGTGCCGTTGGCCGAGCCCAGCAGGACACCGGCCAGCGGGGTCTTCAGACGCGCCAGGACCACCTGGGTCTCCGGGTCGCCGAAGCGGGCGTTGAACTCGATGACCCGTACGCCGCGCGAAGTGATCGCGAGGCCCGCGTAGAGCAGCCCGGAGAAGGGCGTACCGCGGCGGCGGAGCTCGTCGACGGTGGGCTGGAGGACCGACTGCATGACCTCGTCGACCAGCTTCGGGTCGGCCCACGGCAGCGGGGAGTAGGCACCCATGCCACCGGTGTTCGGGCCCTCGTCGTTGTCGAGGGCCCGCTTGAAGTCCTGGGCGGGCTGGAGCGGCAGCACGGTGGTGCCGTCGGTGATCGCGAAGAGGCTCACCTCGGGGCCGTCGAGGAACTCCTCGATGACCACGCGGTCGCAGGCCAGCGCGTGGGCACGGGCCACCTCGATGTCGTCGGTGACGACGACGCCCTTGCCGGCGGCGAGGCCGTCGTCCTTGACGACGTACGGGGCTCCGAACGCGTCGAGGGCGGTGGCGATCTCCGCGGCTGTGGTGCAGACGTAGCTGCGGGCCGTCGGTACGCCCGCGCCGGCCATCACGTCCTTGGCGAAGGCCTTGGAGCCCTCAAGCTGGGCTGCCTTCCCGGACGGGCCGAAGCAGGGGACACCGGCGGCGCGCACGGCGTCGGCGACCCCGGCGACAAGCGGTGCCTCCGGGCCGACGACCACCAGCTCGGCGCCCAGTTCAGTGGCGAGGCGCGCGACGGCAGCGCCGTCGAGTGCGTCGACCGGGTGCAGTTCGGCCACCTCTGCGATACCGGCGTTGCCGGGAGCGCAGTACAGAGCGGTGACGTCGGGGTCGAGGGAGAGAGAGCGGCACAGGGCGTGTTCGCGGGCGCCGCCGCCGATGACGAGGACCTTCACGGGGTGCAGCCTAGCCGCCGGGGCGCTGCGCCCTTGACGGACGCCGCTCCGTGGACACCACGGGCACAAGCGCCCGGAGCCCCGGGCCTCGCACGGAAGCGCCCTTCGGCGCCCTACTCGTTGGTGAACTCCTCGACGACCGTGGCGCCCAGTTCGCGGACGATCAGATCGTGGCCGGACAGGGCCGAGTCGACGAGGTCGGGGTCATCGGCCTCGGGGGTGTCGTCCTCCGGGGCGACCGACCGGGGCGGTTCGGGAGCGGTGTACGTCGGGGGCTCCGGGGCGGGGCCACCGCCACCCGGCTGCTGTCGCTCCGGTGCCGGCCGGGGCTCGTACGACTGGGGCGCGGGCGCCGCGGGGCGCTGCGGTACGGGAGGTGCGGCTGCGGAAGGGCGGCCGCCGCCGACCTGCGGGGGCTGTCCGGCGCCGCCCGACGGATCGACGATCGCCTCGATCTTCCACTGCGCGTTGAACCGCTCGGCCAGAGCCTGCTTCAGTACCTCCTCGCTGCCGCTGCTCGCGAAGTTGTCGCGCGCTCCGGCGTTGAGGAAGCCGATCTGCAGGGTGCTGCCGTCGAAGCCGGTGACCTGGGCGTTCTGGCTGAGCAGGATCCAGGTGAACCGGCGGCGGCCCTTGACCGCTTCCAGGATGTCGGGCCACATGTTGCGCACCTGCCCGGCGCCCTGGGTCATGCCCGCGGCGGGCTCGGCGGCGACGGGCGCCGGAGCGGCGGCAGGTGCGGCCGGAGCCGGTGCGGGGGTCGGCTGCGGTGCGGAGGCCTGGCCCGGGGTGGACGCGGTGGGCCACCCTCCGGGCCGCCGCCCCTGCTCGGGAGCGGCGGCGGGCCAGGCGCCGGGTCGCTGTCCGGTCGGGGACGCCTCGGCGGGCGCAGGCTGCGCGGGGGCGGGGGCCGGAGCTTCCTGCTGCACCGGAGCGGGCGCGGGCGCGTCGCCACGCGCCGCCGCACGCGCGGCGGCGACCCCGGAGCCGGCTTCCGGCTGCGCGAAGGGAGGCGGCGCGGAAACGGGGGCCTGCGGCACGAAGGGGGGCGGCGCGGGAGCGGCGGACTGCGGTGCGGCCGGAGCGTGCGCCAGTGCCTCGGGCCCGGGGACGTACCCCATCGAGGGCCCCGGACCGGTGGTGGCGAAGGACGCGCCCCGCTCCAGCCGGTCCAGCCTCGCCTGCAGCGAACGTTCGTCGTCGAAGGCCGCGGGCAGCAGGACCCGGGCGCAGATCAGCTCGACCTGAAGCCGTGGTGAGGTCGCGCCCCGCATTTCCGTGAGTCCCTCGTTGACCAGGTCGGCGGCGCGGCTCAGCTCGGCGGCGCCGAAGACGGACGCCTGGGCCTGCATCCGCTCGACGACATCGGCCGGTGCGTCGATGAGCCCCTTCTCGCCGGCGTCCGGCACGGCGGCCAGGATCACCAGGTCACGCAACCGCTCCAGGAGATCGGCGACGAACCGGCGCGGGTCGTTACCGCCCTCGATCACCCGGTCCACGACCTCGAAGGCGGCCGCCCCGTCGCCCGCCGCGAAGGCGTCCACGACCGAGTCGAGCAGGGAGCCGTCCGTATAACCGAGCAGGGACGTCGCCATGGCGTACGTCACACCGTCGTCGGCCGCACCGGCCAGCAGCTGGTCCATGACCGACATCGAGTCGCGCACGGATCCGGCGCCGGCCCGCACGACGAGCGGGAGCACCCCGTCCTCGACGTAGCTGTTCTCCTTGCCGCACACCTCGGCGAGATACTCGCGCAGTGTCCCTGGCGGGACGAGCCGGAACGGGTAGTGATGCGTGCGCGACCGGATGGTGCCGATGACCTTCTCCGGCTCCGTGGTCGCGAAGATGAACTTGAGGTGTTCCGGCGGCTCCTCGACCACCTTCAGCAGGGCGTTGAACCCCGCCGAGGTGACCATGTGCGCCTCGTCGATGATGTAGATCTTGTAACGACTCGAAGCCGGCCCGAAGAACGCCTTTTCCCGCAGATCCCGGGCATCGTCCACACCACCGTGCGAAGCGGCGTCGATCTCGATCACATCGATCGATCCCGGCCCGTTGCGCGCGAGGTCCTGGCACGACTGGCACTCGCCGCAGGGCGTGGGGGTGGGCCCCTGCTCACAGTTCAGACAGCGGGCGAGGATGCGCGCACTGGTCGTCTTGCCGCAGCCGCGCGGACCACTGAACAGGTACGCGTGATTGACCCGGTTGTTCCGCAGGGCCTGCTGCAGGGGGTCAGTGACATGCTCCTGACCGATGACCTCGGCGAACGACTCGGGGCGATAGCGGCGGTACAGCGCAAGGGACGACACACCTACGAGGTTATCGGGGCCGACTGACAACCGGCTCCGGACCGGGCACACCACCGGCTGCGGGAAACGTCACCCTTGAAGAGCCGGGACACCGGAAGGCCCTCCCACGAGCGGCCCAGACAACGTAAGGGCCCCCCACGCACCCGCCAGAGCCAACTTACCCTTGCTGCCTTCCGGCCCTGGGGGAGTTCAGTCAGATAGCGCCACGTGAGGGGCTGACGCCCACCTTAGCCGATCCCCACCCCCGCAAGTCCACCTCCCCCGTGCCCGGAGACCCCACCGTGACCGCCCGGAGAGCCCCGAGGCGGAACGGGTTCGCGAGCACTCCTGAACGTCTTGTATTGTTTGCCGCGGAGGATTCGCCTAGTGGCCTAGGGCGCACGCTTGGAAAGCGTGTTGGGGGCAACCCCTCACGAGTTCGAATCTCGTATCCTCCGCCATTGCTCTCACCGGGCAATACGTTGAAGGGCCCCACCGCTTGCGGTGGGGCCCTTCGGCGTTCGTAGGCTCATCTCCAGTCTCAGCGAGACTCGTCGGGGCCCTCCGACCCGCTCCCCTCGGCGTCCCGGGTCACTTCCGCCCGCCCCCTCCACGCCGTCGTCGACAGCGCCATCAGCACGCGAACTTCGTGCCACACACTGAGCACCTCCCTGAGTCCAGCGAGCAGCGATCGGACCTGAGCCGTGACCGATGGCGTCGTCACCTCGTGGGCGAAGATCACAAAAAGCCTCATCTCTGCTGCAGCCGGCGGGCCTTCGGGCGGCGAGCATGGTGATACGGAGTAGCGCTCACCCTCGGCGCCACCAAGCCGCACGCGACCGACCGCTGGGGCTGCCCCACGTGGTGGTTCGTGTGGGATTCACCCGCAGCTTCCCCGGGTGATTGCTGCCGTGGCGTTCGCCGGATGCGCGCTCGACGGCAGCTGGATATCCATCGAGATATACTTGTTGTACGAGCTGATATCACCGGAGGTACTCAATGAGTCGCACAGTGATCGACCTGGACGACGAACTGCTGGCCGCCGTGGCTCAGGCGCTGGGGACCGGCACCAAGAAGGAGACGGTCAACACTGCTCTGCGCGAGGTACTCGAGAACCGCCGACGGGCTCTCGCTCTCACTCGGCTGCGGGCCGCAGCAGGCGAGGGTGGCTTCGATCTGGATGTCTTCGAGGACAAGAGGGACTACCGGCGGTGAGCGCGGCACAGTTCCTGATCGACACCAGCGCGCTCGCCCGATTCTTCCGCGATGACGCTGAACAGTTCGGCTGGGATCAGGCCGCCACGGCAGGGCTCGTCGCAACCTGCCCCATCACCGAGCTGGAGTTCTTCTACAGCGCCCGTTCCGCCGCGGACCGCGCGCGCGGCATCGAGGACATGCGGCTGCTGTTCGGCTGGGTACCTGTCGACGACCGCGCGTACGACCGCGCCTGGCAGGTTCAGGAGCTGCTGACCCAACGCGGTCAGCACCGTAGTGCGGGAGCTGTTGACCTCGTCGTCGCCGCCACCGCGGAACTCCAGGGACTGACCCTCCTGCACCGCGACCACGACTTCGAATGCATCGCCGCCATCACCGGCCAAGCCATGCAGTGGTACGGCCCGGAGGCCGGCAAATGAACGCGCGCCCGATCTCAGTTCTGGTCTCATGCGCAGGCGTGCACCACAGTTCGGCGTATTTGTAGCCACTGGCTCCGTCACAGGTCGGCACGCCCGTGACCGCCCCCGAATGCCCGGACGAACACGTGGAGAGCGTGCTGGGGGGCAGCCCCTCACGAGTTCGAATCTCGTATCCTCCGCCATTGCTCTCACCGGGCAATACGTTGAGTTGGAGGGTCCCGCAGCTTGCTGCGGGACCCTTGGGCGTTGGCGGTCGCATTTGCCCTTCTGGCGCTACGCCAGCCTCGGGTCAACCTCGGCTGCACGCCATCGCCGCGTTGGGTCCGTAGTGGCGCACCACTTGAGAGCACCGGAGACAGAGACACGGGCCCACCGCCCCACGGAGGGCAACCCAGGGCGGAAGCAGCCGCTGCCCGCTCTGCATCCAATCCGTCGAGCGACGCGTCACCCCCTGTGCGCACGCCCCAGCCGTAGGGCGGAGACGAGAAAGAAGACGCCGCCGAGGAAGGCGTAGCCGGCCAGGTTGTTCAGGGAGGCTCCGTCCTTGCCCGCCTGGGCGAAGAAGGAGGCGCCGGCGAGTGTGGAAATGGCTCCGCTGACGATCATGGGCCACTGGCCGCCGAGTTGACGCCGGATTGCGCCTACGACGAGCTGGACGATGCCCGCGGTGACGGCCCATGCACCCCAGACCCGCAGGACGGCGGGGATGCCGGAGGCCGCGGCGACGGCGAGGCCGATGCCGGTGAGGGCGCTGAGCGCGATGTTCACGTACAGGCCACGCACCGGTTGACCTTCCGCCCGGGCAGACCTGAGGTCGAGGATCGCGCAGGCCACGTCGAACAAGGGGTAGATCACCAGCAGCGTGACGGTGAGCGGGCCCAGCGCGTCGGCTGTCGCGAACAGCAGGGCGGCCCACACCGCGGCGAACGCGAAGCGCAGGAGATACAGCTTGCGCAGAGCTGCGGAAACGCTGGTGGGAGCGGTACCGACGAGGGTGTCCACGGAGGTTCCTTTCACGGAAGGCGAGTTGGCATCGAGCTACCGGGCAGCGAGGGAGAACGTTCTGTCTCTTTCATATTCAAGGGGTGGGCCACCCCTGTCAAGACCGAACGTTCTCCCTCACCCTTGGGGTAATCTGGCCGCATGAGTGAAGGCGGAGGAGGGGGCAGTACGTCGGCGGCGCGAGCACGGCTGCTCGACACGGCGACCAGAATCTTCTACGCGGAGGGCATCCACTCCGTCGGCGTCGACCGGATCATCGCGGAGGCGCAGGTCACCCGCGCCACGCTGTACCGGCACTTCACCGGCAAGGAAGAACTGGTCCTCGCCTACCTCGGCCAGGCCGACCGGGGAATCCGGGCGGGGACCGACATCGCGCGGACGGGCGAGGAGGCGGCAGCCGACGCGGTCCGCGCGGTCTGCCGGTTCATCACCGAAGGCATTCGGGGCCCTGGCTTCCGCGGTTGCGCCTTCCTCAACGCGGTAGCCGAGTACCCCGACCCCGCCCACCCCATCCACCGGGCCGTCCTGGACCACCGCCAGTGGTTCCTGGACACCGTCACCGAGTTGCTGGCCCAGGTCGGCGACCAGCCCGCCGACGAAGCCGCCCGGCACCTCGTCATGCTCCGCGACGGCGCCATGGCCGCGGGCTGCCTCTTCGATCCGGAGTTGATCGCCGAGACCTTTCTCCATGGGGTCGAAGAGATCCTCCGGGCACGCGGGGCCTGAGCGGCCTCGGCCGGGTCACTGACCCAGTGAGGCCGGGCGCACGACAGCACTACGGTCACAGCACGACGGTCACTGCGGAGAGGCGCCCGCTCATTCAGGCAGCCTTCTCCGCCGCACGTGTCGCACGATGTCGTCGATCAGTCCATTGCTGGCCTCGTACCCCGCGCCCCCGTCCTCCAGGAGCATGATTTCCCGGATCTGAGCAGCGGTCAGGCCTCGGTCGTGCAGGGCTATCACCTGGTCTCGCCAGGCGATGGCCGACATGGCCCCGTCGATGTTGTAGTGCGCCTGCAGCGTGCGTTCCGCGATGTGCTGCGCCTGTGTCAGTGCCGCGTCTGCTCGGGCGAGGCTGCGTTGCGATTGCGTCTCGGACTGGACCAAGGCCCGTTCGGCCTTGCGCAGGCTGAGGACGGCGACGAGAACGGCAACCACATTCCCCGCAAGACCTGACCACGCGACCACACTGTCCCAGTCCACTTCCGGCCCCCTCCGACGTGTTGGCCGGAGAGACGCCTCGCAAGACAGGCCGGTTCCCCGCAGTGCGCAAGGGCGCGCATCGCTTCCGGCCGGGCAGAGGGTACGGAGCCGTATGGCCTGAAGAGGGTCGGCCGACGTCGACCTCTCGCCTCAACGGCGTTCCCGTACACGGCAGTTCATGGGCGGTGTCGGCGCAGGGCCGCGTACGGCATTGGACGTGCGCGGAAGGCCGCGTGCGGCATTGGACGTGCTGGACCGCTGCCGGCACCGGAGCCCGTCCCGGCTCCGGCTCCTGGCGACCGCGCTTGCTCGCGCTGCCCGACAGCGTCGCACCTGGTGCAGGGGCGAGGAAGGAATGGAGCCGGAGGCCAGGGGCGGCAGAGAGATGAACTCGCCGAGGGCAACGGGGCGGGGGGATGGCCGTGCCGGGCGCCGAGGAGCAGCGACGGTCGCCGACGGAGGTCGGTGTGGCCACAGGGCAGTTCCCGTATGGTCCAAAACGACCACCGTTCCGCTTCCTCGGACGCGAAGCCCCATTCCGTCGTCACCGAGCAGCTCGGCCACCTCGTAGTGCCCCGAAGCGGTGAGACGCGTTTCCCCGTAGCCCTCCCGCCTCCCCCGAGCCGGCCATCACGTGCGATCGATCGGCAACCACAGCGGCGGCCAGAGGCGGTCCCGGCCGCGCATGGGGGTCCCGGCGAAGTCCGGTCCCCGGGCCATGCGGAGTCGTCAGGAATTCGTCGGCTTCCTCCGGCCCGGTTTCCCTGCCGTGGACGGCACGGCAGCACGTACAGCCCGGATGGTGCACGAGATGTTGGCTGCTGCGGTCCGTCGCGGTGACGCTGAGCGGGACGTCGCAGGGGTCCAGTGCGCGCGGACGGATCCGTGCCGGTCCCGGCGGGACGGAAGGAGTCACACCATGAGGGTCATGCTGCGAGCGCAGTTGGACACCCAGCTCGCGAACGAAGCGGTCAAGAACGGCAGCCTGCCGAAGATCATGCAGTCGCTCGCCGAACACCTGAAGCCGGAGGCGGCCTACTTCGGCCCCAGCGAGGGCAAGAGGTGCTGCACCTTCGTCTTCGACATGCAGGACAGTTCGACGCTGCCCTCCATCGCCGAGCCGCTCTTCGAGGGCCTCGGCGCGAAGATCGAGATCCAGCCCGTCATGAACACCGAGGACATGCAGAAAGGCCTCGCCGCCCTTCGGCAGGGCTGACCGCGCCTCCTCACCCGCCCTCCCGGCCGTACGCCGTCGCCGCCCCTCCGATCGCTCACCGGCTCCCGGACCCGGAGTCGTCCGCACGGGCGGGATGAACCGTCCGGCCGGGTCCTTGGCCCACGCAAGCGGACTTCACCGTTCCTTCACGCATGCTCCATCCGGACGCTACCGTTCTCCTCGTGAGCGGCGGATTGCGCTGTGTCACGTGACAACATGCTGCCGTTGCCAGGGCGCCACCCGACGCGGCGGCGCGTCTGGGGGGACTGCATGCGTGAGTTGACCAAGGGTGCCAACGTCGCCCTGGCGGACCTCAGCGACGACGCCGGATCGGTCATCGCGAGCCTGAGCTGGAGCAGCACCACGGGTGACGGCGATGCCGATGTTTCCGTCCTGCTGCTGGACGGCGGCGGCAAGGTCCGCAGTGACTCGGACTTCTTCTACTACAACAACCCGGCAGCGGCCGACGGCAGCGTGCAACTGCTGGGCAAGACCCCGACCGACGGCGGCAGCGAGGACCGCATCGGCCTCGATCTGACCGCTGTGCCCCCCGACGTGGAACGTCTCGTGGTGACGGCGAGCCGCTACGGCGGATCGCGGTTCGGTGAGCTCGACGATCTTCGTATGACGGTCGCCGACCGCACCGGCGAAGTGCTGTTGGGGTTCTCGATCGCGGATGCCGGAGTGGAGAGCGCCTTCATCTTCGGAGAGCTGTACCGGCGCGGCGCGGAGTGGAAGTACCGGGCCGTCGGACAGGGGTACGAGACCGGCCTGGCAGGTCTCGCCACCGACTTCGGCATCGATGTCGACGACGAGGGCGAGAACGACGGGGAGGACGGGGCAGCCGCGGGCGAGGCGGCCGACCGGGCCGCGGCGTCGCCCGGTGCGCAGGACGAGCCGCCAACCGGGGAGGCCGGCCCACCGCCGCCCGGAGCCCCGGAGCCCGCCCCCGTGCCACGGCAGCCTGTGCGCGAAGCCGGGAGTCCGGTGTCCGGCAACGCGGGTACGGAGCCGGCTGCCGCCCCGCCCAGGCGCGCCCGCGGCCCCCGCACCGCGAAGAAGAAGGTGACGCTCCCGGCCGTCGTCAAGAAGTCGCTGGCCGAGAACGACGCGTGGAAGGCCGCGCGGCTCTTCCCCGCCCCGACGCTCAAGAGCGACAGGGAACGGGAGGTGCGGGCCACCTCCGTGCTCCTGTCCGTCATGGCACAGGTGCCCGAGTTCGGGCGGCGGCTGACGGCCGCTTTCGGCGCTCCGGCCGGCCGTATGGAGACCTTCACCGAGGTCTCGCTCCCGCACGGGGACACTCCCAAGCGCCCGGACGGCGTGATCCGGGTCGAGCGGGCGGGAAAGCTGTGGACCGCTCTGGTCGAGACGAAGACGAACGGGAACGTACTGCGATCGGAGCAGGTCCAGAACTACATGGACATCGCCGCCCGCCGCGGATACGAGGCCGTGATCACCCTGTCCAACGACGTGGCCCTGGAGGGCAGTCCACTCGTCGACGTCAAGACGGACGGCCGACGCAAGCACAAGGTCGCACTCCGGCACCTGTCCTGGGCCGAGGTGGCCCACCAGGCACACATGCTGATCCGGCACGAGGGCGTCGGCAACGCCGCCCACGCCTGGCTCCTCCAGGAACTGCTGCACTACCTCCAGCACGAGAACTCCGGCTGCCACGGCTTCCAGAACATGGGCCCCTCGTGGGTCCCCGTACGCAACGGCATCGACACGGAGACGCTCTGCCAGGGCGACGCGCGTGCCGTCGAGGTCGTGGAGAGCTGGGAGCGGCTCATCCGTCAGGTCTGTCTGCGTCTGGGCGGTGAGCTGGGCCGGAAGACGCTTCCCGTGCAGCGCGCCCAGCGCGGCACCACCCCGCAGTCGCGGCGGGCCGCACTCGCCGACCGGCTGTGCGAGGAGGGCCGGCTCACCGCCGAACTGCGGGTCGAGGATTCGCCCGGCGTCATCACGATCGTCGCCGACCTGCGGACCGGGAAGCTGCGCACCTCGGTGGAGATTCCGGCGCCTGAAGGGGCCTACCCCCTCACCTCGGCCAAACGTCTGATGCGGCAGTTGGCCGACGCGCCCGCCGACCTCCACGTCGAGACGCTGCTCGACGGGCGCAGCGGGCCGCGCGGCACCCTGGAGCGGCTCCGTCCGGAGCCGGGCGACATGCTTCCCGGTGACGGCAGCCGGATCACCGGGTTCCGGCTCTCCCTCTTCAAGGGCATGGGCGTCTCCCGAGGCAACGCCGAGTCTGGCTTCATCCGCAGTGTCGACGATGCCGTCGACCGGTTCCACGCCCATGTCATCGCGCATCTCCCCCAGGCGGACCGCCGCGCCGCGCGCCGGTCGCAGGAGCCGGCGCGGGAGGGTGAGCAGGGGGCAGTGCAGGAAACGGGGCCCGCAGCGTCCACCACGCCGGACGCCCGGGTGCCCGCCTGAGCGGCGGATGCCCGCCCCGACGGCACTGCCGCCTCCCCTGGGCCGTTCCGGGAGTTCTCCGGGATATCCGGAAAACCTTCCGGCGCGGTGTCGAGAACCGTCACCCCGCTCCGACGTCCCCTGTGAGAGCCGCCCCACGAGGGGCGGCAGGGAGACCAGAGGGAGCGGAATCATGAAGTACCTGGTGATGGTGCAGGGCTCGCAGGCCGATTACGAGGCGATGCGTGGGAACGCGTCCGACGGCAATCCGGCGTGGAGTGAGAAGGACGTGCAGGCGATGTTCGCCTTCATGGGCGGGGTCAACAACGACCTCGCGGAGACGGGTGAGCTCATCGACGCGCAGGGCCTGGTCGAGCCGGCGAAGACCCGGTGCGTCACCGCGGGCGAGGACGGCCGTCCGGTGATCACCGACGGTCCGTACGGAGAGACGAAGGAGCTGCTCGCCGGGTACTGGGTGCTCGAATGCGAGAGCCTGGAGCGGGTCACCGAGATCGCCGCGCGCGTCACGCAGTGCCCGGCGCCCGCCGGTGCGCCCGTCCGGCCGGTGGTCATCCGGCCCATCGACGGCGGCGGAGGCGATGTGTGAGACGGACGACCGAGGTCGAGGACCTGCTGCGGCTGCACGCCCCGCAGGTCCTCGGCGCGCTCGTGCGGCGGTACGGGCATTTCGACCCGGCCGAGGACGCGGTGCAGGAGGCCCTGATCGCCGCCGCCCGGCAGTGGCCGGAGCAGGGGGTGCCGGACAATCCGCGCGGCTGGCTGATCAGGGTGGCCTCCCGCCGGCTCATGGACCGGCTCCGCAGCGATGCCGCCCGGCGGGCGCGTGAGGAGGAAGTGGCCGCACTCACGCCGCGGGACGCCTTCACCGCTCCGGCGCCGGACGAGCCCGTGCCGGGCGTGAGCCGGGCGCCGTCCGAGGACGACACCCTGACCCTGCTCTTCCTGTGCTGCCATCCGGACCTGGCCCCTGCCGCGCAGGTCGCCCTGACCCTGCGGGCCGTCGGTGGTCTGACCACGGCGGAGATCGCCCGGGCGCATCTGGTGCCGGAGGCGACGATGGCCCAGAGGATCAGCCGGGCGAAGCGCAAGGTGCGGGGCGCCGCTTTCGTCCAGCCGGTTCCCGCCGACCGGGACAAGCGGCTCGCGGCCGTGCTCCAGGTGCTCTACCTGATCTTCAACGAGGGCTATACGGCGACCTCGGGGCGTTCCCTGCACCGAGCCGGCCTGGCCCGGGAGGCGATCCGGCTGACCCGTTCGGTCCGCCGGCTGCTGCCCCGGGACGGCGCGGTGACCGGGCTCCTGGCGCTGATGCTGCTGACCGACGCCCGCAGCGCCGCTCGCACAGGGCCGCACGGCGAGCTGATCCCGCTCGACGAGCAGGACCGCACCCGCTGGGACCGGGCGGCCGTCGCCGAGGGCCTCGCCCTGGTCGAGGAGGCACTGGGCCGAGGGCCCGCCGGGCCCTACCAGGTGCAGGCGGCCATCGCGGCGCTGCATGACGAGGCGGACCGTGCCGAGGACACCGACTGGCCGCAGATCCTCGCGCTGTACGACGTCCTCGTACGGATCGCACCCGAGCCGATGGCCGAACTGAGCCGGGCCGTCGCCGTCGCCATGGTCCACGGGCCCAGGGCCGGACTGGCCGAGGCCGACGCCCTGGCGGACCGGCTGGCGGGCCACCACCGGCTGGACGCCGTCCGCGCCCACCTGCTGGAACGGGCCGGTGACCCGGAGGGTGCCCGCACCGCCTACCGCGCGGCCGCCGCCGCGACGCTGAGCATCCCGGAGGCCCGATACCTGTACGGGCGGGCGGATCGCCTGGACGGCTGACGCGGACTCGTACGCCCCTGTTCGCCGGCGCGCGGCACCACGGAACAGCGGCAAACGGCTGCAAACCGCCGCACCGGCGGTGGTTTCACTGGCCGTCGCACCTCTGGCTCGCAATCATCGGGTCCATGACCAACAGCAACCAGGGCCGGGACATCACCCTCCGGATCGCTCAACAGCCGGAAGCGGACGAGCTTCTCGCGCGCAGTCCGCTCGCCGCCCTCGTCGGCATGCTGCTGGACCAGCAGGTGCCGATGGAATGGGCGTTCTCCGGTCCGTACGCGCTGGCACAGCGGATGGGCGGGGACGATCTGGACGCCCACGAGATCGCCACGTACGACCCCGAGGCCTTCACCGGACTCTTCACCGACAAACCCGCTCTGCACCGCTACCCGGGCTCGATGGCCAAGCGCGTGCAGCAGCTGTGCCAGTACCTCGTGGCGCAGTACGACGGCGAGGCGAGCGCGGTGTGGACCGGGGCCACCACCGGGGCCGAGCTGCGGAAGCGGCTCAACGCCCTGCCCGGGTTCGGCACCCAGAAGGCTCAGATCTTCCTGGCTCTGCTGGGCAAGCAGTTCGATGTCCGGCCGCCGGGCTGGCGGGAGGCGGCGGGACCGTACGGGGAGCCGGGTTCGCACCGTTCGGTCGCCGACATCACCGGACCCGAATCGCTCGCCGAGGTCCGCGCGTTCAAGCAGGAGGCCAAACAGGTGGCGAAGGCGGCGAAGGCGGTCGCCAAGGGCCGGTGAGCCCGCACGTGCCCCGGCCGGGGCACCGCTCCACCGCCTGCGGCGCGCCGTCCCGAGGAGCGAGCGTGAGATCTCCCGGCCCAGTTGCGTCCCACTGACCGGGCCGGCGAGGTGAACATGCCGCTGCCGACCGCCTTCGGCATCAGCGGGTCATCGCCCCCCGGAACCCTCCGGAGAACGCCGGGCGGACGGCCCGCCGGACGCGGCCCCGTCGGCCGCCTCGGTGGCGGACCGCTGATCCGCGTCCTGGGCGGCGCTCGGTCTTCGGTACGCCGACTCCCGGTCCACGGCCCGCGCATCACGTCCGTACAGGGAGGGCCCCTTCACACCGCCGCGTCCGGTTCCGCCGCCGGGCACGGCACCATCAGCGACTTCGGGGCGCGCAGCCTGGTCGCGGTGGCCGGTGCCGGCGCGCCCAGCGCTCAGCACGGCGATCACCGCCTCGCCGGTGCCGGTACCACCGCTCGCACCACCCGTTGCGCCTCCGGACGCGCCCGCGCCGGTGCTGTCACTCTCGTGCGTCACGGCCCCAATTCCGGAATGGACGCTTATATGCTTCCTTGATCAGCGTTGCAGTCGCGTTCCATGGCTGCGCCCGGAGGGTCTTGACCGGTAGGCTTTCCGTGTGATCTTCAAGCGCATCGGAAATGGGCAGCCCTATCCCGACCACGGCCGGGAAAGCACCCGGCAGTGGGCGGATGTCGCGCCGCGCCCGGTCCGCCTCGACCAGCTCGTGACCACCAAGGGCCAGCTGGACCTCGAAACGCTGCTCGCCGAAGACTCCACGTTCTACGGCGACCTGTTCGCGCACGTCGTGAAGTGGCAGGGCGACCTCTACCTGGAGGACGGACTGCACCGCGCGGTGCGCGCCGCGCTCCAGCAGCGCCAGGTTCTGCACGCCCGCGTACTCGAACTCGGCTGAGTCGCCGACGCACTCGCGTTCGACTCCGACGGGGTTCGTTCGGGTGCTTTCGTACCCGGACGGGTGCGATCCGTCGATCATCAAATAGTCATCATCTCCGGGTCGCACTACGCTGCGCCCATGAGCATGCTCACTCCCCCCGGCATGGGCGGAAAGTACCGCATCACGGGTGACAAGTACCCGCGCATGCGGCGCCCCCGCCGCCGCAGCAAACTGGTCCTCGCGGCCATCGCCTCCGTGGTCGCCCTCGGGCTCGCCGGATGGGGCACGCTGCAGCTCATCGATGTCTTCACGGGCGGCGACAAACAGGCCAGCGCCGCCGACCGCAAGGCGGACTGTCCGACCGCCAAGCCGTCCGCGCCCGCGAAGGCCCTGCCGAAGCCGGCGAAGATCACGGTCAACGTCTACAACGCGACACCGCGGGGCGGACTGGCCAAGGCGGCGGCCGACGAGCTGAAGAAGCGCGGCTTCACCATCGGCAAGGTGGGCAACGCCACCGCCGCGTACGACAAGAAGGTCGCCGGGACCGCGCTGCTGCTGGGCGCTCCGGCCGCGGCCAACGGCACCTTCCCGGTGCTCGGCACGCAGGTGCCCGGTGCCGCGACGAAGACCGATGCCCGCAAGGGCGCGGAGGTCGATCTGATCATCGGTACGAAGTTCAAGGCGTTCAGCACGCCGCAGGCGGCCGCCACCGCGCTGACCGCCCTGACGAAGCCGGCCCCGGCGCCGTCCTCCTGCTGAGGAACGCCCCGGGGCGGGCGGAACGCGACGGCCGGGGTGCTCGAGAGCGCCCCGGCCGTCGCCGTCCCACGTTCTGATTCCTGGGGCCCGTACGGTCCCGGAGTCCTCCACTCGGATCGGACCGGCTCCGTGAGCCCGGCACAGTCCGAGGAAGAGGTCCTAGTCGACGGTGCCGTACATGCGGTCCCCGGCATCACCGAGGCCGGGCACGATGTAGCCGTTCTCGTTGAGGCGCTCGTCGACCGAGGCGGTGACCACGGTGACCGGCGTCCCCGCCAGCTCGCGCTCCATCACCTCGACGCCCTCGGGCGCCGCGAGCAGTACGACCGCGGTGACGTCGTCCGCACCCCGCTTGATCAGCTCCTGGATGGCCGCGACCAGCGTGCCGCCGGTGGCGAGCATCGGGTCCAGGACGTACACCTGGCGGCCCGAGAGGTCCTCCGGCATGCGGGTCGCGTACGTGGACGCCTGGAGCGTCTCCTCGTCGCGGATCATGCCCAGGAAGCCCACCTCGGCGGTCGGCAGCAGCCGGACCATGCCGTCGAGCATGCCGAGGCCGGCCCGCAGGATCGGTACGACCAGGGGCCGCGGGTACGACAGCTTCACTCCGGTGGTGGGTGTCACCGGGGTCTCGATGTCGACCTGTTCGGTGCGCACATCGCGGGTGGCCTCGTACGCGAGCAGGGTGACCAGCTCGTCGGCGAGGCGCCGGAAGGTCGGGGAGTCGGTGCGCTTGTCGCGCAGGGTGGTGAGTTTGTGCGCGACCAGCGGGTGGTCGACGACGTGGATCCGCATGGCACCAACAGTAACCGCGCCTCCCGTACCCGTGCGCTGGCATCAACCGCACGTTCGGGGGGAAGGTGGGGGCATACGGACCCAGCTGGGGGTGAAGAGCCGATGCCGGACGGGGCGAAGCCGAAGCGGGACGGCCCTGACCCGCAGGACATGCAGGACGCGCCGGAGACCGACGCGCAGCGCCGCAGGCGCCGCGCCCAGTTCCTCCGCGAGCTTCACGAGGCCAAGGCGCTCCGCGACCGGGTCCAGCCGCGCCGGGTCAAGGCCGCCAGAATGCGCCAGGCCATGCGGATGCGCACCTTCCGCTGGTAGCCGTCCATCCGCCGGAGAGACCCCCAGGTGGCGGCGTCGGAGAGAACTGATGGCCGACGCAACGGCGGAACTGCTCTCGCGGAGCCCTCCTTTCTGCCACGATTCCGATGGGCGGGACGCAGGGCAGCCGGACCACCGACTGCCTCCCGCCGGACCGACACACCCAGGGTCTCTCGTTGGGATCGGATCCCGCTTCCTGATCCGCCCTGATCCGAACGAGGGCCTCCAAGACCAGTGGGAGAGTCACGGTGTATTTCGCCGCACTGCTCGCGCGCACCGAAGACGGGTGGGAAGCGAGCGACACGGAGCTGGACGATGTGGAGACCCTGTCCGATCTGACGGATCTCGCCCGTGAGGCCTCGGTGGACGAGGACACGGTGCTCGTCTTCATCGAGCAGGAGGACGCCTGGTTCGGCGTCGTCCGGGTGGACGGTGAGGAGGATCCGCGCATCTTCGTCTCCAACGCCTCCGCCGCCGCCCGCTCCTCGTACGGAGAGATCCTGCTCACCGATGAACTGCTCGGCCGCGAACCCGGGGCCGAGGACTCGATTGCCGCCCTCGAAGAGCTCGTCGGCCTCGACGGTACGGAGGACGGCGAACCCGAAACCCCCGACAATTCCACCGACGATGACGACGACGGGCCGGACCCCGACGCCGTACCGGCGGGTCCGCTCGGCGACACCGGGGTGCTGTCCGACCTCGGGCTCCCCGAGGCGGAACTGCTGATGCTGCGGACGGACGCCATGGCCGAGATCGCGGACGCCCTGGGAGCGGCCGAGGTCCTGGAGACCGTCCGCTAGGGTCCGCGGGTGACCGAAGCACCGCACGCGCACGACCCGTCCCCGGGGCAGCACCCCCTGCACGATCCCGTACGGGACCCGTGGCGGGCATCCATGCGCCGCGCCCTGGACGAGGCCGGGCTGGCGGCGGCGGCCGGCGATGTGCCGGTCGGCGCCGTCGTCCTCGCCCCGGACGGCGCCCTGCTGGCCACGGGCCACAACGAACGCGAGGCGACCGGCGACCCGACCGCGCACGCCGAGGTCCTCGCCCTGCGCCGGGCCGCCGCCGCCCTCGGCGAATGGCGGCTGTCCGGATGCACTCTCGTCGTCACGCTGGAGCCCTGCACCATGTGCGCGGGCGCCCTGGTGCAGTCACGCGTGGGCCGGGTCGTCTACGGCGCCCGGGACGAGAAGGCCGGAGCGGCCGGTTCCCTCTGGGACGTCGTCCGGGACCGCCGGCTCAACCACCGACCCGAGGTGATCCACGGCGTCCTGGAGACGGACTGTGCGGCCCTCCTGACGGCCTTCTTCCGGGACCGCTGACCTGCGTTCCCCGCCTGTGCGCGGCCGTGGCGGGAATCGGATTTCGACGGACGGCCGAGATGGTCTAAGCTCTCTCTCGGTAGCGTGTCCGAGCGGCCGAAGGAGCTCGCCTCGAAAGCGAGTGTGGGGAAACTCACCGAGGGTTCAAATCCCTCCGCTACCGCAGGTAGACGAAGGGACCGACCCATCTGGGTCGGTCCCTTCGCTGCGTTCCGTCTCAGTTTCCGTCTCAGTCGACCGGCCGGCGTGGTGGACGAACTCCCATCGAGGCTCGTGAGCCAAGCGGCCCTAGCAAAACACGGCGACGCACGAGCCAGCCCAGCGATACGGTCCACCCGTGACGAGTCGCTTCGCAAACCTCAATGGCTACCACCCCTCGAACCGTACGATCGGCGGAGAGTGCCCCCATTGCTTGCGCCATGCAACCTTTACTGTTAGCTCGCATGCGGACCTGAGCGGCAGCAGCCGCAAGGAAGAGGAATCGGACGGCATAGTCAGTAAATATCTGATGATCCTCCTCTGCCAGTGGTGTCGAAAGAACAGCGTGTACCTCCGCGAAGCCGTGTGTAGGCAGGTACCGACCGCACAAGGCACGCGCGAGGTCTTCACCACAATCGACATCGAGCAGGTCTGGCCTGGCAAGGCACCACGCGAACTGGCTTCGGAAGCACCGGAGGTCGTTCGGGAGGTGTTCGCAGAAGCCGCACTAGCCGAAACTGCGGGCGCCAACCGACTCGCTGGCATCGGATACAGGGCGACTGTCGAACAGATAGTCAAGGAGCGAGGTGCTTCCGGCAAAAATCTCTTCGAGCGCATCAGCGATCTGAAGAGCGTAGGAGCGACCGATGAGATCGTGGCTGCGTTCCACGAGGCGCGCTTCGTCGGGAACGACGCGGCGCATGACGCCCTCGCATACTCCACCGACGAAATCGCAGACGTCGCTGAACTCATCAACGAGGCGGTGCTCGTGCTGTACGTTCAGCCAGCCCAGCGAGCCAAGATGGCCGCTCAGCGTGCCGCACGACGGGCGGCGGCGAAGCAGTCATCCCCGTGAGTCCCAGCCGGGGGCAGAAGCGAAGTGCCTACCCCCGGCGCGACTACGTCCTAGCCTTCGGCCTCCTCGCGTCCGCTCCGCTCCCAGATGAGCCCGTCCACTTGTCGTGCCACGTCAGTGCGGACTGAGTCGACCATGTGCTGATACCGAGCCGCCATGGCGGTACTCGACCAGCCCATCAACCCCATTACTGCCCGCTCCGAGACTCCGAGAATAAGGAGGACCGTCGCGGCGGTATGGCGGGCATCGTGCAGGCGGCCGTCCCGTACCTTCGCGGCCTGCAACAGCTCCTTCCAGTCGTCGTAGTCCGTACGGGGGGACATGCCCCGGCCCGTCGCCGTGGCGAACAGCCAGCCCTCTTCCGTCCACTCGTCTCCGGCGGCGGCCTTTTCCACCTCTTGCCGCTTCCCGTGCGTACGGAGCAGGTCCACAAGCTGCTGCGGAAGTCCGACAGCCCGGCGGCCGGCACGGGACTTGGTGTCGGCCGTCTCCGGGTTGGTCCGCTGCCGCTGAGGGCAGTACCCGGCCTTGCGCCCGCACGTCTTGGCGTCCGCACAGCCGTGGGCGTACTGCGGTCGGCGTCGGCTACGCCGGACCATGAGAACGCCACGCCCAAGGTCTACGTCGGTCCACTTGAGTCCCAGCGCCTCGCCCTGCCGCAGTCCGAGCGCCAGCGCGACGGCCCAGCGGGCCGAGTTCCTCCGATCATCGGCGGCCCGCAGAAGCCGCTGCACCTCGTCAACGGTGAAGGGTTCGATCTCTTCTTCCCGCACCCGTGGCGCCTTGGCCAGGCGTACGGGGTTCTGTCCGAGGTGCCCCCGCCGCACCGCCTCGTTCAGGGCGGTGCGGAAGGTGCGGTGCACCTGATGTGCGGTCCCCGGCTTGCTGCCGGCCGCCATCATGCGGCTGTACAGGTGCTCGATGTGTTCGGGCCGGAGCTTGTCCAGCTTGTGCGCTCCGAGGCCGGGAATCAGGTGCTTCCTCACCGCAACCCCGTAGCCGACCATCGTGTTCTCGTTGACTCCAAGCGGGGCAATGTCCTCCACCCAGTGAGTCAGCCACGTGGTCACCGTCCAGGCCCGGCCCGGCTTGCGCAGCGTCTTGGCGTCGCGCTCCCGCTCCAGCGTCTTCACGGCTTCGGCCGCCTCGGTGCGGGTCTTTCGTTCGACGTGCCGGCGGTCCGGCTTGCCGTCGTCTCGGATGCCGACGGTCACGCGGCCGTGCCACTTGCCGTCCTTACCCAGGTAGATCGAGGATCGGCCATTCGGCTGGCGGGTCCGCTTCTTGTACTCATCCATGTGGTGGCCTCTCAGGCAGCGCTGGCGACAGGCCGGTTGGCCGTGCGGAGTCGGGTGACGTAGTCCTGAATGGCGTCGGCGGGAACCCTCCGCAGACGCCCAACGGGGACAGATTCGAGCTGACCGGTGCGGATCAGGCGGAAGCAGAGCGTTCGGCCGATCCCGAGGCGACGGGCTGCCTCTTCGACGGTGAGGAGCACCAGAGTCGAGTCAAAGAGTTCTGTGGCGGTACTCATGGCGTGCCTTCCTGGGGCAGCGAGGGGCCCGGGGCCCCTTCCTGTCAGGTCCGCTACCTCCGCTACCTCCGCTACCGCCCTGGTCAGGGGCATGATCGAGGTAGCGGCAGGGGTAGCGGTAGCGGATGGAATCCGCTACCGGCCCCGCCCCTGTCGGGCGCGGGGCCGGTAGCGGGTAGCGCTCAGGTAGCGGACGGGAAGAGCGTTGCCGCTACCTTTTCCGGGCCGCTGACCTGCGAGGTAGCGGAGGTAGCGGAGGTAGCGGCTCCTGAGGGGGGTGGGGGGCAGTACCGCTCCCATGCGTCGTGGAGATCGAGGGCGTAGTAGCCCTTGAGGACGGTCCCGGCGGTCTTGATGTTGCGTGCCTTGACCGGGGTGTTGTCGAGAGTCATGTACTCCCCGAGCATCTTGGCCAGGCCCCTGGAGTCGAGCGGCCGGCCACTCATCTCCGCCCACGGTGCTTCGTCCAGCGCGCACAGCCGGTCCAGGATCGCGACGGTCGGCATCCGGTCGATGCCCGCCATGACGTGATCGCGCAGATCGGTCAGCAGGCGGATACCGAGACTGCCCTTGTCGTCGGCCCTGGCCGCGTTAACCAGCTCCATGCACGCGGTGCGGGCCCGCTCGGGCCAGTCGCCACCGGCCGCGTCCGCGACGGACAACAGGGGCTCCCACACATCCGCCGGACGGTCGGTGACCCCGTCAGGCATCTGCGGCCACCGGCCCGCGATGTCGTCGCGGACCTGCTCGGCCCACTGCGCGAGCCGCTCTCGTAGTTCGTGGCCCTCGGCTTCGTGGAGCCTGGCCCGGAACGGCTCGGCTTTCTCGTTCCTGGCCCGGCGCCGCATGCGGATGATGACGGAACGGGTGGTGATGGTGTCCGGCAGGTAGCCGAGCCCGGCAACGGCAACGGCGGTGTAGGAAGGGAACTCGACGACCGTCTGATTCCCTCCGTCACCAACGCATCGGTAGGTGACTCCGGAGCGGCGGTGGCCGGCGTTCAGGAAGCCGCGCAGTTCCTCATTGTCCCCGGCCTTGGGACCGAAGACGGTATCGATCTCGTCGAAGAGGATCGTGGGCCGTCCGGCCGGGTCGGAGACGGACCGGAAGAGGGCGGCGGCCCGCGCGTTCACCGCCAGCATCGGGCGCGGCACCAGGGTCTCCACCACCTCCAGGGCCCGGGACTTGCCCGAGCCCGGTTCCGGGGAGAGGAACGCGAGACGCGGGGTGGAGTCGAACGCGTCCAGGAGGTGCGCGTGCGCGTCCCACAACACGACAGCCACGTAGGCGGCCTCGCGGGGGAACACGTTGAACCTGCGGTGGAACTGCTCCACCTCGTTGAGCAGGGCCGCACCGTCGATCGGGTCAGTGGTCTGCTGCGTGCTCATGCGGCGTTCCTCCTGTGCTCTACGGGGGCGCTGTGCGGGCAGTGCCCAACGCGTACGCGGGTGGTTAGTTCGGTGACGGCTTTGCGACCCCGGGCGCGTTCGTGGTGGCCGCAGGAGCACAGCCAGTCGGCGACGGGGAACCCACCGCGTTCCAGTCCCCGGATGTGAAGCCCGGGGTGGAAGCCGGGGGTGTGCGTGCGCGGGTCAGGGAGAACAGCAAAGGGGGCGGCCTTTCGGCCGACGACCTTCGGCGCTCCACTGCCGGATGCGCCCGGGGCCGGTTTGGCGATGCCGGGCCCGGTATGGGTGGCAGGAAGGCTTTTCAGGCCCCGGCGTTGCTGGGGGCTCATGCGGCGGTCGCCCTCGGCCGGCAGGTCCGGATGGACCAGTTGAGGGCGCTGCACACGGTGGAGCGGCACTCGGCAGCCGACAGTCCGGCCGACTCACCCGCGACCTGAAAAGCCTGCTCCACCACCTGCCGGGGGAGATCGCCCCATGCGACGAACCGGCCCACGGCGCGGGCGCTCCTGAGCAGTTGTGCGTTGCGGTCACCCTCCGGCGCAGTGGCGGCGGCCACGATCTCGCGTTCCAGGGCAACTTCAGCGGCCCGGCTCCCGCACCGGGGCAGATGGATGCGTACCGGTTGTGCGGGCTGCGGGGCGGGCTTGAGAGCGTCCAACAGCCATGCAGGGAGGTCGGCGACGGGGGCAGGGTCGGTGACCTCGTATGCCTGGCCGTTGACGATGCTGCCGGGGGCGACGACGTTGCCGCCCCATGCCCGGGTGTCGATCCGTTTCGCCAGCTTCCCTTTGCTGCTGGGGAGCCGGGCCGTGGTGGGGGCGGTGAAGTACAGGTGTGCTCCCCCGCTGGGAGTCCGCACCCGGTAGGTGGTGGGGACGGCCTGGCCGGCGCGCTCGCAGAGCGCTGTGAAGGAATCCACACCGGAAGGTGTGTCCGCATCGTCTTCAGGCTTGGGCAGGTCGAGGTCGACGACGACCAGCCCGGACGGGCCCGGCGCGATCCCGACGTTGAACTCCCGCACGGCCCACGCACCGCGAATGCGGTTCGCGTCCAGCGTGGCGCGCTGCTCCCACTTCAGGTGACCGGCAGAGCAGGCACCGGAGCGGGTGCATCGGTCCTCTCCGTGCAGCGCGGGGGCCTTGCCGCCAGGTCGCAGGGGGTGGACGTACCAACCGCGCTCAGCCGCGCTCAATGCGGCGGTCAAGAGATGGGCGCTCATGCCGCCACCGCGCCGCCGGCGCAGGAGAAGAGATCCAGTAAGGCGGGTCGGTGGTCGGCTGCTCGCCGGATGGGGGTGAGTTGGGACATGCTGGGTGTCTCCAGTTCTGTGTTGAGTGCTGGCAGGCGAGGGCGGCCCCGGACTTTGGCGAGACGGGGGCCGCCCTTGTCGTGCTGGTGAGGGCTTGGTCAGGGCGGGATGTTCAGGCGGCTTCCTGGCCGGTGTGGAGCATGCCGTCACCGGTCCTGCGGAGGGTTCCGGCGTTGGTGAGGGCTTTGATCTCGCGGGAGACGGTGCCCTTGTTGATGCCGGTCCGCTCGGTGATGTCGCGGGCGGTGCGGGCCCCGTCGTTGACGGCCTGCAGGACCCGTTCGCGGTTCGTCTCCGACCCGGCGGACGCCGTAGCGGCGGCCGGGTCCTTGACCAGACGGAGCGGGCTTGCGGCCGGGGTGGACTGTTCGCGGTGCCAGATCGGGCGGTCGGGCAGGGCGATCACGTCGGCCGGGGAAAACGCCCGGGTCATGATCGGGTGAGGCTTGGCCTTCGGCGCGGAGCGGAGCATGGCGACGCCGGGCATCGGCAGGTCGTGGGCGTGCCAGCCGCGCTCGGTGGCGTCCTCACCGAACACGACGCGGCTCTCGCCGGACGTGCTCAGCGCGAGCGCCGCGCGGTAGGTGATCTGCGCGCTGATCTGCGGGTCGATGCCGCCCTTGGCGTCCATGGTCGGCTTCTGCGTGGCCCAGATCAGGATGATCTCTGCCGCACGGGCCATGCGGGCGAGGGTGCCCAGGTTCTCCATGATCCGGGACCACTCCGGGCCTGCGGGCGACTCCTTGGTGGCCCGCTCCTGCTTCTTGCGCGCCATGGTGATGACCTCTGCGCCCTCGTCGATGAACACAGTGATCCGGGGGCGGCGGGTGCTGATCTCGATGGTGTCCCGGCCGCGCGGGACCTCCTTCAGCCGGTCGTGCATCTCGGCAACCAGCTCGTCGGTCAGGTCGAGGACGTCCTCGGCGTAGATGGCGACGCGGGCGCGGTGCTCCCAGTTGATGCCCTCCACGCGCTTGGGGTCGATGACGGCCAGGCGGTGGTCGGGCGACTCGGACGCCTCGGCCAGCAGGGCGCGGGTCGACCAGGACTTGCCCGATCCGGAGGTGCCCGCGATGAGCATCCGGCGCCCGAGCGGGACCATGACCGGTTCGCCGGTGACCGTGTCGACGCCCCACGGATCGCCGGGCTTCCAGCCGTTCAGGTCGATGCCGTCTGCGGCGCTGCGGGTCCGCAGCGTGATCGTGGCGCGGTCGCCATGAGTGCCGGGGCCGATCTCGATCCGCAGATCGGTCCGCGCCCCGAGCAGGGCCCGGACCTCGTCCGCCTTCGCCCGGAACGTCTTCGGGTTCCACCGCCCGTCCAGGCGCACGTGTGAAACGAGCCCGGCCGGGGTGAGCTTGGCCGGCGTCGGGACGGTCCCGGACAAGCCGCGGGCTTCCGCGTTCTGCACCCAGAACGACGGGTCCAGCCGC
The DNA here is from genome assembly GCF_040630635.1 of Streptomyces sp. NPDC005761. Lineage (NCBI taxonomy): Bacteria > Bacillati > Actinomycetota > Actinomycetes > Kitasatosporales > Streptomycetaceae > Streptomyces > Streptomyces sp. NPDC005761. Next base: position 273,233 of record NZ_JBEXXX010000002.1, on the reverse strand, counting down.
GATGCCAGGCGCCGTTCCTCGGCACTCATCGCGTCATCGAGCCGCACCGATGCCTGACGACGGCCCAGCCACAGACCGGCAATGTTCAACCCGATCAGCCCGGCAGACACGGACGCCGGCCACACCGTGAGCGTGTTGCCTGCCTCCGACAGCAGCCACGACGCGAGTCCGCCCGGAACCGCGTGCGCGGCGTGTGCCTGTACCGCACGGGCCACGAGCGTGGCGGGGTAGTTTTTGCGCGCCGCCTTCATGCCGGCACGCGCCTGACTGTGATGCTGGCGGGCCGCCTTGTCCGCAGTCCGTGCGGCACGGCGGTTGCCGGACAACGGGTTCTTCGACGCCTTGCGGGCAGCGCTGCGCTGATTACGTGCCATCGCGGCGGTGGAGCGGGCGGAGTTGTGTTCACGCTGCGCCGCCATGAGCGTCTTCAGGTTCTCCGGTGTCCGCAGCTGTGTACGCCGCTCCACGTCCCTGTCCCAGCGGTCCGCGAACGGTGCGCACAGCGGTGCGAGCGCATCGAAGGCTGTGTTGGTCGTAGTGGTGGTGGTCGCCCATGCTTGCTTCCAGTCCACGAAAGGGTCCTCCAAGACCGTGGATAGGGCCGGTGCGCCGTTGCGTGGCGCACCGGCCCGCTCGTAAGTGCCGTGGTTGCACTGCCGGTTGCGTCGGCAGCGCGGGTTGAGCCCCCGCAACCGCATGTGACCTGCGAAGTTGCAGAGTTGCGCCGTTCCTGGGGAGGGGGCCCTACGCGCACGCGCGCGTAGAGCGCCGGAAAACAGGCCCGTACAACCCCCTGACGGGGCCGTGGCGGGCCGTTCACGCCCCGGGGGGTCTCGACCCACACGTAAGGGGGGTCGGGGACTCTGAGGGGCGTTGGGCGATTCAGTGGATGGAGCGGCCGAACCACCGGTTGTTGACCGTGGTGTGGTTCACCGTGGCGGGCCGCCCCGTACCGAACACGGCCGGAGCTAGCCGGGAGGCGACCACCGCGATCGCGGCCCACATCACGACCGAGCCGAGACCGGCAAACGCGCTGACCACCTGGCCAGCGCCGATGAGGAGCTGACCGGCACCGAAACCGGCACCCCCTGCCAGCAGTCCGCCGGCCGCGAGGCGCTGGGCGCGCGGGTCGAACAGGGGCTGCGGCGTCAAGTCCCGGGGCTGGTAGACGGCCGGGGCGGTGGGCAGGTGCTCGCGCAGCACCGCGACCATCCGCCCGTCCGGCCCGGGAACGTAGACCACGGCCCCCTGCTCGCCGTGCAGCCTCACGGCGCCGGAGAGAGGCAAGTCCGGGACGGTCGGCCACCCGGGGAGGGGCGCCGCCGTGGTTTCGCGATAGTCGGGGGCGGTCACGGTGCAGTCCTCTCGTCGGTGGAGTCGTGGCAGGTCACACACATGCCGAGCGAACGCGGGATGCAGTACCCGGCGTCCGTGCGGCAGTTGGGGCAGGTTCGGCGGGCCCGCATGGCCTTGGCGAGCGCTTCCGCTCGGCCCGGTGTCATGGGGCGTACGGGCTTGGCGTCGTCGATGCGGTAGAGGTAGGCGACCAGCGGTTCCCGCCGGCGTCGCGGGCGGTGAAGCACGGCGACGACGTCCTGTCCGCCCGGCCGCAACCCCAACGCCCGCAACTGCCTGCGAGTGGCGTATCCGTCCGGGGCAAGGCGCCACCGGTATTCGGGGAGCCCGGCCACTACGCCACCGCGTCAACGGATGCGGCCGACCGCTCCGCGCGCAGGGTCTCGCGCAGCACGCGGGCCTTGGCGGGAGAGGTGCGGACTTCCTTGCGGATCGCCTCGGCCGTCAGGTCCCCGGCGGGCCAGTCGGCCGTAGCCGATCGGGCTTGGTCGAGCAGTTGTTCAGCGGTGCGGACCGGTCGGGGCGATCGGGCGGCATCCGGCACGCGGCCGATCACCGCACGCGGTCGGGGTGACTCGGCAGCAACCGCCCCCACGGGGATCGGCTCGATCCGCTTGACCAGGTCGACAACCACCGGGGCGGGCAGCGCCGCAGGGGGCTCGGCAGCTGGCACCGGGGCGGGGGTCGACTCTCCCAGGTCAGGAGTAGACCGTTTTGTTGCGGTATCGACCGGTGCGGCGATCGGGGCGGGATCGATCGGTCGGTGGTGGAGCACCTTGGCGACCAGGTCGGAGCCGAAGTAGATTGAGCCGACCGGCAGCGACGTGGCGAGCAGCACCAGCGCCCAGTTGGCGGGGTCCCAGTCGGCCAGTCGACCCCAGTCGACCGACCCGCCGTGCAGCTCGGGAACGAGCCCGTGCACGTAGTTCAGGACCAGCGACGCGAGCGTGTAGGCGGCCAGGACCCGCAGCGCGAACCGCTTGTCCGCACGGTCGGTCAGCACCAGCGTGGCGACCAGCGCCAGCGCCATCAGCCCATCGACGACGAACGGGTAGAGCAACGCGGCCGTGCTGTCCGCGCCGATCGCCCGGGCGACATCCCGCAGCGCGTTCCACGAGACGCGGAACGCCATGCCGACCACGGCGACCAGGGCCAGCACCAGGGCGGCGCGCCCCTTGCGGTGAAGGCTCATGCCGCACCACCCGTCCGGGGAGTCGTGGCGCGGTTGGTGAGGTCCCGCCGTGCGGCCATGACCCGGTTGCGGGCCCGGCGCACGCGTCGTACGTCCAGCTCGTTTGCCGGCCGGTCGATGGTCATGATCTGCGCGTCCAGCAGCTCAACTTCCGCCCGGATGAGCGGCATCTCCAGCTCGATCGCGTCCAGCTCGGCGGCCGACGGCTCGAAGTCGAGCGAGGCGGCCGTAACAAGGGTCTGAAGTGCAGCGATGGTCTTCATGGGTCGTTGTCTCCCTGGTAGGTGGAACGGCCCGAACAGCGGCCCCGGTGTTCCAGCACCGGGGCCGCGCGCCGTTCAGGGGATGGGCCACCACGCGGTGGTGGGCCCGGCCGCCAGAGCAGGCGGCGAGTGCCCCGGGCCGGATTCGATCCGGCGCCGTCACGACCCCGCCGGCAGGCGGCGGGACCGGGGCGAAGCGGGTAGGTCAGACGGTCGACGCCGCGACGGCGGCGATGATCTCGGCGTGGTCGAACGCCAGCGGCGGAAGGTCGGCCAGCGGCCACCAGCGGACGTTGACCGCGTCGTCACCGGCTTCGGCGGGCGTGCCGGAGATGACGGTGAGCTGATAGGCGACGGTGACGTACCGGCCGCGAGGGTCGCGGCCGGGGGCGTCCCAAGTTCCGACCTGGGTCAGCTCCTCCGGCGCCGCGTACACACCGGTCTCTTCGGCCAACTCGCGGGCAGCGGCGGCCCGGCTGGTCTCGCCGGGGTCGACGTGCCCGCCGGGCAGCGCCCACTGGCCGGCGTGCGGGTCCCAGCCTCGCTCGATCAGCAGGACGTACCCGTCGGTCGTAGTGACGACAACGTCAGCGGTGTAGCGGATGGTCTCGAACGTCTCGGTGCTCATGTCTCTCCCTTGGGCCACGGTTCCGGACCGCCCGGCTCCCCTCTGCCTCGCCCGTACGACCCCGAAAGGCCGGACGGGCGAGGGAGGCAACCGGCCGCAGCATGAGCTGCGGAAAGTGGGGCGCCATCTCTCTGCCTGGCGCTCAGCAGGGCAGTTCACTGCGGGTGGCACCGTGGGGTGTTCTCCAGTGCCGCAGGATCGTGCGTACCGCGCCGACGCGCCGTACCACTGCCGACGACTAGCCCGGTCGTCACGGGAGCGAGGGCTCTCACCTCGCTTCATTTCACTGTTCAGTTCTCAAGGAACGACCAGCTCAGGGCCCGCAGCGTGCGACCGAAGCCGCCTTCAAACGAGCGATCCCGAACCAGCCCACGCAGCGCCTGAGCTGCAACCACTGGGCACACCTCGCCCGACCTAGCCTGACTTACTTGGCTAGCCCGGTGGGCACAGGAACAACATAGCCAGCCTGGCTAGTCACGTCAAGACATGGATAGCCAGGCTGCTCAAATAGTCAGGTTGGGCGTAGCATCGAGGGATGACGTTCGCTCTTGAGCCCCTGGACCCGGACGACGACCGTCCGCCCTACGAGCAGGTGGCGCGCAGCCTCGGCGCAGCCATCCGAACCAGGAAGCTGGCCCCCGGCGAGAAGCTGCCGTCGCACGCGAAACTGACGGATCACTTCGGCTTCGCCAGGGCGACCATCCAGCGCGCTCTACGAGACCTTGAAGACGAAGGTCTCGTCGTGTCTCGCAAGGGCAGCGGCGTCTTCGTGCGCAATCGCACTGAGCGGCCGGCGGGTCTCCGTCCCTACGTCGAGCAAGCTTTCGCGAGCCGACACGTCTCCATCGACTTCGCCGGATTCTCCAGCGAGACCCTGCACGGAGCCCTACAGGAACCGCTCGACAAGATTCGGATTGGCCGCCTCACTCCGACGAGCATCAACATCCGAATCCTCGTGCCGGACATGGATGTGCCGCAGGCCGCGCCTGTACGCAGAGAAGACTGCTCGGACGATCCTCGGCTTCGCTCACGGATGCACAGCATCATGGTCAGCTACGCGCGCAGCATCTCCGATGCCATAAACGAACTGAGTCACCTCGGGCTCGTCCAGGAAAGCAACGTCAGCGTCCGCGTCCACAGCGGCACTCAGTTCTTCAAGCTCTACGTCATCAACAACGAAGACGCGTTCTTCGGCTACTACCCCATCCGCCCGAACAAGGTCGTGGCCCAGGGAGAAGCCATCGAGATTTACGACCTCGTCGGCAAGGACGCCACTCTCTTCCACTACTCGCTGAATGAGGGCGACGCGTCGAGCGGAGCACAACAGGTCGAACAGGCCCGTATGTGGTTCGACAGCGTCTGGGACACCATCGGAAGGGACTTCAATCCTGATGGTCACTGACCCGCTCGTCGCACTCATCGCGAACACCTGGGCCGTCCAGTTCGACTTCGACGGTCCCATCTGCGACGTCTTTGCCGGGATGCCTGCCCCCGGCGTTGCGCGAGAACTGGCGGAGATCGTCACACTGCGGGCCCCTGATCTCGCCCAGCAGGCAAAAACGACAGACGACCCCATGGAGATCCATCGCCTATCCCAGCTCGGCGGACCGTCCCTGCTCGCGGCTGTTGAGGGTGCCTTGACGGCAGCGGAGGTGGCAGCTGTTGCCGTCGCCGGCCCTCCCATCGCAGGCGCCGCCCATGCGCTCAGGGCGGCCCATTCCACACGGCGGAAGGTCGCCATCGTCAGCAACAACTCAGCCGAGTGCGTCAATGCGTTCCTTGCTCTGCACGGCTTGGAAGGGTTCGTGCACGAGGTAGTCGGCCGGCCCAAACTGAATCCCACGCTCATGAAGCCGTCCGCGCACCCCCTGCTGCTCGCGTCGGCCGCACTCGGCGTCGCCCCTGAGCGCTCAGTCCTCGTCGGCGATTCAGTGACGGACGTGGAGGCAGCCAAAGCCGCGGGCATGGAAGTCATCGGCTTCGCCAACAAGGTGCCCAAGCGCACTGCGCTGCCCGCTGCCGGGGCTCACATCGTGATCGCATGCATGGAGGTCCTCGCCAATGCCTTGGCCCGCCGGAGCCCCTGGCAGGCCGAAGCGCGCTAGTCAGGTCGACCTGTCGGTCGTCTCAGTTTCCGTCTCATTCACCGACGTACGCCACCGTTCACGGCCGTGCAACAGTCCCTCACCACTCAAGGTCAGGCCCCGCCCTGAACGGTTATGAACTGTGGCGCACAAGCCCCCGACCAGCAGGAACAGACCTCGAAAGCGAGTGTGGGGAAACTCACCGAGGGTTCAAATCCCTCCGCTACCGCTCTCACACCCTCCTGATCAGCGGAAACGCGGTCAGGGGGGTGTTTTGCGTGCGACACGGAAGCGTCGGCGAGGGCTGCCTCCGGGGTTCGGCCTGCGGACATGCCTCACCGAGCCGCTCCGGGACACGGCCTTCGGCGCGGAGGCGCGGGGCCCGTTCGTGAGGCGACCGACGCGTCCCTGCTGCCCCGGACACGGCAGCAGGCAGACAGCACAGCGGCCCCGGGCCCGACGGAGGCCGGGGGCGGGTGTGCGGTGTGGGTCGGGGGAAGCGGCATCGGGGGGACAAGCCGCTCCCCCCGATGAGAACAGGGCCTCCTGGCTCTCGCCGCGATCGGGGGAAGGCCGTGGCGAGAACCCCACAGACGAGGTCCTGTTCCTCGCCCCTCGGATTCCTGCCGGATCCGCTGGGCTCGTCCACCATCCTGCCGCTCCGCAGAAGCCGCGAGGGCGGGCAAAGGACCCCGATCGCCGGGTCCTTGGTCCTTAAAGACCGCATGAGTGATCGGAATCAGCAGGCCGATACGACCATGTGTGCGGATAGACTCGCCCGACTGCGCAGGGATCGAAGGGGAGTCAGGGGCTGATGGTGCAAGCAAAGAAGATCGCTCTCTACTTGATAGTCGTCTTCGTGCTCTACACGATCATCACGTCCCCCGCCCGGGCCGCGGATCTCGTCCAGGTAGGGTTCGAGGGCGTTTCGGACGCCGCACAGGGCGTCGGCGACTTCATGTCCGAGCTCGTGAAGTAGGAGTACCCCCATGATCCGCCATCTGGTCCTGTTCAAGCTGAACGACGGCGTCGAGCGGGACGATCCCCGGGTCGTGGCGGGCGCCGAGGCCTTCCGGGGACTGGCGGACAAGGTGCCCGGGCTGGAGTTCTGGGAGTGCGCCTGGAACATCACCGACCGGCCGATCGCCTACGACTTCGCCATCAACTCCGCGGTGGCCGACGAGGCCGCGCTGAAGAGCTACATCGAGCATCCGGCCCACCAGGCGGCTGCCGGTCAATGGCGTGAATTCGCCACCTGGGTGATCGCCGACTACCCGTTCTGACGCCTTCGGCCCTGCGAGCCCCTCACCACGACGGTGAGGGGCTTTTCTTTGTGTTTAAACCGATTCGAGGTCAACACGGCGCTATGGGGTGCTTGCACATAGTGGACATGTCTTGTGATGCTATGACCGCTTTTGACGGATGAGTTGACCGAAGTTGACCGCGAAGGGGTGGCGTCACCGTGCCGGCCAGTACAGCGCCTCAAGTGCCTCCCCAGACCGTCCAGGCCGTCCAGGCCGCCCGGACGACACCGGCGGCACAGACGCCCGCGGCGTCCCAGTCGTCCCAGTCACCCCAAGCGATCCAGACCGCCCAGGCGACCCAGGCGGTCCAGACGATCGAGACCGAGACACCCGACGACACCGTCACGCCCGCCAGGACCCGGGGCGCCGACACCAGGGCGCTCACCCAGGTGCTCTTCGGCCGCCTCCAGGGCCTGGAGCCGGGCACCACGGAGCACGGCCGGGTCCGGGCAGCACTGATCGAGGCGAACCTGCCTCTCGTGCGGTACGCCGCCGCGCGGTTCCGCAGCCGCAACGAACCGATGGAGGACGTCGTCCAGGTCGGCACGATCGGCCTGATCAACGCCATCGACCGGTTCGATCCCGAACGCGGGGTCCAGTTCCCCACCTTCGCGATGCCGACCGTCGTCGGCGAGATCAAGCGGTACTTCCGCGACAACGTGCGGACCGTCCACGTACCGCGGCGGCTGCACGAACTATGGGTCCAGGTCACCGGCGCCACCGAGGACCTGACGACCGCTCACGGCCGTTCCCCCACCACCGCGGAGATCGCCGCGCGGCTGAAGATCTCCGAGGACGAGGTGCTGGCCTGCATCGAGGCGGGCCGCTCGTACCACGCGACCTCGCTCGAAGCCGCCCAGGAGGGTGACGGGCTGCCCGGCCTGCTGGACCGGCTCGGGTACGAGGATCCGGCCCTGGCGGGCGTCGAACACCGCGATCTGGTCCGGCACCTGCTCGTACAACTGCCCGAACGCGAACAGCGGATCCTGTTGCTGCGGTACTACAGCAACCTGACGCAGTCCCAGATCAGCGCGGAACTCGGAGTCTCACAGATGCATGTGTCAAGACTCCTGGCCCGAAGTTTCGCTCGACTTCGATCCGCAAACAGGATCGAAGCGTAACCGGATCGGGTAGACCGGTCCTGAGGCGTTCCCCGCGGACCAAAAGCCGTACACCCCTTGTTAACTGGGCAGACTCCCCAGGAACTTGTCGACAAGTCACTACAGCGTGTTGCCGACATGTGACATTCTGCGGGAACCGCGTTTGCCGCAGCCTCCCCTCCGGTATTCAGGTGGAGGCTGCGTTCCTCCGATGGTCGCGGCCACCGCGACCGTCCGCGACCTCAAGGGGGTGGCATGTCCGCAGAACAGGGCAGCTCGAAGGTGCTCACGCTCACCAAGAGCGCACCCGCACCCGTTGTGCTCACCAGCTCGTCGGAAGCCATCGACACCCGCACGCTGTCCCGCTCCCTGTTCCTGCGGCTCGCCGCGCTGGGCCCCGCACCGGGTCCCGAAGGAACGGAAAGTCCGGAGCGCGCCTATGTGCGGGACACACTCATCGAGCTCAACCTGCCGCTGGTGCGTTACGCCGCGGCGCGGTTCCGCAGCCGCAACGAACCCATGGAGGACATCGTCCAGGTCGGCACGATCGGCCTGATCAAGGCGATCGACCGGTTCGACTGCGAACGCGGCGTGGAGTTCCCCACGTTCGCGATGCCCACCGTCGTCGGCGAGATCAAGCGCTTCTTCCGCGACACCTCGTGGTCGGTGCGGGTGCCGCGCCGGCTGCAGGAGCTGCGGCTCGCCCTCACCAAGACCAGTGACGAGCTCGCCCAGAAGCTGGACCGCTCGCCCACCGTTCCGGAGCTCGCCAAGGCACTCGGGGTCTCCGAGGAGGACGTCGTCGACGGCCTGGCCGTAGGCAACGCCTACACCGCCTCCTCGCTGGACTCCCCCTCGCCGGAGGAGGACGGCGGCGAGGGATCGCTGGCCGACCGGCTGGGGTACGAGGACTCGGCGCTGGAGGGCGTCGAGTACCGCGAGTCGCTCAAGCCGCTGCTGGCCAAACTCCCGCCGCGCGAGCGCCAGATCATCATGCTCCGGTTCTTCGCCAACATGACCCAGTCACAGATCGGCGAGGAGGTCGGCATCTCGCAGATGCACGTCTCCCGGCTGCTGACCCGCACGCTCGCCCAGCTCAGGGAGGGGCTCATCGCCGACTGACCCGGACTCCCGATCCCGGGGGTTCCGATATGACGGTCCGTCAGACACACTGTCGCGATGCGACGTCAGACATTCGGCCGGTCCGGCCGCCGGGGCACAGCGATCGCCGCCTCGGCGGCCGTGCTGTGTCTGGGCGGGGCCCTGGCGGGCTGCGGAGGCGCGGCGGGCGGCGACGGCGGCTACACGGCGGTCGGCGCGGCCGCCACGGGCCCGGGGAAGGCGCCCTCCGGGGCCGTCGCACCCTCGGGCAAGGTCACGCTGGTCCCGCTGGACGGGGCCGGGAATCCGGGCGGGAGCGGCGCCGGGGGTCCTTCGGACGCCTCGGGCACCTCGCCCTCTCCCGGCGTCCCGGATGCGACGCACGGGCCCGGCGGCACGGGCACCGCGGGCGGCTCCGGCACGGACGCGCGTCCCGGTGCCTCCGGGGGCGCGGCAGGGACCTCGGGAGGTCCGGGCGGCGCGGGCACCGGCGGCGCCCCGTCGAACGGCTCCGGTCCGGGCCCGGCGGGCGGCTCCACAGGGGCCACTGCCCCTTCGGGTTCCTCGGGCGCCACCGGCCCCGCATCGCCGTCCGCACCCGGCTCCACCGCCCCCACCGGGCCCGCCGTCATCGCGGTCGGCGCCCCTGTGCGCGCGGCGGCGGACGAGCGGTGGTGCGAGAAGGTGACCGTGGAGTTCCGTAACACCGGTGGCTCACCCGCGCGTTCGGGCACCGTCACCTTCGCCACGCACATCATCGGCGGGTTGGGGATCGACTGGGCGACCCGGGAATCGACAGCGCCGCTGCCCGTGCCCATCGGCGCGGGAGCGGCGCGGAAGATGACGTACACCGTCTGTGTGGACGCCTGGCGGGTGCCCTTGGGCATGCATGTCGATACCCAGGACGTGACCGCCGTCTGGAAGTGACGGGGGACCAGGGCCTTCCGTTCGGTCGGACCGGATCAGGAAGCGGGCTCCGGTGCCGTGCACCGCACGGCGGCGGAGGGTCGAGGGGCAGCCCCGACGACCGACGGCTACGCCGCGATGAGCGGCACCGGACCCCGTGAGCCCGGCCCGATACGGACGAGAGGCCCTGCGCGAACGCCGGAGGCCCGGTCAGCCGAGGGCGAGCCAGGCGACCGCACCGAGCACGACGATCACCGCGACGACGGCGGCGATCAGCCCGGTCCTCGGTCCGGAGGACACGGCGGCGGGCTGCTGCCGGCGCTGCGGCTCGCCCTCGTCGACGAAGGCGCGGAACATCTGGGTGTTGCCTGCCGGGTCGCTGTTGCCCTCGGGACCCTGCGGAGCGTGGGGATTGTGTGCCATGTCGCAGGACCCTAGCGAACATGGCGGAAGGGCCCAACCCCCGGGCGGTGAAGGGCCGCGGCCATACCCGGGGAACCGGTGAAGGCGGAGTGGGGAAGCCGCCCGGACAATCGCACGCCACACGTGCCCCGCGACGAGGCCCGCGCCCCAACATCCATGACCTGAACGTGTGTTGGCTGGCGCACCTCCTCACCCCGCGCACGCGCTCCCGTATGTACGTGCGAAGGGCGACCGCCCGCCCTCCCGAAGGAGCGAAGGCGCGGGTGTCCGCCCCGGGTGTGATCCGGAGCGCCGCCCACCTCCGCCCCCGAAGTGGCACAGGACACATCCGTCCCGCGCACACCGCACACGCTGGGCGTTTGACCCGCGCCCTACGCAGCCTTTTGTTTTCCTTTACTTCTGCAAGCCCCTTTTAGTTTGCCTGCAGCAACCAACGGCTTCTATGGTTGCCCTAAGCAACAAGATGACCGGTGAGATGTCTGGGGGTCCCGTGGCCGCGCGGAGTCAGTACGAAGAACTGGCCCGGCAGCTCAGCGCAGTCGGCGCCGTCAAACGGGGCCTGGCCCGCATCCTCCCGCCCGAATGCCCCGGCGGCTCGGCTGCCGTGCTGGCTCTGCTGAGTCAGCACGGGGAGATACGGATCAGCAGACTGGCCGAGCTCCTCGCCGTCGACATGTCGGTGACCAGCCGACACGTCGCTCACGTGGCGGAACGCGGCTGGATCGAGCGGTCCCCGGATCCGGCGGACAAGCGCTCCCGCATCCTGCGGCTGACTCCCGCGGGCGAGGGTGTGCTCGAGGAACTGAACTGCCGGACGACCGAAATGTTCGCCCACCATCTTCAGGATTGGTCCGACGACGAGGTCGGTCAGCTCAACACGTTGCTGGCCCGGCTGCGCGACAGCTTCTCCTGTCGCAGCTCCGGCGGGTGCGCCCCCGGAAAGCACAGCGGCGACTGCCGCTCCCGGTCCACCGACGGCCACGACGGCTCGTACACCCGTACACCCGTGTAACAGAAGCAAAGAGAAGGAATTAAATGGCTACGACCACACCAACCGGTGTGCGGGGCGGCCACGCCAAGCACGGAGGGCACGAGCCCTCCGGCGGCGCGCCGATGACACACCGGCAGATCATGGAAGCGCTCACCGGGCTGATGCTCGGCATGTTCGTCGCCATCCTGTCGTCCACCGTCGTCACCAACGCCCTGCCGGAGATCATCTCCGACCTCGGCGGCGGCCAGAGCGCCTACACCTGGGTCGTCACGGCCTCGCTGCTGGCCATGACGGCGACCACCCCCCTGTGGGGCAAGCTCTCCGACCTGTTCAGCAAGAAGCTGCTGGTCCAGATAGCACTCGTCATCTACGTCGCCGGATCGGTCGTCGCCGGTCTCTCGAACAGCGCCGGCATGCTGATCGTCTGCCGTGTGGTGCAGGGCATCGGCGTCGGCGGTCTCTCCGCCCTCGCGCAGATCGTGATGGCCGCGATGATCGCCCCGCGCGAGCGCGGCCGCTACAGCGGCTACCTCGGCGCCGTCTTCGCCGTCGCCACCGTCGGCGGCCCGCTGCTCGGCGGTGTCATCACCGACACCAGCTGGATGGGCTGGCGCTGGTGCTTCTACGTCGGCGTGCCGTTCGCGGCCATCGCCCTCGTGGTGCTCCAGAAGACCCTGAAGCTCCCGGTCGTCAAGCGTGAGGTCAAGGTCGACTGGACCGGCGCCTTCTTCATCAGCGCCGCCGTCTCGCTGCTGCTCCTCTGGGTGACCTTCGCGGGCGACAAGTACGACTGGATGTCCTGGCAGACCGGCGCGATGCTCGCGGGTTCCGTGGTGCTCGGGCTGCTCTTCGTCTTCACCGAGTCCCGGGCCAGTGAGCCGATCATCCCGCTGCGGCTGTTCCGTAACCGGACCATCACGCTCGCCTCGCTCGCCTCGCTGTTCGTGGGTGTCGCGATGTTCGCGGGCACCGTCTTCTTCAGCCAGTACTTCCAGCTGGCGCGCGGCAAGTCGCCGACGATGTCGGGTGTGATGACGATCCCGATGATCGCGGGTCTCTTCCTCTCCTCGACCATCTCGGGCCAGGTCATCACCAAGACGGGCCGCTGGAAGGCCTGGCTGGTCACCGGTGGCTTCCTGGTCACGGCGGGCCTCGGCCTGCTCGGCACCATCCGGTACGACACCGCCTACTGGCACATCGCGATCTTCATGTTCCTGATGGGTCTCGGCGTCGGCATGATGATGCAGAACCTGGTGCTGGCCACCCAGAACCAGGTCGACCCCAAGGACCTCGGTTCGGCCAGCTCCGTCGTCACGTTCTTCCGTTCGCTCGGTGGCGCCATCGGTGTCTCGGCACTGGGCGCCGTCATGGCGAACCGCGTCACGCACTACGTGAAGGACGGCCTGGCGGACCTCGGTCCCCAGGGCGCGGCCCTGGGCCACGGCGGGACCGGCGGCGGGGGCATCCCCGACCTGGAGACCCTGCCCGCACCGTTCCGCACGGTCGTGGAGTCCGCCTACGGGCACGGCGTCGGTGACGTCTTCCTGTACGCCGCCCCGGCCGCGCTGGTCGCCTTCCTGATCACGATCTTCATCAAGGAGGTCGCGCTGAAGACGAACGCGGCCAACGACGCCCCGGTTCCGGCCGAGGCCGTGGAGCTCGCCAAGGACCCGTCCGGCACGGCCGGCCAGGTCTCCGAGGCAGCCGCCGGCATCACCGCCGTCGACACCCTGGAGGACGCCCCGGCAGCCCCGGAGCCGACCGTGCAGGGCACCGCGGTCCGCGGTGTGGTGCGCGGCGCCGAGGGCGCACCCGTCGCCCGGGCCGCCGTCACGCTGATCTCGCTGGGCGGCCGGCAGCTGGGCATCTCGGCCGCACAGGCCGACGGCTCCTACGTGCTGGACGCCCCGGGCGCCGGTTCGTACGTGCTGATCGCGTCGGCCGACGGTTTCCAGCCGCAGGCGTCGACCGTGGTCGTCGGCGACCAGCCGCTCACGTACGACATCCTGCTCGCCGGTACGAGCGGTCTGGCCGGAGCCGTACGGGCCGCGGAAGGCGGCGCGACGGTCGAGGGCGCCATGGTCATCGTGACCGATGTCCGCGGCGACGTCCTGGCCACCGGCAAGTCCGGTGCGACGGGCGAGTTCGCCTTCGGTGAGCTGGTCCCCGGTGCGGTGACCGTCGCGGTCAACGCGGCCGGCTTCCGTCCGCTGGCGCTGCCGGTGGAGATCGGCGGCCAGGGTGTCACCCGCGTCGACGTCGCACTGCAGTCCGGTGCGCTGGTGCAGGGCGTCGTCCGGGCCGGTTCCGGCCGGCGGCCGCTGCCCGACGCCCGCGTGACGCTGGTCGACGCGGCCGGCAACGTGGTCGCCACCTCGACGACCGGGGAGGACGGGGCGTACGCCTTCGCCGACCTGGACGCGGGCGAGTACTCGGTCATCGCGACCGGCTACCCGCCGGTGGCCGGCGCCCTGACCGTGGCCGGTCGCGGCATCGACGGCCACGACATCGAGCTCGCCCACCCCGGCGAGTAATCGGTCCGGGTACACCCCGGACACGTAAGACCCCTGGCGGGACGGCACTTCGAGCGGAGAGTCTGTCCAGGCCGGCGGAAAATGGGCCCCGGCGGTGGGGACGGCAGGCAGGGGACGGCCTGCCGTCCCCGCCCCGGGGCCCGACTCATCGAGTGACCCGTTCCGGGAGCGGACGGGCCATTCAGCAAGGACGCAAGGAGAGAAAACGGGATGGGACTTCGCGCACAGGTACGCACGCGGGACGGCTGGGCCGTCCAGCACGCGGTCGTGACGGTCACCGACATGACCGGTACGCAGGTGCTGCGGGCCGCCGCCGACGAGGACGGCACGGTGCGGACCGACGCACTGCTGTCCGCCGGCGCGTACACCGTGATCGTGACGGCGGTCGGGTACGCCCCCGCCGCCTCCACCGCGCTCGTCACGGCGAGCGGCCGGGTCGAGGCCGGAACGGTGATACTGGCCCGGCAGGGGGGCGTGGAGCTTCCGCCGCCGGGTGCCTGGTCGCTGGATCCGGCGCACTCCTCGGTGGGCGCGGTCGCGCAGCACCTGGGCATCTCCAGCGTGCACGGCCGGTTCACCGACTTCGGCGGCCGGATCGAGATCACCGAGGACGTCCAGCACTCCCGCGTGGACGCGGTCATCAACGCGGCGAGCATCGACACCGGCAACGGCATGCGCGACAAGCACCTGCGGTCGCCCGACTTCCTGGACACCGACCGCTTCCCGGAGATCACCTACCGCTCCGGCGGACTGACTCCGGCGGGCCCCGACCGCTGGACCGTGCACGGCGAGCTGTCGCTGCACGGTGTGAACCGTCCGGTCGACCTGGACCTGAGCTACCTCGGCACCGGTCCGGACCCGTGGGGCGGCGTCCGTGCGGCGTTCAGCGCCACGGCCGAACTGCGCCGCGAGGACTTCGCCATGAACTACAACCAGGTCGTCCAGGCGGGCATCTCGGCGATCGGCACGACGCTGCGGATCGAACTCGACATCCAGGCGGTACAGGGCGATTCCCTGCCCGCCACCTGACGGCCCGCGGTCGTAGGGTCGGTTCCATGGCAACCAACATCGCGACCAACACCGCCGTGGAACTCGACGACTTGCTGGCGTTCGTACGGCCCCGGCACCGGGCGATCCTGCTGACCACCCGGTCCGACGGCCGCCCCCAGGGCTCGCCGCTCACCTGCGGCGTCGACGACGCCGGCCGGATCGTCGTCTCGACGTACCCCGAACGGGCCAAGACCCGCAACGCCAAGCGGGACGAGCGGGTGAGCGTGATCGTCCTGTCGGACGAGTGGAACGGGCCGTGGGTCCAGATCGACGGCTCGGCCGAGGTGATCGCCTCACCGGATTCGGTCGAGCCGCTCGTCGAGTACTTCCGGAACATCTCGGGGGAGCACCCCGACTGGGACGAGTACCGGGCGGCGATGGTCAAGCAGGGCAAGTCGATCATCCGGATCACCCCCGAGCGATGGGGGCCGATCGCCACGGGCGGCTTCCCCGCACACCTGGCCTCGGACAGCTGACCGGGGTGGCGGTCTCCCTGCCCCGGCCCGAACCGCTCGCCCGGGCCCGGCTGCTGGCCGGCCCCGAAGTGAGCCCCTCGGCGGCCGAGGCCCTGGGGCGGGCGGCCGGGCGGCCCGTGGAGCGCGACGGTTCGGCCGACGGCGGTCCCTTCGTGTACGTGGGGGCCTCGCTGCCCGACGCGCTGCGCGGGGACGGCCTGCTGTGGTTCCACAGCGTGAACGCCGGTACGGATGCCCTGCTGGGCGCCGGGCCGTGGCACGCCGGGGCGCTGCTCACCCGGACGGTGGGCCGGATGGGCGAGCGGATCGCGCAGTACGTGCTGGCCTGGGTGCTGGCCGAGTGCCAGTCCGTCCCGGAGTTCGCCGCGCAGCACGCCCGCGCCGAGTGGTGCCGCATCCCTTCGGAACTCGTCGCCGGACAGACGGCCGTGGTGCACGGCACCGGCCGGATCGGTTCGGCCGTCGCCGGGCTGCTGCGGTCGTGCGGCATCCGGACGGTGGGCGTGGCCCGCACCCGGCGCGCGGTGCCGCCGGGCTTCGACGCGCTGGCCGTGGCGGACGAGCCGGTGGCCGCCCGCTGGGTGGTCTCCGCGCTCCCGCTGACCGGGGCGACGGCCGGGTACTTCGGGGCGGCCCGGTTCGCCGGCATGGGCGGGGCCACGTTCCTCAACGTGGGCCGGGGTGCGACCGTCGACCTGGTGGCGCTGGAGGCGGCGCTGCACGCGGGATCGGTGGGGCGCGCGGTGCTCGACGTGCTGCCCGACGAGCCGGCCGCGCCCGGCGACGCCTGCTGGCGCCTGCCCCGTACGGTGATCACCTCGCACTCCGCGGGCATCACGGCGGACGAGGACATCGTCGCGGACTTCGCCGCCTGCCTGCGGGAACTGACGGCGGGCCGGGTTCCCGCGCTCACCGTGGACACGGACCGCGGCTACTGACGGGGACAGCTCCTAAGGGCTGTCCCGCAATTCCTGGTGGATCAGCGCGCGGCGTCAGATGCGGTGCATCGCAAGGCGGAGAGGCGCCCGCATGCTGGATGTATTCGGGCGTTTCGACAACGCGGCGAGGTGCCGTAGCTGTCGTCGTGCGCCCGCCAGGAATTGCGGGACAGCCCTTAGGCGTCCGCGGACCGCTCCCGCTCGCGCATCGCGTCGATGCCCGCGATGAGCAGGTCGAGCGCGAACGTGAAGTCCCGCTCGTACATCTCGTCCACGGTGTCGGCGCCCCGCGCCGTGATGAGGTCCTGCGAGGTCTCCACGATCCGGCCCAGCTGCGGCTGGCCCCGGATGGCCGACATCGCCTGCTGGAAGTACTCGTCCTGGGTGAGCCCCGCCTCGGCGCTGCGCTGAGCGAACTGGGCCTCGACGGTGCCGAATCCGTACACGAACTGGAAGACCGCGGAGAGCGCGCCGGTCTGCCGGCGCAACGGCAGACCGGTCGCGCGGATCGCGTCCTGGATGGCGTACGCCATGAGCATCGCGTGCGGACCCATGTTGAGGAACTTCCCGGTCAGCGGCGAGACCCAGACGTGCCGGACCAACAGCTTCCGGTACGTGGCCGCCAGCGCGCGCAGCCGCACCTCCCAGGGGCCGTCCTCCCCCGGTGGCTCGATCTCGCTGTAGACCGAGTCGAGGGCCAGTTCCAGCAGGTCGTCCTTGGTGTCGACGTACCAGTAGAGGGACATCGCCGTGACGTCGAGCTCGGCGGCGAGCCGGCGCATGGAGAACTTGGCCAGTCCCTCGGCGTCCAGCAGCCGGACCGTTGCGGCGGTGATCCGGTCGCGGTCGAGCCCCGCGGGCTGGTCCGATTTCCTGGCGCGCGAGGGTGGCCGGTGGTTCAGCCACACACTGGTCCGGGCAGGGTCCTTCGCGCGGTCGGCCGCGGACACCATGGCGCACTCCCTCGTCTCGCCGGTGGGGCACCCCGGACACATGCCCTCCACGCCGGAAGCGGAACAGTACGGTCCGGTGGGCCCCGTCCGATGCTATGCCGCTGCCGCGGCCGGTTCAGCCCGATCCGATTCTCCTCGCTCGGCCCGGCGCAGCAGCACCGCGGCCAGCAGGCCGCCGGCCAGCACGGCCACGGCCCCGACCAGCATGCTGGTCTCCAGGCCCGAGGAGAACGCGTCGGTGATCCGCTGCCGCTCTCCCTCTCCGCCCGCCGCGGCCAGGGCGGCGGGCAGCGAGGCCGCGCCGACGGCCGACGGGACGAGCGCCGCGAAGCGGGAGTTCAGGACCGCGCCGAGCACCGCGACCCCGAGGCCGTTGCCGCACTCGGCGAGGGTGCCGTTGACGCCGGCGCCGACGCCGGCCTTCTCGGGCGGGATGGCGCTCATGATCGCGTTGGCCATGGCGGGCATGGCGAGCGCGATGCCCGCGCCCATCACGACCAGCCCGAGCAGCGTCCCGCCGTAGCCGTCCCCTCCCAGCAGCGCGATCGCGCCCAGTCCCGCGGCGAGCAGCCCCATCCCGGAGGCGATGGTGACGGGCGTGCCGAGCCTGGGCACCAGCCGCGCGCCCAGCCCGGTGAGGTTGAGCGCGACGACGCTCAGCGCCAGCGGTGCCGTGCGCAGGCCGGCCTCCAGCGGGCCGTAGCCGAGCACGAACTGGAGCTGCTGGGTGAGCAGGAAGAGCGAGCCCCCCATCCCGAACGCGACCAGGATCGCGCCCGCGACCGCGCCGATGAAGCGCTGGTTGCGGAAGAAGTGCATGTCCAGCATCGGGTACGGGATGTGCAGCTCCCACAGCACGAAGCCGGTGAGGACGGCCACGCCGACGAAGGCGGTGAGCAGCACCCGGCCGGAGGTCCAGCCGTGTTCCGGCCCGGAGATGATCGCGTACACGACCGCGGCCATTCCGATGGTGGAGAGCAGCGCGCCGAGCAGGTCGGGGCGCTCGCCGCTCGGGTTCTTCGACTCGGGGACCAGCCGGGCCACGGCCACCAGGCCGATCACCGCGACCGGGATGTTGATCAGGAAGATCGCGCCCCACCAGAAGTGGTCGAGCATGACCCCGCCGATCAGCGGCCCGACGGCGAAGCCGAGGGAACTGACGGTCGACCAGATGCCGATCGCCTTCACCCGTTCGCTGTCGTCGAAGATCTGGACGACGACGGCCAGGGTCGTGGTCATCAGCAGCGCTCCGCCGATGCCCATGCCGGCCCGGGCGGCGATCAGCTGGGCGGACGACTGGGCGAGCCCGGCCACCAGCGAGCCGATCCCGAACAGGGCGAGCCCGGCGATGAGCATCTTCTTGCGCCCGTAGCGGTCGGCCGAGCTGCCCGCGGTCAGCAGGAGCCCCGACTGGACGAGCGAGTAGGCGTTGATCATCCACTGCACATCGGCGGTGGAGGCGTCCAGCTCCCGGGTGAGGGAGGGGATGGCGACGTTGAGGACGGTGTTGTCCAGCAGCACGGTGAGCTGGGCGAGGCAGATGACGCCGAGGATCAGCCAGCGCTGCGGATGGCTCGGCGCCGCGAGGCGGTTCGGCTCGGCGGAGGTCGCCGTCATACGGACTCCCAGGCGTTCGGTCGGCTTCTTATACGGTGTACAGGAACGAGATGTACACCGTATAGCTGTGCAGGGGACACATACAACCGGCTTTCCCGCGGTACGTTTCCGGTCGCTGATCCGACTAGGGCTGGAGTGGCATGTCACTGCGTCGTCGTACGGTGGAAGTCCTGCTGGCCGCAGGCCTGTTGGGGACGGCGATCGCGCCGCCCGCGGCAGCCGCGGGGCACGGTCAGGGGCAGCTGGTGCCCCTGCGCGTCGCCACGTACAACATCCATGCGGGGGCCGGCATGGACAACGTCTTCGATCTCGACCGGCAGGTGGCCGAGCTCCGCTCACTGGACGCGGACGTGATCGGGCTCCAGGAGGTCGACGTCCACTGGGGCGACCGCAGTCAGGGGCGGGACCTGGCGGCCGAGCTGGCGCGGCGGCTGGGCATGCGGGTGTCGTTCGCCCCGATCTACAGCCTCGATCCGGCGGCTGCGGGCGCCCCCAGACGGGAGTTCGGCGTCGCCGTGCTGTCCCGGCACCGGTTCGTGAGCGCCGAGAACCACGACATCACCCGGCTCTCCACCCAGGACCCGAACCCGGTCCCGGCGCTCGCGCCCGGCTTCGGCGAGGTCGTGCTGCGGGTGAGGGGGGTCCTCGTGCACGTGTACGCGACGCACCTGGACTACCGCGGCGACCCGTCCGTCCGGATCGCCCAGGTGGCCGACACCCGCCGGATCATGGCGCAGGACCAGGAGTCGGAGCGGCGGCCGGTCCACCAGATCCTGCTCGGCGACTTCAACGCGGCCCCGACCGCTCCGGAACTGGCCCCGCTGTGGGAGACGCTCACCGACGTGGAGCCCGGCGGCCCCACCTACCCGGCACTGAACCCGGTCCAGCGGATCGACTACGTGGCGGTCTCGAGGAACACCGTCCGGGTACGCGACGCGGCGGTGGCCGAGACACTCGCCTCGGACCACCGCCCCGTTGTCGCGGACCTGTTGCTGCGGCGCTGAGCCTCAGCTGCTCGCGGGCCGGGTCAGGTCGTAGAACGTGGCGCTGCCGACCGTGACCTCCTCGTAGGTCTTCTGCACCCAGGTGGAGATCTGCGACGAGGTGCCGCTGCTGCCGCCCATGCCGCCACCGCCGCCCGTGCCACTCGAGATGAAGTAGTGGATCCGGCCGTCCTCGGCGTACTTCTTGAACTGGGAGAGCGTCGGGGAGGGGTCGCTCCCGTTGAAGCCGCCGATCGCCATCACCGGGTCGCCGGTGGCCAGCTGGTAACTGGCGGCGTTCTGCGAGCCGATGGCCGCGGCGGCCCAGGTGTAGTCGTCGGCGTCCGTCTCCAGGAGCTTCTTGGCCTCGGCGCCGACGGATGCGCCGTTGAGCAGTCCGCCCATGCCGCCACCGCCACCGCCTCGGATGCCTTCACCCGTGCCGGGCACCGCTCCGGGCTGCTGCCCGTTCCGCGCCGTGCCGGGCATGCCCTGGTTCTGGCCCTGGCCGGGCGGGGTGACGGTCGGGGGCTGCCCCATGCCGCCGCCCTGCTGGTTGCCCCGCTGGGCGCCCTGCCCGGGAGGCTGCATGCCGCCACCACCGGGGCCACGGCCACCGCCCCCGCCGGGGCCGCCCATCCCGCCGGAGGACGGGCCCGCCGTGACGATCGAGCCCTGGTGTCCGGTGTTCAGCGTGCTCACGGTGTACGCGGTCGGGCCGGCCAGCGAGGCGGCGAAGCCCAGGCCCACGGCGGTGAGCGCCAGTTGGCGCCCCAGCCGGGCGACGAACAGCAGGCCCAGCGCACCGACGGTCCCGACCGCGAGCACCGTGGGCCGCAGCCACGGCTGGTAGTCCGGGGTCCGCCCCAGCAGCACGTAGGACCAGTACGCCGTCTCGCCCACCGTGACCGCGAGCGTGGCACCCGCCCACCAGCGGGACCGCTCCTCCCACAGGACCGTGGTGCCCATGCCGATCAGCGCCGCGAGGTAGGGGGCCAGGGCCACCGTGTAGTACTGGTGGAAGATGCCGGCCATGAAGCTGAACACGGCCGCGGTCATCAGCAGCGAACTGCCCCAGGCGAGAAAGGCCGCCCGGGCCGGGTCCGTCCTCCCCCGGCGCTTGACGCCTGGGAGGTCCCCCCCTGCCCGCCAGGTCAGCCAGACACCCGCGACCAGCAGGATCAGTGCGGCGGGCAGCAACCAGGAGATCTGGCTGCCGATCTCGGAGTTGAACATCCGGCCGATGCCGGTCTCGCCCCACTGCCCGCCCGAGCCGCCGCCCGGGCCGCCGCCACCGCCCACGCTGCCGGTCTCCTCGCCGTTGATCCGGCCGAGCCCGTTGTAGCCGAAGGTCAGCTCCAGGAACGAGTTGTTCTGCGATCCGCCGATGTAGGGCCGCGAGGAGGCGGGCCACAACTCGACGACCGCCACCCACCAGCCGCCGGCCGCGGCCATGGCCAGCGCCGAGAGGCCGAGCTGGCCGAACCGCCTGCGTACGGAGACCGGTGCGCCCACCGCGTACAGGACGGCCAGCGGCGGCAGGATCAGGAAGGCCTGCAGCGTCTTGGAGAGGAACGCCAGACCGACGGCGACGCCCGCCCAGACCAGCCACTTGGTGCGGCCGTTCTCCATCGCACGCAGCACGCAGTAGACGGTGACGGTCATCAGCAACGCCAGCAGCGCGTCCGGATTGTTGAACCGGAACATCAGCGCGGCGACGGGCGTGAGCGCGAACACCGCCATGGTGATCAGCCCGGCGGCGGCGCTGAAGCGGCGGCGTACGGAGGCGTAGAGCACGCCTGCCGTGGCCGCACCCATCAGTACCTGGGGGGCAAGGATCGCCCAGGAGCTCAGACCGAAGATCCGTACCGACAGCGCCATCGGCCACAGCGTGGCCGATGGCTTGTCGACGGTGATGGCGTTGGCCGAGTCCAGCGAACCGAAGAAGAAGGCCTTCCAGCTCCGGCTGCCTGCCTGCACGGCCGCGGAGTAGAAGGAGTTGGCGTAGCCGGACGCGCTGAGGTTCCACAGGTACGCCAGCGTGATGACCAGCACGAGGGAGAGGAAGGCCGGGCGCACCCAGCGGGGGTCCTCGGGCCGGCCGCGCCACACGCGGTGCGGCAGCGAGCCGCCCGTCAGCCCGTGGGGCGGCGAGCCGGCCGTCCGGGGCTGGGCCGGGAGGTGATCGAGCGTGGTCATCGGACGTTCCTCAGTTCGTGGTGGGTGTCGTCGGCCGGCCCGGCGGCCGGGCGGGGCGCCGGGGCGTCCGCCGGGCGCCCCGCGTCACCGCCCCGGTCGCGGTCCGGGAAGACCCAGGCGCGGAAGAGCAGGAAGCGCAGCACCGTCGCCGCGAGGTTGGCCGCGACCAGCACGGCGAGTTCGGTGCCGTGCGAGGGCGAACCCGAGGCCGCGCCCAGCGCGGCGAGCGAACCGCTCGTCAGGGCCAGCCCGATGGCGAAGACCACCAGGCCCTGTGCCTGGTGGCGCACCGCTCCACCCCGGCCGCGTACTCCGAAGGTGAGCCGCCGGTTGGCTGCGGTGTTGGCGACGGCCGACACGAGCAGCGCGCCGCCGTTGGCGAGCTGCGGGCCGACGCCCTGCCGGAAGAGCGAGTACAGGGCCAGGTAGACGAGCGTCGAGAAGGCGCCCACGACGCAGAATCCGACCAGTTGCCGGGCCAGTCCGCCCGGCACCCCGCCGATTCCACGGTCGCGCGGGTCGTCGCCGAAGGGCCGCGCCAGCCGGTCCAGCGGCAGTGCGCCGACGGCCAGCGCGCGCCCCACCCGCCACACGCCCTTCAGGTCCTCGGTGGCGGTCCGCACGATGTGCACGGTCGAGTCCGGGTCGTCGACCCAGTCGACCGGCACCTCGTGGATGCGCAGCCCGGCCCGCTCGGCGAGCACCAGCATCTCGGTGTCGAAGAACCAGCCGGTGTCCTCGACCATCGGCAGCAGCCGCTGTGCGACATCGCGCCGGATCGCCTTGAACCCGCACTGTGCGTCGCTGAAGCGGGCGGCCAGCGACGAGCGCAGGATGATGTTGTAGGCCCGCGAGATGAACTCCCGCTTCGTCCCCCGCACCACCCGCGAGCTGCGTGCCAGCCGCGAGCCGATCGCCAGGTCCGAATGCCCGGAGATCAGCGGCGCGACGAGCGGCAGCAGCGCGTTGAGGTCGGTGGACAGGTCCACGTCCATATAGGCGAGGACCGGGGCGTCGGAGTGCGACCAGACGGTGCGCAGCGCCCGTCCGCGGCCCTTCTCCTCCAGCCGGTAGGCGCGCACCCCGGGCAGCGCGCGGGCGAGGCGCTGTGCCACCTCGGGGGTCCGGTCGGTGCTCGCGTTGTCCGCGACGGTGATCCGGAAGGCGTAGGGGAAGGTGCGTGCCAGATGGTCGTGCAGCCGCAGCACGCACGGCTCCAGGTCCTTCTCCTCGTTGAATACGGGTACCACCACATCGAGTACGGGGGCACCTGCCGCACCGCCCGCGCCGGCCAGGAGGTGGTCCCGGGCCGGCAAGGTGCTCCAAGGAGTGTCTGTTCGCATGGCTTCGACACTCGCCAACCCCGCTGTCACACCCGTGTGGTGAGCCTGTGGTCCGACTGTGAGTAGGAGGGGCCGCCTCCGTACGGTGCTCCCGGCCCGCGGTCCGCCGGCAGATGGACGGCGAACACCGTGTCCCCCGGTACCGAACGCACCTCGGCGACCCCGCCGTGCGCGGCGGTGACGGCCTGCACGATGGCGAGCCCGAGCCCGGTGGACCCGGCATGCCGGGAGCGCGAGGCGTCACCTCGCGCGAACCGCTCGAAGACGTGCGGCAGCAGCTCGGCCGGGATGCCCGGGCCGTCGTCCTGGACCTCCAGGGTCACCCACGGGTGCCCGGCCTCCGCGCGCACCCGGGCCGTGACCGTGGTCCCGGGCGGGGTGTGCGTACGGGCGTTGGCCAGCAGGTTGACCAGCACCTGCTGGATCCTGGTCGGGTCGGCGCACACGGTCGCGGGCGACGCCGGGAGGTCGAGCCGCCAGTGGTGGGTGGGCCCGGACCCGTCCCCGGAGGCGGCCCGGCCCGTGACGCGGGCGTCGCTCACCGCGTCTACGACGAGCGGTGAGAGATCGGTGCTCTCGTACGAGAGCGGCCGGCCCGCGTCCAGCCGGGCGAGCAGCAGCAGATCCTCCACCATCCCGGTCATGCGCTGCGCCTCGGACTCGATCCGCCCGAGCGCGTGCCGGGTGTCGGGTCCGGCGTTCTCCCGCCCGCGCCGGGTCAGTTCGGCGTACCCGCGGATCGAGGCGAGGGGAGTGCGCAGCTCGTGGCTGGCGTCGGCGACGAACTGGCGCACCCGCATCTCGCTCCTCTGCCGCGCGTCCAGGGCCGAACCGACGTGGCCCAGCATCCTGTTGAGGGCCGCGCCGACCTGGCCGACCTCGGTGCGCGGGTCGGCCTCGGCGTCCGGGACCCTCTCGAAGAGGGCGACCTCGCCGCTGTGCAACGGCAGTTCGGAGACGCGCGTCGCGGTGGCGGCCACCCGTCGCAGCGGTCGCAGGGCGACGCCGACCATGGCGGCGCCCGCGATCCCGGCGGCGATGAGCCCGGCGCCGGTGACGCAGACCTCGACGAGGATCAGGGTGCTGAGGGCGCCGCTCACCTCCGAGGTCGGGATGCCGACCAGGACGGTCGTGCCGTCGCTCGCGGGGGCCGCGGCCTGCACCCGGTAACCCCCCAGCCCGGGCAGCTCGACGTCGTGCGCCCGGCCGTCCGCGGGGACGTGGGCCGCCTCCAGCGCGGCCTCCTGCGCACCGGTCAGCGGCTCGGTGTTCTCCGCGGTGTCGAAGCCGCCGGCCTTGGCGACCGCCGAATCGGTGACCTCGCCGTCCGCGGTGAGCGCCCCGAACGTCCTGAGCGGCTGGCCGCCGCCCATGCCGATGAAGCCGAGCGGATCCTTGGTGCTGTCCTTGGGCCCGCCGGGTCCGGGCGCACCCGGCACCCGGCCGGCCCGGATCGCTATGTCGCGCAGCTGGCCGTCCAGCTTCCCGTACATGTAGGTGTGGAAGGCGATGGCGGTGACCGTGCCGATCACGGCCGCGACGACCGCGATCAGCGAAACCGCCGAGACGACGAGCCTGGTCCGCAGCGTCCACGGACCCCTCCGCGGCCGTGTCACGCCGCTACTCACCGGGCTTGATGAGATACCCCGCGCCGCGCCGCGTGTGGATCATCGGCGTCCTGCCGGCGTCGATCTTCTTGCGCAGGTACGAGATGTAGAGCTCGACGACGTTGGCCTGCCCGCCGAAGTCGTAGTTCCAGACCCGGTCCAGGATCTGCGCCTTGCTCAGTACCCGGCGCGGATTGCGCATGAGGAAGCGCAGGAGCTCGAACTCGGTCGCGGTGAGGTGGATGTTCGCGCCGCCCCGGCTCACCTCGTGGCTGTCCTCGTCCAGCATCAGGTCACCGACGACGAGCGTCGACTCGCTGCGTACCGCCGCCGTGCCGGACCGCCGGATCAGGCCGCGCAGCCGGGCGACGACCTCCTCGAGGCTGAACGGCTTGGTGACGTAGTCGTCCCCGCCGGCCGTGAGCCCGGCGATCCGGTCCTCCACGGAGTCCCGGGCGGTCAGGAACAGCACGGGCACCTCGGAGAGCTCCCGGCGCAGCCGGCCGAGCACGGCGAGCCCGTCCGTGTCGGGCAGCATCACGTCGAGGATCACCGCGTCGGGCCGGAACTCCCGGGCCGTACGCAGGGCCCCGGCCCCGTCCCCCGCGCTGCGGACCTCCCAGCCCTCGTAGCGCAGCGCCATGGAGAGCAGCTCTGCCAGCGGGGCCTCGTCGTCCACGACCAGCACCCGGACAGGGGTCCGGTCCGGCCTGAGCAGTTCGGTACGCCCCTGGGGCGAGGTCGTCGTCGTCATGGCCCCACCCTGTGAGACGCCCCTGAGAGAGTTCTTTCCCGAGTCTGTGAATTCCCTGAGAAAGCCCGCGGGCGGCGGCCACTGCCGCCTCAGCAGTCGAAGAGCGCCTTCGCGTTGTCGTGACAGACCGCCCGCAGCCAGTCGTCCCCGAGCCCCAGCCGCTCCAGGGCGTGCAACTGGTGGGCGTACGGATACGGGATGTTCGGGAAGTCCGTCCCCAGCAGGATCCGGTCCCCGAGCGCCGCGAGCCGCCCGCGCTCCGCAGCCGGGAAGGGGGTGAAGCCCTCCGTGAAGTCGGTGAACGCCATCGTCGTGTCGAGCCGCACCTCCCGGTACGTCTCGGCGAGCGCCAGGAACTCCGCGTACTCCGGCATCCCCATGTGCGCCACGATCAGCCGCAGCCGGGGATGCCGGGCGAGCAGCCGGCCGACCGGTCCGGGCCCGGTGTGCTTCCCGGGAGCGGGCCCGGACCCGCAGTGCATCACCACGGGGACCCCGGCCTCGGCGAGCAGTCCCCACACCGGCTCCAGCAGCGGATCGTTCGGGTCGTACGCCCCGACCTGGAGGTGCGACTTGAAGACCCGTGCCCCGTCCTCGACCGCCTCCGCCACGTACTTCTCGACGCCCTCTTCCGGAAAGAAGGTCGCGGTGTGCAGACAGTCGGGCACCCGGCCGGCGAAGCCGGCCGCCCAGTCGTTCAGCCAGGTCGCCATGCCCGCCTTGTGCGGGTAGAGCATCGAGGTGAACCGGAGCACGCCGAACGAACGCAGCAGCGCGAGCCGTTCGTCCTCGTCGTGCCGGTAGGCGATCGGCCACTCCATCCCGGTCAGCGGCCCGACCGAGTCGAAGTACGCCCAGACCTTGCGGAGCACCTGCTCCGGCATGAAGTGCGTGTGCACGTCGATGATCCCGGGCAGTCCGAGGCGCTCCCGGAACCGCACCACGTCATCGCGTTCGTCACTCATACGGCGCTCCCTCGTTCGATCGCTCCTGACGATCTCAGAACAGCCCGGTCTGCGACGAGCCGCCCCCGACCACCACGGTCGGCACGCTCAGCCCGGCCCCCGCACCGGCCGCCGCCAGCGCCCAGCCGGTCATCAGCCGGGTGTCCACCACGACGATCCCGTTCGCCAGGGTCTCCAGATGCAGATCCGGCCCGGCCGCCGCGACCAGCCGCCCCGCGACCGTTCCCCCGTCCACCAGCCCGGTCACCGCCCGCACCACACCGCCGGGCCCCCAGGCCCCTCCCGTCCCAGCGGGAGCGTCGATCCCGAAGATCCCCGCATGGTCGACCGCCTCGAACGGCAGCCGCTCCAGCGCCTCGGGCCAGCCGCGCCCGTCGAGCGCCGCCGCCCGCCCGTACAGATCCGCCACCTCGGCGGCCCGCTCCTCCCGCGCCGGCAGATCCCCGCGCACCGCCCGTTTGCGCGCGTACGGAATCCGGTCCGGCACCCCGAGTGCGGCCCGCAGCACCTCCTCGGCCCGCCGCGCCGCCATCAGCGGCCCCCGCCCCAGCCAGCTGAAGACCACCGCCCCCTGCTCCCGCAGCCGGGCCGCACCCCGCTCCTCTGCGGTGATCCCGACCTTCACCATCCCGGCCCCGAACCACGCCAGGTACACGCGGTAGGTACGTGGATCGTCCGGAATCGTGTCGGCGGCCACCGAATGAGCCCGGTCGAGCCGCCCGCACTCCGCGCACCGCGCGCCGGTGCTGCGCTCCGGAACCGGGGCCGCCACCGGGCAGGCGTTGCCCCGCGCACCGACGCAGATCCGCTCCCCGGCAGCCCGGAACCCGAGCCCGGTCCCGTACGCCAGTGCGCTCGCCCGTGCCTGCGGCCCCTTCCGCCACCCGAGCACAGGGCCGCCCCGCTCGTCGGGCCAGCGAAGACCGGTGCACTGCCACCCCATGCGCGAACTCCCTGACTGCGGACGTGGATACGGGCGGATACGAACCCGCCATGTTCCCATATCTGGCCCACCGTTGTGATCTGCGTCACACTGGGATATGGCGGGTCGATCCCAGGATCTTCAGAGGTGTTCCACCATGACCAGCATCGACGGCACTGCTCTCGACAGCCTGCGCACGACGTTGCGGGGGGCTGTTGTCGCGCCGGGGGACGCGGACTACGACGAGAGCCGCAGCCTGTACAACGCCATGATCGACCGGCGCCCCGCGGCCGTCGCCCGGTGCACGGACGTGGCGGACGTACGGGCCACCCTCGCCTTCGCACAGGACGCGGGGCTCGAGCTGGCCGTGCGCGGAGGCGGCCACAGCGGGCCGGGCCTGTGCCTGGTCGAGGGCGGCCTGACCCTCGACCTGTCCCCGATGCGCGGGGTCCGCGTCGACCCCGAGGCGCGTACGGCGCAGGTGGGAGGGGGCGGCCAGCTCGGCGATCTGGACCACGCCACCCACAGCTTCGGCCTCGGCGTCCCGGCCGGGATCATGTCGACCACGGGCGTGGGCGGCCTCACACTGGGCGGCGGGCACGGCTACCTGACCCGTGCGTACGGCCTCACGATCGACAGCCTGCTCTCCGCGGACGTCGTCCTGGCCGACGGCACCTTCGTCACCGCGTCCGCGACGGACCACCCCGACCTGTACTGGGCCCTGCGGGGCGGTGGCGGCAACTTCGGCGTGGTCACCTCGTTCACCTACGGACTGCACCCGGTGGACACGGTCGGCGTCGCGGTCACCGTGTGGCCGGTCGACCGCACGGCCGAGGTACTGCGCTGGTACCGCGACTTCCTGCCCGCCGCTCCGGACGACCTGTACGGCTTCTTCGCCCTCCTGAGCGTGCCGCCCGCGCCCCCGTTCCCGGAGGAGATCCACGGGCAGAAGATGTGCGGTGTCGTCTGGTGCTACACGGGCGACCTGGCGGAAGGCCGCCTGGAGGAAACGCTCTCGGTGGTCAACGACCCGGCACCCCCGGCCTTCCACTTCACCAGCCCCATGCCGTACCCCGCCCTCCAGTCCATGTTCGACGGCCTGCTCCCCAAGGGGCTGCAGTGGTACTGGCGCGGCGACTTCTTCGACGCCATCTCCGACAAGGCGATCGAGGTGCACGCGAAGTACGGCCGCAACCTCCCCACCGGCCTGTCGACGATGCACCTGTACCCGGTGGACGGAGCCGCCCACCGGGTGGGCCCCACCGAAACACCCTGGGCCTACCGGGACGCCACGTGGTCCGGCGTCATCGCGGGCATCGACCCCGACCCCGCCAACGCCGGACCGATCCGACAGTGGTGCGTCGACTACTGGACCGAACTGCACCCCCACTCCATGGGCGGCGCGTACATCAACTTCCTCGGGGAGGCCGAGGAACCGGACCGCGTCCGGTCGACCTACCGCGGCACGTACGACCGCCTGGCCGCGGTCAAGCACACCTACGACCCGGACAACTTCTTCCACGCCAACCAGAACATCAGCCCGACCGCCGCGTGAAGACCCCCGGCGGGCCGCATGCCGCATCACTCCGGCCGCGCGCGCACCGAGCGCGTTAGGATCCGGGCCATGCGCCTGACCGTCGATGACGTGGAACGGTTCGAGGCCTCCAGGCCGCGCCTGGAGGCCATCGCCTACCGCCTCCTGGGCTCCGCGAGCGAGGCCGAGGACGCCGTACAGGACACGTTCCTGCGCTGGCAGGCCGCCGACGTGCACCGGATCGAGGTCCCCGAGGCCTGGCTGACGAAGGTCCTCACCAACCTGTGCCTCAACCAGCTCACCTCGGCCCGCGCCCGGCGCGAGACGTACGTGGGCCAATGGCTCCCGGAACCGCTGCTCGCCGGAGACCCGATGCTCGGCCCCGCCGACACCGTCGAACAGCGCGACTCGGTCTCGTACGCGGTCCTCGCCCTCATGGAGCGCCTCTCCCCCAACGAGCGGGCGGTGTACGTCCTGCGGGAGGCCTTCGGCTACCCGCACCGGGAGATCGCCGAGATCCTGGACCTCACCGAGGCCGCCGCCCAGCAGATCTTCCACCGGGCCAAGAAGCACATCGCGCACGGCACGGCCCGCACCGAGATCGACGAGGCGGCAGCCCGTCGGATCGTCGAGGAGTTCCTCGCGGCCGCCACCACCGGCCGGACCGAGCCGCTCGTACGGCTGCTGACCGAGGACGCCGTCGCGATCGGCGACGGCGGTGGCAAGGTCCCGGCCCGCGCCAAGGCGTTCGAGGGGGCGCTCGCCGTCGCGAAGTTCATGCGCGGTCTGTTCAAGCCCGGCAAGGCCCAGCGCGCCCTCGCAGGCGGCACGGTCGAGATCTACGTCACGAGCGCCAACGGCACCTCCGCCGTCCTGGCGGTCGTCGACGGGCGGGTCATCGGCGTCATCTGTCCGGAGATCACAGCGGAGGGCATCGCCGCGTTCCGTAGCCAGGTCAACCCCGACAAACTCGAACGCGCGACACGGCGCTGGGCGGCCTCCGACCATGGGGAACCGCTGTTCAGCGCCTTCTGAACCCCGTGTGACGCGGGTCACACCCTTCACCTGTCAGGAAACAGCGGGCTGCCCGGTTCAAGAGGCGAACCCGCGCGAGACAGGAGCAGGGAAATGCAGCAGCAGCACCGCATCATCGTCCTCGGAGCCGGATACTCGGGAGCCATCGCCGCCGGCCGCCTTGCCAAGCGGCTGCGTCGCGAAGACGTCGCCATCACCCTCGTCAACGCCGAACCCGACTTCGTCGAGCGCGTCCGGATGCACCAGTTGGCGGTCGGCCAGGAGCTGGAGCCCAGGCCGTTCAGCGAGATGTTCGCGGGCACCGGAGTCGAGCTGAGGTACGCGAAGGTGACCGGCATCGACGCGGACCGGGAGCAGGTCACCGTCGTGGACGCGAACGGTGCCGAGGAACTCGCGTACGACACCCTCGTGTACGCCCTCGGCAGCGGCTGGAACAGCCAGGGCGTCCCCGGTACCGCCGAGCACGCCCACGAGATCGCCGGCCGGCCCGGCGCACTCCGCCTGCGCGAACGCCTCGCCGGTCTCGACGCCGGTCAGCAGGTCCTCGTCATCGGCGGCGGCCTCACCGGCGTGGAGGCCGCGACCGAGTTCGCCGAGGCCCGCCCGGACCTCGACATCGCCCTCGCCGTCCGGAGCGGCCTCGGCGACACCCTCTCCCCCAAGGGCCGCGAGCACCTGCGGAAGGTGTTCGGCAAGCTCGGCATCACGGTCCACGAGCACACCGCGGTCACCGAGGTGACGGCCGACCACGTCACGACCGAGGACGGCACCGCCATCCCCGCCTCCGTCACCGTCTGGACCGCCGGCTTCGCGGTCCACCCGATCGCCGAGGCGACCACGCTGGAAGTCTCCGACAACGGCCAGATCGTGGTCGACGCCACCATGCGCTCGCTCTCGCACCCGAACGTGTACGCCATCGGCGACGCGGCCCTGGTGGCGGGCCTGGGCGACAAGCCGCTACGGATGTCGTGCGCCTCCGGCGTCCCCACCGCATGGCAGGCCGCCGACGCCATCGCGGCCCGCCTGACCGGCACGAAGCTGCCGAAGACCCCGCTCCGCTACTTCAACCAGTGCATCTCGCTGGGCCGCAGGGAAGGGCTCATCCAGTACGTCACCGCCGACGACCGTGCCGTGAGCGCGGCCCTTACCGGCCGCTTCGCCGCCATCTACAAGGAGTTGGTCTGCAAGGGCGCGGCGTGGGGAGTCGCGCACCCGACCCTCGGCGTCCCGGCCAGGCGCCGGCCGGTCGTCCGGACCGAGCAGCAGCGCCAGGCTGCCGCGGTCGCCAACGCCGAGGCCTGACAGGCGCAAAGACCGGCCGGAGACGGCCGGGCACAGCGGCTCACCGCTTCTGTGCCCGGCCGTTCCTGAGCCGACCGGTGCCCCTCCGTCCACACCGTCGTCGGCCCAGGCCGCGCGCCACCGCCGGGCACGCCCCTGCGGGCAGACCGCACCGGCCGGTCCCACTGCCGGGAACGTCTGTCCGGCGCGGTCATTCACGCCAGGTGGCGACCAGGCGCGCTGCCAGAGCCAGCACCAGCGCCGCCGCAAGGAGGTACATGCCCAGACGCTCCTCGGGCAGGAGCGGCGACCACAGCCGCCAGGCCGACGGCTTGGAGCCCTCGAAGTCCGTGGATCGGTACAGGGTCAGCGTGGGCCCCGCGCCGGTCCGGCTGCGCAGCCACAACAGAACGCCTATGACGGCGCAGGTCGCGCCTGCCGCGTTCAAGGCCGTGGCGCTGCGCGGGGTTTGTCTCTTCATGAGTTCTTCCTCGTCTCCGTCGGTGTGGTGTGGTGTGAGGATCCTCTCGCGGTCCCACCGGTCCCACCGGTCACACGAGGTCACGGTCACGACGAGGGCCGGTCCGCCCCCTGCGGGCCCCGGTGAACTCGTGCAGCACCACCTCGTCGACGAGCCGGTTCGTGTACAGCCGGCGCGTGTCCCGCTCACCGAGGTGCTCCAGGGCCGCGAGCACCAGCCCGGGGTCCCTAGCAGCCGCCGAGCGCAACCGGACGACCTCGCCACGGGACAGCCCTTCGATGCCGCGCGAGGGGTCGTCGGCACCCACCAGGGCCCAAGGCTCCCGCGTATCGGCCACGGCGCGGTGGAACTTCTCGGGCGGGTCCGTACGCCCATGAGCCACCGGTTCCTCCCGGTCCCGCCGCAGAGCGGCGGTGATCCAGGCCGCCGGGCGGGCCGGGCGCCATCCGGCGGACAGGCCGCAGAGCTCACCCGCGACGGCGCGTGCGTCGAGGCCCCGGTCGATGAGCGGGCGCAGCGCGTACGCGAGGCGGCGCAGGCCCTCGCGCTGGGTCCAGTCGACGAGCGGCCGCACCTGCCGGGCGATCGCGATGTCCCGGGCGACCTGGAGCGGGGACCGACGCGCCGCACGGCCGGGGGTCGCGCGCCTGCGCGGGGTGTAGTTCACCTTCCCACTCACATCAGCCTTGCGTACGTCGTGGTGGGGCCCGGAAGAATGGGGCGCACGCACGCCTGAACTGCGGTTCTCCACAGGCGGGTTGCCCACGGCCCCCGCGCCCGCCCGCACGGCCTCGACCGCACGGTCCCGGCCCGCGTCCGTCACCCCGCACACGCGCGCCCCGTAGCCGGAACCCTCGAGGCGGTGGCCCATCGCCGCGTCGTACACCGCCGGGACCGTCGCCGCGTAGACCGTCGCCGTGCCCGCGTACCGGCGGCCGGGCAGACGCAGGTTCCGCTTCGTCCCGTGCCGCCGCCACACCAGCGCGCCCAGCTCCCGTAACACCCGGACGTGCCGCTTCACCGTCGCCACCGACACCCCGCAGCGGGCAGCCGTGCCCTCCAGGTCGTACAGGACGAACCCGAGCCGGTAGTCCATCCGCCCGGCCAGATCCCGCGCGACGGCCAGCGTCGTCGCCCCCGCCCGCCGGTGCAGCCCCGCCTCGACGAGCCACACGACGGCCCGGAGCCACGCACGCGGCCGGGCGCGCCTGGAGGACGTCGTGCCGAGCTCCTGAAGGAGGCGGGGAACGGGGGTCCATGCCGGATCCGGGCATGACGGAGAAGCGCAGCACGAAGCCGCGCCGGTGGGAGGGCGCATCACATTCCGTGGGGTGAGGGGCGGCCGTCGGGCCGCTGGAAGCAAACGGGAATCACAGGGGGGCGGAGCGGTCTCGGACGGCTCACGGGCGCGGGAGTGGTCACCACACCGGCACCGGCCCTACGATCGAGCGCGAATCCTTCTGTTCAGGGTGGATTTCGGATCGGCGGAGTGATCATCCGCTGGTCACCACGGCCGGGCGGTCTCTACACCGCTCGGCCGTTCTGCTATTCGGCCGAGGTCTCGGGGTTCTTCTTGGGTCGGTTCTTCCCTGATCCGGAATAGCCCCGCTCGATGTCCTGCACGGTTCCGATCGAAACCCCCAGGCTCTCGGCGATCGCCCGGTACGTCACCTTCTGCGACCGCAGACGCAGCACGATCCTCCGGCGATGTTCCTTCAACCTCTTGGTGCGCTCGGTCTGGTCTCTGAGCAGGCGGCTGATGATCTGCGCCTTCTCTAGCGAGTCCTCCATCGACTCGACGGCGTCCAGGCCATCGAAGACACGCTGCACCTCCTCCCTTTCGACCGGCCCTTCGCTCTCTGTCTCGGCCATCCCGTTCCTTCGGATCGGGCGTGCCGCTTGACTTGCATTATGGGGGTCCCATAAATTTGCCGTCAAGTGGCGACGCCACCAGCAACAGAAAGGCCCCGGACCGGAGTTCGTACCTCCATATGGCCGGGGCCAGTCAGAACCCTGAGATCACCAGGAGACCGACCATGCGCCATCCTTCCACCCCGGACCCGCCGCCCGACAGGCGGCTCGTCACCCTGCCGCCGATCTCCGAGCTGTCCGCCCAGCAGCAGCGGGGCGTGCACTGCGTCTTCTGCGGCACCAGCCTGCATACCGGAGCGGTCCGCGACCTCGGTCCTCGACTGACCGAGGCGCACGGATCACAGGTCCGCTGGTTTCCGCGCAGCTGCCGCTCCTGCGCGAACGATCAGGTCGCTCCCCTGACGTGCGACCGCTGCGAGGAGCCGATCGCCGCCGGAGACGAGGAACGCGTGACGATCCACGGAGCATCGGGGGCGGGCGGCACCCTCACCGTGCACGCGGCGTACTGCCCTCCACCCCTGCCCCACCCGCACGACAGAACGTGAAGGTCTTGTGCCCAACGATCACGCGGAGGAGACTCACGCGGGGGCGATCAAGAGGTATGCCACGCCCCCGGAGATTTCTCCTTCTTCCTCTCATGGAGACCTTTTTGTCCATCCGCCACAGTCGCGTGGTGTCCCTTTGTGCGGCGGCCATCACCCTCACCGGCGGGCTGGTCGCAGCCGGACCAACTGCCACCGCCGCCGCCGGACCGCATTATTTTGAGGGCGACGTTGTCAGTCCTCCGAATTCCACCTGGTATGCGAACGCGTGGAACGTAGGCGATGACGTCGACGGGGATCTCATTTACGCCTTCTCCACCAAACCGTTGACCAGTACTGACGGCGATGGGGCCGGCCTCCCTGCGGGCGTCACCCGAATCACCGGCGACGTGGTTGATATACGTAACAAGTGTGTCGAACTTGGCGGGTTCACTGCGGTCTATCGCTGCCCGGCTACGCCCTCCTACCCGCCGGTTGGCATCGCATTCCGTGTCGCACCCGACGCACCGGACTCGACTGCGTACTTCGGATATGCATTTGTACCGAGCGGTGGTGATCTGACCGAAGGCATCAAGACCGCACAGACGGCAGGCGGACTGACCAGCATCACCTCGGGGATGGGCAGCCTGACCGTCAAAACACCCGCCCACGCAGCTGTGAACAAGGTGGAGTTCGAGACGCCTACCCTGGCTGCGGGGGGGGCTCGGCCCGCCACAGGCTGCGCCTCCAGGTGGCTGATGAAGGCCAGCTCCGAGTCGGCATCGATTCGGCCGATGGACAACCTTCACGAGACCTCACCAGCAAGGTCAAGCTGAGCAATCTCGCTACCAGCGCGGGCGTGGACTGCGGCGCCGGCCTCGGCACCATCGGTGGCGGCGCACTGCTCTGCCACGTGAGCCCTGGTGAGCAGACCATCGACTACACAGTGACAGCAGCGTCCGGCCTCGACGCCTGGCGCTTCGAGATGAATACGCGCTACAACATCTACACCGATGAGTGGCCGCCTCTATGGGATGAGTTCTCCACTCAGGGTGCTTTCGCCATGAGCGGAGAACTCCCGCGGCTCAACCACCGGCTGTTGGCACGCGACAACACCGGGAAGCTCCGGAACTACCAGGGCTCCGGAAGGGCTTCGGTGCCCTTCTACGGCAGGGGCACCGTCGGTTCCGGTTGGAATACCTACAACGCGCTGACCAAACTCTCCCCGGTCACCGAAGATCTCCGCTACGACCGTGGCGGCACCGCTTCCGCAGCTGAGCTCCGAGGCCGCGGAGACGTCGTCGGCC
Source organism: Streptomyces sp. NPDC005761 (assembly GCF_040630635.1). Classification (NCBI taxonomy): domain Bacteria; kingdom Bacillati; phylum Actinomycetota; class Actinomycetes; order Kitasatosporales; family Streptomycetaceae; genus Streptomyces; species Streptomyces sp. NPDC005761. The sequence goes on along the minus strand of NZ_JBEXXX010000002.1, from coordinate 237,513 downwards.
GCGACAGCACCGGTCATCTCTGGTACTACCACCGCACGTTCACCTCGTCGCAGTTCTCGCACCGCACACCGGTCGGGGCCGGCTGGCAGGTCTACAACGTGATCACCGGGGGTGGCGACCTCAACGGTGACCAGAACACCGACCTCCTGGCCAAGGACGCGGCCGGCGTCCTCTGGCTCTACAAGGGCACGGGCAACGCCTCAGCTCCCTTCACCGCCCGCACCAGGATCGGCGGCGGCTGGAACACCTACAGCCAACTCGCGGGATCCGCTGATCTGACGAACGACGGCAAGCCCGATGTGCTGGCAAGAGACAGGGCCGGCGCACTCTGGCTGTACAAGGGCACGGGCAACGCCTCAGCTCCCTTCACCGCCCGCACCCGCATCGGCGGCGGCTGGAACACGTACAACGCCGTCTCCGTCGTCGGGGACCTGACCCAGGATCGGAAGACCGATCTCGTCGCACGCGACGCGGCCGGCGTCCTGTGGCTGTACAAGGCACCGACAACGCCTCAACCCCCTTCACCGCCCGCACCAGGATCGGCGGCGGCTGGAACACGTACAACGCCATCCTCTGACCCGTCCTGATCAGCACGGCGGGAGTTGGGAGTGAAGTAGACGTGACGGATGCGGCCGAGGCGACCTCGGCGGCGTGCGCACGCGCGCACATCGCTCCCAACTCCGGGTTCCGGCTTGCGTCGAGCGCCCTCGTGAGCGGGCTGGTTCGAGATGTGGTCCGGCTCGCCGATAGCCTGCGCCCTCATGATGCGCACTTGGACCCTGTCGGCACTGTTCGCCCTCTGCGGCTTGTTCGTCGCGACCGGATTGGTCCTCAGCGGAAGCCCCGGTGAAGGTGCGGCACTCCTGCTGATGTTCGTGCTGCTCGCGGTCATGCACTCGCCCCTGGTCTTCCCGATGTCCCTCAGTGCGCCGGAGGCCCAACGCCGTGGCGCGGTCGACGGCCGGCCGATCGTCTACTGGCGTCCGGGCTGCACATACTGCCTTCGCCTGCGCTTCCGGTTGGGCCGTCGCTCCCGCCAACTGCATTGGGTCAACATCTGGCAGGACCCGGATGGAGCGGCAGCGGTGAGGGCAGCCAACGAGGGCAACGAAACCGTGCCGACCGTCGTCGTGACCGGCCGGTCCCACACCAACCCCGATCCTTCATGGGTGCGCGAACAACTCCCCTCCTCGCTCTGATCGGAGAGGTCCGCCCCATGTGCCGGACTCAGGGGGCAGGGCTGCCGGCGACGACCGCCGGCTCCGCGGCGCCCTCGGGAGTCAGACGGTAGAACCCGTGAAGGCTGACCGCGCTCTCGAGCCGCCCGTCCACCACGTACTTGAGAGCGCGGGTCCGACCTCGGCGGTTGCGCCAGGTAGGGCGCGCAAGCAGTTCACCGGGGATGGCCGCGTCGAAGCGTACGGGCGTCGCGTCCACGTGCACCGCCTCGGCTCCGCAGCCTTCGGCGCCGAGCATCGACGTGTGTCCATCCGGACGAACCTCGTCCCAGGAGCGACCCGGACTATTCGGAGTCCGGCGATCCGGGGATGTCGAGAACGTGCCACCGGCTCCGTCCCAGGAGCGTCAGGGGCCGCCACCGGCCGTACAGAGATCCACCGGCCGTACAGCGAAGAAGGAGAAGCCAGCATGGCGATTCAGCGGATGGACAATGTCGGCATCGTCGTCGAGGACCTGGACGCCGCCGTCGCGTACTTCGTGGAGCTCGGTATGGAACTGGAGGGCAGGGCGACGGTCGAGGGCCTCGTCGCCGACCAGTGCACCGGACTCGACGGCGTCCGCTGCGACATCGCGATGGTCCGGACCCCGGACGGTCACAGCCGGCTCGAGCTGGCGAAGTATCGGACCCCCAAGGCCACCAGCGAAGGGCCACGCAATCGGCCGCACAACATCCTCGGCACGCACCGCGTCATGTTCGCCGTCGACGACATCGAGGACACCGTCGCCCGCCTGCGCCCTCACGGCGCCGAACTCCTCGGCGAGATCGCCCGGTTCGAGGACAGCTATCTGCTCTGCTACGTCCGTGGTCCGGAGGGCATCATCGTCGGACTGGCCGAGCAACTGAGCTGAGGCTGCCAGGAAGCGATGGGCCCTCCGGATTTCGCCTGAGGGCCCCTGGGCTGCCGCCCGGCCTGCCCCCACGGCCCGTCGACGTCAGGATGCGGGACAGAGCGTCTTGCGCAGCCCGATGTTGAGGTGGTTGCCGTCGTCATCGGTCAGCGTGATGCCGTCGTAGGAGAACCGCTGCGCGGCCGTGTGGTCCGTGTTCGTGGCACCGCCGTCGAGGGCCGCGCACTGGTTGCGAGCCGCGTCGATGGCCTTGTCCTCGTCTTGGGTGAGCTTGCTGTTGACGTCCATGACGGCCGCAAGGACGGCGTCCCGCTCGGCGCCGGTGGGCTCGGGCGGAAGGCCGGTGTCCTTGGCGGCGCCACTGTCGTCCGCGCCGGTGTCACTGTCGTCCGCACTGCTCGAAGCCTCGGGCGCGCTGCTCCTGGTGGTGTCGTCCTTGCTGTCGCTGTCGTTGTCGCTGCTGCAACCGACGACGGTGAAGGCGAGTACGGCGGCGATGGCCGCGGTGATGGTACGGATGCGCATGGTCCCCCCTGGCGTGATGCGAGTAGGCACATGGTGAGGGCGGGATGGCGCCGGGGGCGTGGCGGTGACGGAGTCATGACATTCTGCAGACGCGTTTGGAACGATTCCCCTGTGCGTGGTGGTCGCTGTTGCTGGACCGAAGGTCAGCCACGAAGGCAGGAGGCGGGACCGCCTCCACTGCCGTCAGGACATAAGCGAGAGGCCCTCAGGATTTCTCCTGAGGGCCTCTGACCTGCTGTGCACTCGGCAGGATTCGAACCTGCAACCTTCTGATCCGTAGTCAGATGCTCTATCCGTTAAGCTACGAGTGCTTGTGCTTCCCGGGCTTTTTTCTGCCCCGTCGGCGTTGCGAGAACAACATTACATGACCTGCGCCGTGACGCGAAATCCATTGGCCGCACCGCTGCTGAGCTGCGAGATCACCGGTTCGGGGCACCCTCGATCGGCTCAGCCCAGGCTTCCCTCCCGCTCCCTTCCGGACCGGCCCAGGTAGCCCCGGACCCCGGGAACGACCGAAGCCCCGGCCAGTGGCACGGGGCTTCGGTGTTCAAGCGGAGGCGGAGGGATTTGAACCCTCGATGGGCTTTAAGACCCAAACCGCATTAGCAGTGCGGCGCCATAGACCGGACTAGGCGACGCCTCCAGCACACCCCGCGCAAGCGCGGGTGGTGCGTGCAGATGATGACACAGCTGAGCGTTGCGTCACCAATCGATGCCTACGGTACTAGGCAGTCGGCCGCGAGAGCAAAGCGCCTCCGGTTGCGCAACGCCGTGGCGTGCGGAGCGTTAGTCATGGCGGGGCGCCCGCCCTTCGCCTTCCTCGTCGCCGGCCGGTGCCGGCGACACGTACGACCACAGGAGCCCGCATGATGCGCCGTCTCGTCCTCACCGCCGTCGTGTCGCTGGCCGCGCTGTCCGCCGCGGCCCCCGCGGCAACGGCCGTGGCCGGTCCCCTTCCGTTGCCGTTGCCGCTGCCCGTGCTGCAGAACGACGAGGCCGGCACGCATCTCACCGTGGTCGTCTCCGGGTCGGGGAACCCGGAAGCCGACGGAACGTACGAGCTGGACTGCGACCCGGCCGGCGGCACCCACCCCGTGGCGCAGCAGGCCTGCGACCGGCTGGCGCAGCTTCCGGGCGAGAGCGCGGATCCGTTCGCGCCGGTGTCCCGGAGCGCGATGTGCACGCAGCAGTTCGGCGGCGGGGCCACCGCCCGGATCACCGGGACCTGGGAGGGGCGAAGCATCGACTCCTCGTTCGAGCGGACCAACGGATGCGAGATCGGCCGCTGGAACAGCCTGCGGCCGGTGCTCCCGAACGTCCGGTGAGCTGCGGCTGCACCCGTTCCCGGGCCGCCCGCGGGGCACGTAATGGGCCAGAGTCGTACACCGTATGCACAGAACCTTGGTGAGAGCTCCCCCTCATCCGCCGCCCCTTGCCCCTCCCCTGCCTTTAGACTCCTCCAGTGACAGCCTGAGGCCCGAGGGGCAAGATGGGGCCCGCTGTCGGCAAGGTGCAGTAATCAGGGAGGAAGCGTCGTCGTGAGCAGCAGGCCATCTCGAGGCGCTGCTCGCCTCGCAGCCATACTCGACGCCCTGCCGGACGGGCTTCTGCTCGTCAACTGCAACGGTACGGTCGTCAACGCCAACACCATCGCCCTCGAAATGTTCGAGACGCCGGGCACCGCGCTCGTCGGTCGCGGACTGCTCGATCTGCTGCCGGAGTTCGACTCCAAGCTGATCCCGGGGTCGATGCGAAGGCCGGAGGCTGCGGACGAGCGGGGCCGGACCAAGCCCACGCGGATGACCGCGCGGCGTACCGACGGCGTCGAGTACCCCGTCGAGGTGACCAGCGCCAGCCTGGAGGACGGGCAGGCGGCGTACACCGACGTCCAGAGCTCCTACGGCGGCAGCTATACGGGTGACGAGCTGCTGATGCTCGTCGTGCGCGACCTGTCGGGCACCGTCGACACCGAGGCCGAGCTGGCCCGGTCGCAGCGCCAGACCGAGATGATCCTGCGGGCCGCGTCCGAGGGCGTCGTCGGCACGGACACGGACGGCCGTGTCGTGCTCGTCAATCCCGCCGCCGCCCAGATCCTCGGCTTCCGCGCCACCGACCTGGGCGGCCAGGAGCTGCACCCCCTGATCCTGCACTCACGGGCCGAAGGCGAACCGTTCCCGTACGAGGAGTCGCCGCTGGCCGACACCCTCAAGTCGGGGCGCAAGCACCGGGTGCGCGGGCAGGTCCTGTGGTCCAAGAGCGGTGCGCAGGTGCCCGTCGACCTGACCACCGCGCCCGTGCGGGACGGCGACCAGCTGGTCGGCGCGGTCATGACGTTCACCGACCGCCGGCCGTACGAGGAGCTCGACAAGAAGCGCAGGAGCGAGGTCGCCGAGCTGACCGCGAGCCACACCGCGGAGCTCAAGGACCTCACCGAGCGGCACACCGCCGAAGTCACCGGACTGACGGAACAGCACGCGGCCGAACTGGCGGACCGCACCGAGCGGTACGCCTCCGAGCTGGAGGAGCAGGCCGAGCGGCTGGCCGACCTGTCCGCCCGGCACACCCAGCTGACCGCCGTGCTCGGCGAGTCGCTGCGCGGGCCGCTGGAGGAACTGCGCGGTGAGCTGTCCGTGCTCGCCGCCGACCCGGCCGGCCAGCTGTGGCCCGAGGCGAACCAGATCCTGCACCACCTGGCCGCGGGCTATGCCCGGATGACGACGCTCGTCGACAACGTGCTGAGCTACCAGCGCCTGGACGGCGGTTCCGAGGCGCTCGTCAAGACGAACGTGCTGCTCGACGGCGTGGTGACCGCCGGCATCGACGCCGCCGTCGAGCTGATCGGCCCCGGACGTGCCCAGTTCGCCGTGCACGCCCCTCCGATCGAGGCCGAGGTCGACGCGGGACGGCTGGTGACCGCGCTCGCGCATCTGGTCGCGGACGTCGCCGGGGTCGACTCGACCGGCAAGGCCCGGCTGGTGCCGGGTGGCGGGTACGTCGACTCGACGATCGTCGTGGCAGCGGCACAGCGCGGTGACGTCGTACGCATCGAGGTGCGCGGCCCGTTCGCCGGCGGGGACCCGGTGCACGAGCCGATCGTGCGCGGGATCGTGCGGGCGCACGGCGGCGTGCTCCAGACGCACGAGATGCCGGGGATGAGCGGCAGCGCGTACGTACTCGAAGTCCCGCTCGGCGCGGGTGCGGGGACCGTGATGCCCCCGATGGCCCCCGAGGCCGCCATGGTTCCGCATGCCCCCGAGGCCGCCGTGGTCCCGCCGGTCCCCGAGGCCGTGGGCGATGCCGGGGCGTCGAGTGATCTCGCGGTCCCCGAGGGCGGCAGGCGTGGACGCCGGGCGCGCCGGGGCTCCACGGATGCCTTCCTGGAGGCCCCCGTCGGCGGCTCCGACGGCACCGGCGAGCTCGGGGCGGCCGACACCGGGGCGGTCGAGCCGACCGGGCGCCGGCGTGCGCGCCGGGAGGCGGGGGCTCCCCCCGCGCCCGAGTCCGTCGAAGCATCCGCGAACGCGCCCGCGCCCGATGCGGTGGGCCCGCACGAACTCGTTCCCGCCCCGCAGGGAAGCGGCTCCGGCCGCAGGCGCGGCCGGCCCAGCCCGGCCGAGACTGGTGGCCCGGCCGGTGCCGGGCAGCAGGGGCCGGGCCAGGCTCTCGCCCTGCCCGCGGCGCCCGCGCCTTCGGAGGGATCCGTGGTGACGGCTGCCGAGGGCGCGCAGGGGGCAGGCGGCCGCCCGCAGCGCGGTCAGACCGTCCCGCCGCAGGGTGTTCCGGCCGAGGCGCCGGTGCCGGTGCCGGCAGGCGGGCAGCGGACGCACCGGGGCGGCGAGAACCAGCTGGCGCTCCCGGCCGCCGGCGCCACCGTGGAGGCCGCGGGCCCTGCGGCCTTCGCCGGCCAGGACGGAACCGCCCGGACGCACGGACAGTCGCCGCACGAGCAGGCACAGGCCGGTGCGCCCGCCCAGCAGCCGACCGGCCGTCGTGCCCGGCGCGCACTCTCGGCCGCCCAGGACCGGGCCGCCCAGGCCGAGGCGGGCCCGCGCGTCCCCTTCGCGCTCCCGCCGGCGGACGCCGACCGGGTGCCTCCCCTCGCCGGTGAAGCGGACGCTTCGCCGCCCGGGCGCCATGACGCGGTCTCCGCCGCGCCGGAGCACGACCACACCCCGCCGCAGGCACACCCGATCCCGACCGGGCGGCGGCGCGCCAGGCACGCCGACGCCCCTCAGCCTCCGCTGGAGCCTCAGGGCGGACCGGTAGGCCCCTCCGACCAGCCGTCCCCGCCCGCACAGCCCGGCGGCTGGGGCGCGGACGACACGACGGGGCAGGGCTTCGCCGCCCCGGAAGGGCCCGACGGTGGCCCCGTCCTGCCCGCGCCGGGCCCGACCACTCACACCACCGGCACGACCGCGGCCGGCAACGCCCGCGGTTCCGCTCCCGAGGGCGCTGACGGCGTTGCGGACCAGGCCGGCCCGGCGGACCTGCCCGCCCCTGACGGAAGCCGTCCGCGGACGCTCTCGCAGGGTCCGGACGCCCGGCGCCAGCCGCTGCCCGCCGAGGCGCCCATGCCCGGGTCGCCGGACTCGACACAGGGGCGCGCGTTCAGTGTGCGGACGCTGGGGCAGGGCGTGCCGTTCGCCCAGCACCTCGCCCACCAGCAGAACCAGACGCTCGGCGGGGCGGGCGGGGCCGGGCGGCGCCGCAAGCTCGCCGCGCCGCCCGAGGGTGACCGCAACGAACGCGCCGCCCTGCCGGCCGCCACGCCGCCCGCCACCGTCCCGCAGCCGCCCGCCCCGCAGACGGGCACCGGAGGCACCGTGCAGGGCCAGGGTTCGGGGCAGTTGCTCGCCGCTCCGGCGGCCGAAGGACGCGCGTACGCGATCGGGGCGCCCGACGAGGGCGCCGTCGAGGGACCGGAGCCCCTGGACGGACCCGGCGGCGCCGTCGAGGTCGCCAACCGCCCGTCCCCGCAGCCCGTCGACGACGAACTGCCCCCGGAGCCGCTGGACAACCCGCGACGGCTCCTGGTCTGGCCGGCCCCCGACGTCCCGACCCAGCAGGCACTGAGCGACCGCGGCTACCGGCCGGTGATCGTGCACTCGCGCGAAGAGGTCGACGCGCAGATCGCGGCGTTCCCCGCCGCGCTCTTCGTGGACCCGCTGACCGGCCCCATCACCCGCAAGGCCCTGCAGTCGCTGCGCCAGGCGGCGGTGGCTGCCGAGGTGCCGGTGCTGGTGACCGCAGGTCTGGGACAGGCCTCGCGGGAGGCCGCGTACGGCGCCGACCCCGCCGTGCTCCTGAAGGCCCTCGCCCCGCGCGACAGCGAACAGCACCCGCCGCGCGTCCTGTTGATCGAGGAGCACGAGGAGATCGCGATCGCGCTCACGCAGACGCTGGAGCGGCGCGGCATGCAGGTCGCCTGCGCCGCGACGGACAGCGAGGCGGTCTCGCTCGCGACCCGGATGCGGCCGAACCTGGTGGTGATGGACCTGATGCAGGTACGCCGCCGCCGCGCCGGCATCGTCGACTGGCTGCGCGCCAACGGCCAGCTGAACCGCACCCCACTGGTCGTGTACACCTCGGCCGGCATGGATCCCTCGGAGCTGCCGAAGCTGAGTTCGGGCGAGACGGTCCTCTTCCTGGCCGAGCGCTCGACGAGCGACGAGGTGCAGTCCCGCATCGTCGACCTGCTCGCGAAGATCGGCACGAACTGACCGCCTCCGGCGGCGGAGCACGGACATGACGAGGGCGGTACGGGTGATCCCGTACCGCCCTCGTCATGTCCGTGGGTCCTGGGTTCAGAGCTGGGTGATGTCCAGCTCGCCCGCCGCGTACTGCTTGCGGATGACCTTCTTGTCGAACTTCCCGACGCTCGTCTTCGGAACGGACGCGATGACCGACCAGCGCTCCGGCAGCTGCCACTTGGCGATGCCGGACTCGGCGAGGAACGCCTTCAGCGCCTCGTAGTCGGCGGTGGCACCCTCCTTGAGGACGACGGTCGCGAGCGGTCGCTCGCCCCACCTGTCGTCGGGGACTGCCACGACCGCGGCCTCGGCCACGTCCGGGTGCGCCATCAGTGCGTTCTCCAGCTCGACACTGGAGATCCATTCGCCACCGGACTTGATGACGTCCTTGGCCCTGTCCGTGAGCGTGAGGAAGCCGTCGGGGCTGATCACGCCGACGTCGCCGGTCTTCAGCCAGCCGTCCTCGCTGAACTTGTCCTCGGGCCGCAGCGCCTCCCCGTCGGCCCCGCCGTAGTACGCACCGGCGATCCAGGCACCGCGTACCTCCAGTTCACCTGCGGACTCGCCGTCCCACGACAGGTGTTCGCCGGCGGGACCGACCAGCCGCGCCTCGACACCGGCCGGGAAGCGGCCCTGTGTGATGCGGTAGGGCCACTCCTGCTCCTCGGTCAGCCCGGCGGGCGGGTTGGCCATGGTGCCGAGCGGCGAGGTCTCCGTCATGCCCCAGGCGTGGCAGAGGCGGACGCCGAGCTTGTCGTACGCCTCCATGAGGGAGGGCGGACAGGCCGCACCGCCGATGGTGACGTTGCCCAGCGAGGTGAGGTCGCGCGGATTGGCCGTGACCTCGGCGAGCAGCCCCTGCCAGATGGTGGGGACGGCCGCGGCGTGGCTCGGCCGTTCGCGCTCGATCATGTCGGCGAGCGGGGCGGGCTGCAGGAAGCGGTCCGGCATCAGCATGTTGACGCCGGACATGAACGTGGCGTGCGGCAGTCCCCAGGCGTTGACGTGGAACTGGGGCACGACCACCAGAGTGGTGTCCCGGTCCGTGAGGCCCATCGACTCGGACATGTTGACCTGCATGGAGTGCAGGTAGATCGAACGGTGGGAGTAGACGACCCCCTTGGGGTCCCCGGTGGTGCCGGAGGTGTAGCACATGGCGGCTGCCTGGCGCTCGTCCAGCTCTGGCCAGTCGTAGCTGGTGGGACGGCCGGAGATCAGTTCCTCGTACTCGTGCACCCGCACCGCGGCGCCGTCCAGGAGGGAGCGGTCACCGGGACCCGCGACGACCACGTGCTCCAGCGAGGTCAGCTGGGGGAGCAGCGGGGCGAGGAGCGGCAGCAGGGAACCGTTGACGATGACGACCTTGTCGTCGGCGTGCTTGACGACCCAGACCAGCTGCTCGGCGGGAAGCCGCAGGTTGAGGGTGTGGAGCACGGCGCCCATCGACGGGATGGCGAGGTACGCCTCCACGTGTTCGGCGTTGTTCCACATGAGTGTGGCGACGCGCTGGTCACCGTCGATGCCGAGTTCGTCGTGCAGGGCGTGGGCGAGCTGGGTGGCCCGCCGGCCGACCTCGGCGAAACTCCGCCGCTGCGGCTCGGGCTCTCCGGTCCAGGTCGTGACCTGCGACTTCCCGTGGATGGTCATCCCATGGCTCAGGATGCGGGTGACAGTCAGCGGTACGTCCTGCATGGTGCTGAGCACGGCGTCCTCCCGGTGGGCGCTACGCGGCAGTAAGGTTCCGCTGATTCTGCGCACATACCGCTCGGTATGTCACTACTCCCGGGGGAACGAATCGGTGTCGTCCGGCAAATTCACACCAGCCGGGCAGACTGGAAAGTGCTCCTCGACATGTCCGTGACATGCAGGTCAGCGATATGTCCGCGCGGCGTGCACGGCCCAAGGCGACCCGCCGATCACGCAGCAGGCCCTCGCACGCCCACCCGGCCCAGGGCCATCGGTCGCACACCCACCGGGCCCAGGGCCAGCGGTCGCACACCCACCGGGCCCAGGGCCAGCGGTCGCACGTCCGTCCGTCGCGGGGGGGGCAGTCGGGTCAGCGGACGGGCGCCAGCTCAGGATCCTGGCGCAGTTTGCCGAGCGCCCGGGACACCGCGCTCTTGACCGTGCCGATGGACACCCCGAGCACCTCGGCGGTCTGCGCCTCGCTGAGGTCCTCGTAGTACCGCAGGACGACCATCGCCCGCTGACGGTCGGGGAGCTTCAGCACGGCACGCCACATGGCGTCGTGCAGCGTCTGCTGCTCGGCCGGGTCGGGCCCGGGCACGCTCTCCTGTTCCGGCAGCTCGTCGCAGGCGAACTCGTCGACCTTGCGCTTGCGCCACTGCGACGTACGCGTGTTCAGCAGAGCCCTGCGGACATAGCCGTCGAGCGCCCGGTGGTCCTCGATCCGCTCCCAGGCGACGTACGTCTTGGTCAGCGCGGTCTGCAGCAGGTCCTCGGCGTCGCTGGGATTCGCGGTGAGCGAGCGGGCGGCACGCAGCAGCACCGGACCGCGGGCCTGCACGAAGGACGTGAACGACGGATACGGAACGTACGGCGCGCGTGCGCCGTGCGTCGAACGCGCGGTTACCGGGGTGCGCGTGGTGGCATGGGCGCGTGGGACCGCATGGCTCCGCGGGACGGCCGAGGTGGTGGCAGCGGCTCCCCTGGAGGCGCCCGTGCAGACTGGCGTGGTCATAACTCCACGCTAGGAGCGGGCGCCCCCGCGGGGATCGCCCCCAGGTCCCTAAACGGCGTCCGCCTCAGGGTGTAGGGGTAGGGCCACCTCCACCTCCTGTAGGTGGAGGTGGCACTCCTTCTGTCCTCAGGGTCGCCCCCGAGACCGCCGAACCGGGCCCCCGGCTCTTCCTCCACGGGCCCGGCCCGTCGCCGCTCACCCCGTCCGGCCCAGCACGAGACCCGAGGTCGGCACCCCCGTGCCTGCCGTGACCAGGGAGGTGCCCGCTCCGGGTATCTGGTTCACCGAGGTCCCCCGGACCTGGCGCACCGCCTCCGCGATGCCGTTCATCCCGTGCAGATAGGCCTCCCCCAGCTGACCGCCGTGGGTGTTCAGGGGCAGGGCGTCGGCGGCCACGAAGTCCGCGGCCTCACCCGGCCCGCAGAAGCCGAACTCCTCCAGCTGCATCAGGACGAACGGGGTGAAGTGGTCATAGAGGATCGCCACGTCGATATCGGCGGGGGCCAGGCCCGAGCTGCGCCACAGCTGGCGCGCGACGACGCCCATCTCCGGCAGCCCGGTCAGATCGTCGCGGTAGAAGCTCGTCATCTGCTCCTGCGCCCGCCCCGCGCCCTGGGCGGCCGCGACGATCACCGCGGGCGGCTGCCGCAGGTCGCGGGCCCGTTCCGCACTGGTGACGACGATCGCCTGCCCGCCATCGGTCTCCTGACAGCAGTCGAGCAGCCGCAGGGGTTCGACGATCCAGCGGGAATCCGCATGGTCGGCGAGGGTGATCGGCTTCCCGTAGAAGTACGCCGCCGGGTTGCTGGCCGCATGGCGCCGGTCGGTGACCGCGACATGCCCGAAGGCCTCCGGCGTCAGTCCGTACGTGTGCAGGTACCGCTGAGCCGCCATGGCCACCCAGGAGGCGGGCGTCAGCAGCCCGAAGGGAAGGTTCCAGCCGAGGGCGGTTCCCTCGGCCGTGGGCTCCCGCTCCTGGACCCCGGAGCCGAAGCGGCGCCCCGACCGCTCGTTGAAGGCCCGGTAGCAGACGACCACGTCGGCCACCCCGCAGGCCACGGCGAGTGCCGCCTGCTGGACCGTGGCACAGGCGGCACCGCCGCCGTAGTGGATGCGCGAGAAGAACGACAGCTCCCCGATGCCGGCCGCCTGGGCGACGGTGATCTCGGGGCTGGTGTCCATGGTGAAGGTGACCAGTCCATCGACATCGGCGGGCGCGAGCCCCGCGTCGTCGAGCGCCGCGTGTACCGCCTCGACGGCCAGTTTGAGTTCGCTGCGGCCCGAGGCCTTGGAGAACTCCGTCGCTCCGATCCCCGCCACCGCCGCCTTCCCACCGAGCGAATCGGACCTGCGCACGCTCATGCGGACCCCTCCGGGAGAGCGACGGTCACCGTGCCGGTCACATGTCTGCCGATCCCGTTGACGCCGACGACCGACACCTCCGCCGTCCCGTCGTCGGTCACCGAGGTGACCGTTCCGCTCAACACCATCGTGTCGCCCGGATAGTTGGGGACACCGAGCCTGATGGCAACCCGCCTGAGCACGGCGGAGGGCCCGAACCGGTCAGTGACGTACCGCCCGACCAGGCCGTTGGTCGTCAGGATGTTCATGAAGATGTCCGGGGACCCCTTCTCCCGCGCCAGCTCCGTGTCGTGGTGCACGTCCTGGTAGTCGCGGGAGGCGATCGCGCCCGCCACGATCAGTGTGCGGGTCACCGCGATCTCCAGCGGTGCCAGTTCCTCACCGGCCTTCACTTCGGTCCCTCCTTCACCAGTAGCTCACCGAGTTCCTGAAGTACCGTGCCGCTGCCGCCGAGATGGGCGTCGAGCTGACGCCCCCAGAGGAAGTGGCGGTGTACGGGATGGTCGAGGTCGGCACCGGTGCCGCCGTGCAGATGCTGGCCCGCGTGGACGACGCGCCTTCCGGCCTCGGACGCCCACCACGCCGCGTTGAGCGCCTGCTCCCCGTACGGCAGCCCCTCGTCGTGCCGCCATGCCGCCTCGTACGCCGTGACGCGGATCGCCTCGGTGTCCATGTACGCGTCGGCTGCCCGCAGCAGTACCGCCTGATTCGTCGAGAGGGGGCGCCCGAACTGCACGCGTGTGCCGGTGTGTTCGACCGCCCGGGCCAGCGAGCCGGCACACACCCCCGCCTGCACTCCGGCGAACGCCGTCCGGGCAGTGGCCAGCACCTCCTCGTACGCCTCCGGTCCGCCCAGCCGTTCCGCGGGTGCTCCCGCCAGCACGAGCCGCCCGGCCGACCAGGGGGCCGTGGTCTCCACGGGTTCCGTCGCCACCCCGGGGTCCGCGGTCCGCACGATCCACAAGGTCCGGTCCTCGGCCGCGACCAGGACGTGGGTGGCATCGCGCAGCCACGGAACCAGAGGAACACTCCCGTTCAGCCACCCACCCGGCTCCACGTGCACGGCGGCACTCACACCTCCGTCTGCCTCGGCGTCCGTGGCGGCACTCTGGCCACCGCGCGCTTCGGGGTGCGTGACCGCACTCCGGTCACCGCGCGCTTCGGCGTCCGTGACGGCACCCAGAGCTCCTCCCGGCCCCGGGGCCACGGTGACACCCCGGCCTCCGCCTGCCTCCGGGACCACGGCGGTACTCCGGCCTCCGCCTGCCTCCGGGACCACGGCCGCACTCAGACCTTCTCGTGTCTCCGCCTGCACGGTGCCGCAGGCCGGGAACGCCCCCGCCGCCACAGCCGTACCGTCCCGGAACGGTGCCAGCAGGCGTCCACACTGTTCGTCCGTACCGTGCTCGGCGACGGCGAGGATCCCGTACACACAACTCGCCACGAAAGGCACTTGCGCGGTCGTGCGGCCCTGCTCCTCCGCCAGCAGCACCAGCCCCAGGAGGCCGGTCTCCTCGACGGCGCCCGGCAGTCCGGCCGCGCAGAGTTCCTTCCAGAGCCCGGCGTCCGTACCGCTGCCGGCCGCCACCAGACGGTCGTGCGTCGACAGGTCCCCGAAGATCCGGGCAGCCAGCCCCTGCGCCGCAGCCTGTTCCTCGCTCGGCGTGAAATCCATGTCAGCCCTCACTTCCCCGGAAGACAGGAAGAATCAATTCCTGGTCCGCCCGCATGAACTCCAGCCGCACCGGCATGCCCACCCGAACCTTGTCGAAGGGCACGCCGACGACGTTGCTGACCATCCGGACGCCCTCCGCAAGCTCGATCAGAGCCACCGCGTACGGCCCGCCTTCGCCGTTCTCGCTGAATGCGGGGAACGGGGGGTGGTGCATCACGACGTGGCTGAAGACGGTGCCCTCACCCGAGGCCTCGACCGTGTCCCACTCGGGCGACCCGCAGGCGTTGCACCCGGGCAACCAGGGAAAACGCTTCGTGCCGCAGGCCGTGCAGCGCTGGATCAGCAGCCGGTGGGCTTGGACGCCCTCCCAGAATCCGGCGTTGTCCCGGTTGACCACGGGCCTGGACCGCAGCAGGCTTCCGTCCGACTTCGCATTCGCCTTCGCATTCGGCTTCGGCTTCGGCTTCGGCTTCGGCTTCGGTGGTGTCGGGCTCGGTGTCGGCTTCGCGGGGCGGTATTTGAGGATGCGGAAGCGGTGCGTCCCGGCGGGTTCGCCCTGGGCCCGGACGTCCATGCGTGTGGTGACGAAGTACCCCGTCCCCAGCTTCGTCGTCTTGCGCTCCGACACCGCCTCGATCACCGCGTCGAAGGTGATCCGGTCACCGGGCCGCAGGGGACACAGGTACTCCTGCTCGCTGTCGGTCGCGACCACGGAGGTGTACCCGGCCCCGTCGAGGAGTCCGAACAGTTCGTCGTAGGCCCCGCTCCGGTCCGTGTGCCCCGACAGCCCGCCCATCGTCCAGGCCTGGAGCATCGTCGGCGGGGCGACGGCGTCGGATCCCCCGTATGCAGGGTGCGCATCCCCCATCGCCTCGCACCAGTGCCTGATCATCGGTTCGTTGACCCGGTCCTTGCCGATCCCCTCCGTGGCCGCCGGACGGCCCTCGTACGCCCTGAGCCGCTCGTACAGCTCGTCCCGGACGCCCTCCCCGCCCGTCACCGCTTACCCCTCGCCATTCCGAGCCGCATCGTCGCGACGATCTCCCGCTGCACCTCGCTCACCCCGCCCCCGAAGGTGTTGATCTGTGCCGCCCGGTTCATCCGCTCCAGCTCCCCGTCCCCGAAGGAACCGGGAGAAGCACCCCGGATCATTCCGGCGTCGCCCGTCACCTCCTGGCAGATGCGATACACCTCCACGGCGCTCTCGGTCCCCGCGAACTTCACGCCGCTCGCATCGCCGGGAGCCAGTGCTCCCGCTCCCACAGCCCCCACCAGACGCCAGTTGAGCAGGCGTGTCGCCGCCAGGCGGGCGCACGCCTCGGCCAGCCGGGAGCGGACCCACGGCTCGTCGGCCGGCCGCCGCCCGGTCGCCGGGTCGGGCGTGCGGGCGAAGTCGAGCGCCTCCTCGTAGAAATCCTCGGCCTGCATGCCGATCGCGGCGAGCGCCACCCGTTCATGGTTCAGCTGGCTGGTGATCAGCCCCCAGCCGCCGTTCTCCGCTCCGACCAGGGCGGTCGCGGGCACCCGCACGCCGTCGTAGTAGGTGGCGGTCGTGGTCAGCCCGCCCACCGTCTCGATGGGCGTCCAGGTGAAGCCCGGCGCATCCGTCGGTACGAGAACGATCGAGATGCCCCGGTGCTTCGGCACATCCGGATCCGTACGGCAGGCGAGCCATATCCAGTCAGCGTTCTGCGCGTTGCTGGTGAAGATCTTCTGTCCGTCGATGACCCACGAGTCCCCGTCGCGTACGGCCCTGGTGCGCAACGCGGCAAGGTCGGTACCCGCCTCCGGCTCGCTGTAGCCGATGGCGAAGACGAGCTCGCCGGCCAGGATGCGCGGCAGGAAGTACTCCTTCTGCGCCTCGGTCCCGTACTTCATGAGCGTCGGACCGACCGTGTTGAGGGTGACCATGGAGACCGGGGCACCGGCCCGGTAGGCCTCGTCGAAGAACACGAACTGTTCATCCGCGCCGCGCCCCTGTCCCCCGTATTCGACGGGCCAGCCGAGACCGAGCATCCCGTCCGCCCCGATACGACGCAGCAGCCGCCGCTGTGCGTCCGGTCCCTGGGCTGCGGGGGCGGCGCGGCCACCGCCCGCGGGCATCACTTCGCCGAAGTAGGCGCGGAGTTCGGCGCGCAGCTCCTGCTGGCGCTCGGTCGGGGCCAGATGCACGGCGACTGCCTCCCGGGAACGGCACAAGAATCAGGGTTTCCGATCAGAGTTTCTGACTGTCCGTCAGATTCCGCTCGGCTGTCAAGGCACCGGACAGCCCCGCCTGCCCGGATCCCGGATCCCGTTCCCGCTTCCCAGCCCCCTCCGCCTACCTCCCGCCTACCTCCCGCCTTCCTCCTACCGCCCCCTTCCTCCTACGCCCCCTTCCTTCCACCGCTTACCTCCTCCCGCCTACCTCCTCCCGCTTCCCTCCTCCCGCTTCCCTCCTCCCGCACGACCCCGAAGGCCCAACGGCCCGCGTCCGCCACCGCAGTGGCGGCACGCAGGCCGCTGTTGCTCCCCGCCGTGACCCGACCCCCCGACCGGGCCACGGCAGCCCGGATCACCAGAGGTTGGTGAAGTTCACCGCCAGGTTGTGCGTGGACTGATCGATGTCCGTGAACGCCGAGCCGTTCACCTGCGCGGAGTTGCTCTGGTTCGACGCTCCGGAACCGGTGGCCTGCTGCTGCGAGGTGGACGAATTCCCGAAGTTGTCCCCGCCGACCCCGCTGCCGCTGATCGTGGCCACGCCCGCGTTCGATCCGTCGTTCGCGAACGAGCCGTTGTCGGCCTGGGCCACACCGCTGAAGAGAACTGCGGCCAGAGGCAGGGCGGCAACAACGGCGAGGGCACGAGCGGTACGGATGCTTGCCATGTCTATTCCTCCAGGAACCGAAAGTCACTCCGAACCCGGGCCAGTTGGCCGACCGCCCCGGTGATGGTCACGACGTCGCAAGATCAAAGCTGCCCATCGCCGCATCGGCGAACCACCCACACGACCCGATTCCCCCGCAAGCATGAGGAAGTGAAGGTAAACCCCCAGATCTCATGAACCCCCAGGTCAGATCGGTTCGCCACGAGCGCCCGTGCCCCAGGGGAGGAGAAGCGTTCCACCACCGAGCCACGTCCGCCCTCCACCACCCCTTCCCTTATTCGAACGTTAGTACGAACATAGAAGCATGGCCACCACCGATCGGCGTGCCGCCACCCTGGCCCTGGCCCACGCGCTCTCCGCCGCCGAGCACGGGCTCCCCGTCATACCCCTGTCCGCCACCAAACTCCCCGCCCTGCGCTCCCCACACCGTGACGAGAGCCCTTCGTCCGGCTGCCAGGGCGCCTGTGGCCGTCCGGGGCACGGCGTCCACGACGCCACCACCGACCCTGCCGCCGTACGCGCCCTCTTCGCCGCCGCCCCCTGGGCCACCGGCTACGGCATCGCCTGCGGACGGGCCCCGCACCACCTCATCGGCGTCGACCTCGACATCGACACCACCGGTAGGAACGATTCAGTAGCGGCCCTGCAGCAACTCGCCCTGCAGCATCTGTTCACCATCCCGCCGACCGTCACTGTGCTCACCCCCAGCGGCGGCCGTCACATCTGGCTGTCCGGCCCGCCCGACGTGTCCGTCCCCAACTCCGCCGGCCGCCTCGCCCCCGGCATCGACATTCGCGGCGTCGGCGGCTACCTGGTCGGGCCCGGCTCGGTCACCGCCCGCGGCGCCTACCGCCTCGTACCCGGCACCGGCACTCTCCCGCCCGCACCCTGCCCGAGCGCCCTCCTGCAGCTGCTGACACCCCCTGCCCGCCCCAGTCGGCACCCAGGCCATCCCGACCAGGGCCGCGGCCTGGTCCAGTTCGTCCTGGCCGCGGACGAGGGCCAGCGCAACACCCGGCTCTTCTGGGCGGCCTGCCGCGCCTACGAACACGGCTTCGGCGACACGTTGGCCGACGCCCTCACCCGCGCCGCCGTCCGCACCGGCCTCCCCGAACACGAGGCCCGGGCCACCATCGCCTCGGCCGCCCGCCTCACCACGACCCGCTGCGAGCCGCCACGATGAGCCCAGCCGCCCTCGAAGTCCGCCCGGAGCTGCTGGGCGGGATGCGGCGCGTCACGTCAGGCCGTCGTTCGCCGGTCGCGCGGCTTCAGGTCTCCCGCGCAGTTCAGAGGGGTATGAGGGCCCCAGTGGAAGTCATCGTCAACGATGGCATGAACGCTACGTGCGCCACGGACGTGATCGTGCCCGCTGACCGGAGATCGGCCTCTTGAATGCCCCGGACCGCGGCCCGTCGCGAAGGTACGTTGTCAATCATGGCCACCCAGATCTTCACCTTGGTCGGCGTCCTCATCGGCGCCCTGACTTCCTACTTCGCAACAACCGTGGCTGAACGGGCCAGGTTCCGCCGGGAGATGGCCACGCGGTGGGACGAGCGGAAGCTCGACACGTACATCGAATACCTGACGTGCATCAAAGAAATCCAAAGGGCCGCCATGGCTGCCGGGCGGGCCCGCGACCAAGGGACGGACGCAACGGACGCGTTGTACGAGATGGAGGAGAGCGAGAACAAGAGATCGATCCTCTTCGAGACCTTCGTCCTGCTGAGCAACGAGAAGGCTGCCACCGCTGCCCACTCGGTCAATCAGCGGACCTGGGAGTTGCTCCGCACGGCCCGGTCCCTCTCCAGCGGCGTAGCCGAACTCCGCCGTGTTCCGTTGGTAGAGGCGCTCAACGTGCTTCACGAGGCAGCGCGATCAGATCTGACGATATCGAGCAGCGCGACCGTCCAGTGAGTCCCCGTGAGCGACGCGCCACGTCCCCCACCACGTTCGTGGTCCGGGGCCGCTGAACCGAGTGAGTGGGGCGGGGACGTCAGTCCGAAGTGCCTTCCGCAGAGCCGCCACTTCTGGCGTCCGACCCGCTGACCAAAAGTCCGACGCCTCCGCCACTTGGTCGTCGCGGCCGGCGACCCGTCGGGCGTGCTGCCGGTGGTGACGCTCGCGTTCGAGTACCCGAGCCGGGGCGCAGCGGTCGTCACGCCGTACCGGTCCGCCGCCCGTGTTCCGTGCGAGACGCGGAGATCATACGGGTGACGGGCGGACCCCAACGGCTACAAGAGGCGGCGCCCAGCCGCCCCCGTGTCCCCCTGCCGAGCCCCGAGAGCGGGAAACCAGGGGGCAGCGGTGCCCGGCAGGGACCGGGCATGCCAACGGCCCCCGACCATACGTACTGGTCAGGGGCCGTTCACCTGCGGTGGGTGTGGGATTTGAACCCACGGTGACATCGCTGCCACGACGGTTTTCAAGACCGGTCGGCCATCGGTGGCGTCACCGCACAAGGCGCAGGTCAGCCCGCAACTAGCTCCTCGAATCCGGCACCTTGATTGCCGTCGTGCCCGCAGCGTGCCCCATGGGGCCGGCTCAGACCCCTTCGACGGGCTCCGACCATTCCATCGATCCGTGAGACACGGGGCGAACGAGTCGGACATACTTTTCGCGGGTCCATATCCCTCTCTTGAGCGCTCAGTTGACTCAACAAGAGAAGGGTTGTGCCATGCGCATCGCGCGAATGTGGCGGCGCCTCATCGAGGCGCTGCGATCCAGTTGGGCAGGACTGCGACAGCAGTTCGCTGAAGCCCTGAGAGCCATGCGCACACGACTGCGGTCTGAAACGACGAGCGACCGCGTGCAGCACTGGCTCTACCAGGTGTCGGTTGAGGTAGTAGGAGCTACCGCTTCCGCAGCCCTGGTCTGGATGCTGACACGCGGCCGCTGACTCCAACGGGCGGCCCCTCGCACTGCACTGACAGCATGGTCGGGGGGCACGTCCACTGTGGTGGTTGCCAAGCAACTGAAGCCTGGCCCACCCCAAGTACATCTGAGATGCACTCGATGTGACACGAGATTAGCGCGCCGAATTAGCGCGCACATAGTTTCGCGGGAATTAGTTGCCAATTAAGTGGTCACCTAATTGAGTGCACAAGTGTTCACTCAATTAGGTGACCAATACGCTGCTCAAGCGGGCCCAAGCGCCTCCGGAGCCGTTTTCACTCGTCCCCACCAAGCGTCCCGCGCTCGGGGTTGCACCCTATGAACCAGGAATCGGCAGCTTCTGCTACCTGGTCGTCGCGCCCGACTACCGGCCGAGCGTAGTGCCGGGTGGTCACGCTCGCGTTCGAGTGCCCGAGCCGGTGAGCTGCAGTCATCACGCCGTACCGGTCGGCAACCCATGTGCCATGCGAGGCGCGGAGATCATGCGGAGTGACGTCGGTCAGCCCGGCCGCCGCCACCGCAGGGTCGAAGTACGCCTTGCGCCACTGGTTGTAGCGCAGAGGCTTGCCACCGGGCGTGACGAAGAGGAGAGCCTCCTCTCCACCCGACAGCGTCTCCAGGTGCCGGCCGATCCGCGACGCGAGCGAGGGCCCGATCCGCAGGACTCGTTTCTGATGGGACTTGGGAGTGTCGAAGACGAGGGTGCCGTTCGCTTCCGCCAGGTTCTCGTCAACGACGACCAGGCCCCCGAGTACGTCGATGTCAGCCCGCCGCAGCGCGAACGCCTCACCGACCCGCAGACCCGCGTAGGCAAGCAAGGAGACCAGCAGGTCATGCGGCTTGGCCGCGCTCCGGACAACCCTCGAAGCTTCCAGCGGCGTGAGGATGTGTGGCTCGGTCTGCGGCATCCGAGGTAACTTCACGCCCCTGCACGGGGTCTGCCCGATCATCTCGTTGTCGACCGCTGCCCGCATGATCTGCGAGAGCACCCGGTACGCCTGCCTGATCCGCGACGCGCTGAGCCCCCGAGTCTTCATCGAGCCGACCCACTCGACGACGGTGATCGGCCGGAGGCTGGACAGCTCACGGTCACCGAGAGCCGGAACGATCAGAGAGTTGATCAGGGACCGATACGAGGCCTGCGTTTTGTGCTTCAGCTGCGGGGAGACAGCGGCGAGCCAGCGTGCCGACCAGTCGCGGACGGTGGTCTTTCCCTCGGCAGGGTCGAGCCAGCGGCCCTCTTCCATCTCTATGCGCTTCCGTGCCAGCCAGCGATCGGCGTCCGTCGTGGTGGCGAACGTTCGATCAGCGAAGCGCAGCACGCCGTCAGGCCCCGGGTATCGAGCCTGAAAGCGGCCGGACGGCAGCTTGCGGATCCGGCCGAAGGTGCGGCGGGACTTGCGCTTGCCGGCCATCAGGCTGCCCGCCGGTACGGCGAGGCGGGCCGCAGGATGATCGGTGCCACCGTGTGGGCACTGACGTACTCGTCCACGGCACTCTCCCGGATGCGGACGTGTCGGCCGACCTTGACGAATGCGATGCGACGTTCCTCGATGAGCCGACGCGGGAAGCGGAGACCGGTGCCGAGGCGTTCGGCGACCTGGCCCACGGTGAGCAGTCGGTCCACGGTCACCACTCCCCTTCGTCGGCGGTGCGACCGTTCAGTGCCTCGCGGGCGCTCTCACGGTTGGTCTGGAGATCACGGGCGATGGTGGCGGCAAGGGCCCCTTCGCCGGGGGTGTGCCCGTGGCCGATGTACTGCCAATCGGCCAGGACGAGGACGGTGTCCGGTTCGCGGTCGGCGAGGCCGAGGGCGGGCGCTTCCTGGGCGGCGCGGTAGTCGGCGCGTTCCTGGCGGAGGGCGCCGAGGGTCGTGGAGTACGTACGCGACTTCGACGAGAAGTGGCCGCGGAAGCCGAGCATGTGCGCCCATGCCCAGAGGCGCCGGTCCGGATAGAGGTGGTCGAGCTCACGGCATGCGGTGATGAGCCGACGGGTGTGATCGGGGACGCGGTGGCGGTCGAGTTCGGCGAGCTCGCCGATGCGGCGGTCCAGGGTGCCGGTGTTCTCGGCGGCTTTGGTGGCGTACTTGGCCACGTAGGAGGCGACTGCCTGTTCGGTGACATCGGAGCCGTCGCCGAAGGCTTTGACCGGGCGGACGTCGAGCTGTCGGCCCCAACGGAACGTCCGGGAAGGCTGGTCACAGGCAGCCGGGACCGAGACCGAGGTGTACGAGTGCGAGGCGGCGGCTCGTATCGCGTCGGTGAGGGCGTCGACCGTGGCCCAGGCGGGTGGCGGTGTGCCGGGTCCGTCCGGGCCGTCGAGGCGTACGACGGCGTGGAAGTGGAGGGCTCCGCGCTTCTGGAATTCGGCGACCTTGCCGAAGGAGACGCGGAGATGGTCGCCGAGCTCGGAGCGTCGGATGCCCGCACGGGTGGCGAGTTCGCGGCGGAGTCGGGTGGTGAAGCGCTGCCAGAGCTGCCCGGCATGGTTGTTGAAGAGCACGGCGCCCGCGTAGTCGTAGGAGTCCGGATCAAGGGCGGTGCCGAGGTCCGGGGCGTCGGTGGCGTGCGGGGTGCCGCAGCGGCAGGCGCCGCGGTCGGGGCGGTTGTGGACCGGGCCGAACGACGGGGCGGTGAGGGTGGCGAAGACGCGCGGGTGGTCGCGGACGGTGGCGGGGATGTCGCGGCGGTCGTCTCCGGCGAGGCCGGCGCGGATCAGGTGGTAGGTGTCGCCCGCGTAGGTCCACGCGCAGGAGGGGCAGCGGGAGGCGCGGCGGTTGCCACAGGCGATACGGAGGCGCCCGCCCGGTTCGTACGCGGTGGAGTAGCGGTGCAGGGTTTCGCCGCTGATCTTGTCTTTGTGGGTTACCCAGCCGCTCAGGTGGACCGGGTCGGCGCAGCCGCCGGTACGGCGAATCTGATCCTCCCAGCGGGTGTAGTCGGAGGCCGAGGCCACCCGGAGGACGTCCCCGAGGACGGCCGGGTCGAGCGTTGGGGCGGGCATGGACGGCTTCTGTGCCGAGGGTGAGGCCCGGTGGGCCATGCTGGGGATTCCTTCCGGTTGCGAGATCGATCGGTGGGGACAGCTCCCGGGCGGCGGATGCTTGGCGGTATCGAGGCCACCCGGGGGCCGGTCAGTGGCGTTTGGCGTCCGAGGCGATCAGGGAGGGCAGGACGACCGCGCAGACGGCGACCGAAGCGCTGGTGATGGCGACCGCCAGGAGCAGCGAGACCAAGACGACGCCCACGACCAGGACGACGGCGGTGCCTGCGCCGACGAGCGCGACCGCGGTGCCGGGGGTGAGCTGGACGACCGACCGGGAAGGCGCCGGGGCGGCAGCGGGTGCCGGGCCAGGCGTACCCGGGGTGATGGTGGTCGGCTGGATGGCGGCGGGCGGGGTGACCAGGCCGGTGGGCTGGGGCATGGTCGGGATCTTGGGCTGGAACATGGTTGGTTCTCCTCTCCCGGGTGCGGGCTACTTGACGGCGGTGTCGATGACGGAGGCGAAGAGGCTGTCGGCGAGGAGGTAGCCGCCGAGGAGGAGCACGCAGATCAGCCACAGCGGCGGGCGGAAGAGCTTGATGCCGAGGTAGCCGACAGCCAGCAGGGCGAACCAGAGGGGGACGTCCATGGACGCTGTCTCCTAACGGACGGTGCAGCGGTGGGTGCGAGCGGCGAGTTGGGCGGCGGTCCGGCTGGAGTAGTCGGCGGACCAGCCGCAGCGGTCGGCGGTGCAGACGGCGGCGTGGGCGGTGCGGCCGGTGCGGTCGCGGTGGGTGCCGATCTGCACGGGGCCAATCCGCATCACGGAGTGGAAGCTGTCGCGGGCGGGCATGCCGGTCAGCCCTTGTCGGTCGTGGGGTCGGGGTACTGGGCGCGAATGTTGCGGGCGGTGGCCGGGTCGTCGACGCGTCGTGCGGCTTCCTCGGCGAGCAGGTGGGCGAGGAAGGAGCGTCCGGCCGCGGCCATGTCCCGTGCTCCGTCGAGGTAGTCGGCCACGGTCAAGTCGGCGGGGTCGTTGGTCATTTCTGTTCTCCTTTGCGGTCAGCTGAGGCGGGCGGCGATGGCGTCGGCGAGGTGGGGCGGGACGCCGAGGCGGGCGCGGAGAGTGTCCGTGTCGATCGGAGAGCCGGTGCGCGTGCGGTACTCCTCGGCGACCTTGCGGGCGTGGTCGACCAGTGCGGCGGGGACCTGCGGTGCCGGGGGTGATGGCAGGGCCGGAGGCGTAGTGGCTTCCTCATCCGGGGGCGGGGCCGGGACGGCGTCAGGCGCAGGGACGGGCCCGATGTCCTCCGCGTCCGCGACGGTGGCCGGCGGAACCGGCTCCGACTCCCCCGACGAGTGCGCGAGGAGGGTGCCGCCGAGGAAGGCGAGCGCAGGCCATCCGGCGATGCCGAGGCGGAGTGGTGCGGGCGGGTCGGCCAGGTCGAGAAAGCCGGCGGTGGCGACGTTGGCACCGAGCGAGGCGAACAGTGCGACCAGGAACCAGCACCAGGCCAGCCGGGACGGTCCCTCACTACGCAGCCGACGCCAGGCGGCGACAAGGAGGAGGTCGACGCTGACCGGGTAGGCCCATGCCTTCCAGCCGTCCTGTCCGGCCGCGGCGGCGAGGTCGTGCAGGTGGGCGAAGGACAGAGCTCCGGCGATGACCGCCTGGATCAACACCGCGTCGATCCGGAGACCGTGCCGGGCGCCCATCAGGAGCCCTCAGCGGGGTCGGAGTCATCCGGGAACGTGCCCTGCGGCGGCTCCGGCAGCGACGCGGCGAGCGACGAGCTGACGGCGTCCGCGAAGTCGAGATCGGCGCCGTCCATGTCGGCGTACAGGGCAAGTTGACCGAGGAGGAGCACGGTCCGGGCGAAGTCGTCGCAGTCCGGGCACATGGCGGTTCTCCCTTCTTTGGGCATGGAGGGGGTAGGGACCCGGCGCGAGGACGGTCGCGCCTACCGGGTGGATCGGAGAGAAATCAGGCGGTGGCCGGAGAGGCCTTCGCCGAAGGCACGAGAGCGGTGACCGGAGCAGTCACGGCAGGCCGGAAGGGGGCCAGCTCAGCCAGGTCCGGGGTGCGGTCGGCGTACCGGTTGCAGAGGTTCACGGCCTGCCGGAGCGAGGTGTGCGGAGCGCGGATGCGGTGCCACCCGCCGGACGAGTCGCCCGCGATGGCGAGGCCCCGCATGTCGGCGGGAATCTGGATGGCGGCGAGGACCGCGTCCGGGGCGATGTCGCCGAAGGCCATGTTGGCGGAGGTCTCGTCGTTGAGCCGGTGGGCGGTGCGGCCGGTGAGTTGGGCGCGGAGCATGGTGATGCCCTTGCCGAGTTCGGAGCCGAAGCGCTGTCCGCAGATTTCGAGGTAGATGCCGGCCGCGCGGCCGAGCTGTGCGAGACGGACCAGGGCGGTGATGATGCGGTCCCGCCGCCGTTCCTCCTCCTTCGTTGCGTACAGGGCGAGTTCTGCCACCTCGTCGACCAGGACGACAACCGGGGTCGGGCGGAGCTCATCCGGCAGGTCCCAGATGTCGGCGGCGATCTCCGCGTCCGGCACATCGACGGTGATGCGCTGCTGGGTCCGGATGAGGCGGTAGACGTCTGCCATCCGGGCCACGAGTGCGTCGAGGAGTTCGGCGGCGGTGTCCGGGCTGTCGGCCAGCGCGGAGAACCGGCGGGCCAGCGGGAAGAGTTCGACTCCCTGCTTGCAGTCGATGCCGACGAGGGCAACGTCCATGGGTGCGAGACCGGCGACCAGGTTGCGTTGGTAGACGGACTTGCCTGACTCCGTGGCGCCGAGGGTGAGGGCGTGAGGTATCGCCCGGTAGTCGCGGTAGTGCACCGCCCCGTCTTCCCGAAGGGCGACGGGTACCCGCATCGGCCGGGTCTCTGTCTCGGCGGGCATCTGCACCCGCTTGAGCACGTCGTATCCGGTCATCCGCACCTCGACGACACCGGACCGCACTTCACGCGAGGTCACGCCGAACATCGAGAACGAGTGCCGGAGCCGGTCCGAGGCCGCGGCGATGTCGAAAGCGTCCTGTCCGGGACGGAGCTTGAGCCGCAGGACCAGACCGGTGCGCGTAGGCCGTAGCCGTCGAATGCGCGGCGGGCGGGGCTCAGGTATCGGCCGACTCGCGGCACGAGCCAGGGCTAACCGCCACCGCGCCGGCGGAACGGTCAACCCGCACGCGTCCATGACCGAGCGGTACCGGGCCAGGACCCGCAACGCGGCCAGAGTGACCCCGAAGGCCAGCCAGTACCAGGCGGGGCGCCGCCACCGCAGGAGACCCGCAGCGGCGACGACCAGCACCAGAACGACCGTGAAGGCGGTCATGATCAGGCCGCCTTCGACCCAGTGGCGGCGACGTCGGCGAGCGAGGTGACCGCGACCGCGCGGAACGCAATGCCGTGTCGCCGCTGGCCGTTGAAGTCGTTCTCCCACGGACGGGCCACCAGGCCGGTGAGCGCGACCGGCGTACCCATGGACAGCTCACCGCTGATCCCGGGCTCCGGAACGGTGACGGACAGGATCTCCACCTCCTCGTTCGCCGCGAACATCACGTCCACCGTCATGAGCTGAGCACCGGTCTCCATGTCGGTGGCGATCTCACCGGTACGACGGTCACGCACCTTGACCTGCGGAGTCTTGGCGACCATCACGACCGCACTGGAGGTGTCGACGGGAATCTGACGCACAGCAGATCACTCCTCTATAGATGCTGAACTCCGCCACTCATGTGTATGAGTGACATGAAGAAGAGTGCATCACTCCTGTACATGAGTCAACCCGCCGCGAAGAGGAACTCGCGACGGGTTGAGGGGAGTTGAGCGGGAGTCAGTCGCCGGCAGGGATCCGGTACTCGAAAACGAACTGGTCAGCGGCCATGAGCGTGTCGCACACCTCGACCACGCGACCCGCGGTCGTACGGGCCTCCCGGATCAGGTGAACCACGGGCGCACCCGGGCTGAGCGCCAGCTGCGACGCCTCCGACTTCGAGGCCGGACGCGCTTGCAGCGTCTCGACGAACTCCGCGAACTCATGCCCGTAGTCTTCGAGTCGGGCGTAGATGCCACCGCCCCCGGGGTTCTCGGCGAACAGCTCCGGGATCTCCTTCACCACGTCCCAGGGCAGATAGGACGAAGCGGTCTCGACCGGAGTGCCGTTACGGAAGTAGATGCGCCGACGAGCCAGCACCTGCGTACCGGCAGGGACGCCCAAGCGCTCGGCGGCATCCTCGGGCGCATCCATGGGGCCGATGTAGAGAACGCTGACCTTTGCGGTGGCGCCGGACTGTGCGGACTCTGCGAGGTAGGCGGCCTGGCCACCCTGCCGAAGGGAGCGCCGGAATCGATCGGAGGAGCGGTGCCGCACGGGAGGCCGGTTCTTCACGATCGAGCCCTTGCCGTGCCGAGTCTCGACGAGCCCACTCGCCCGCACCTCGACCATGGCCTTACGGATCGTCCCTCCGGAGACGCCGTAGCGGTCCACCAGCTCGGATTCACTCGGCACCATGTCGCCGGCCTTGAGAACACCCGCCCGGATCTGCTGCACGAGGTCGTCAGCGATCTGCACATACCGAGGCCCGGAACCGGCCCCTCCCGCCGCAGTTCCCATAGTCCTTCCCTGCCTCCTATGCTCCTCTACATGAGTCAACCACAGGAAGCGACACCCCCTCCCCTGCACTCCGTATCCGTAGCCGGAGTAGTGGTGCGCGAGGACGGCCGCCTCCTGGCGATCCGCCGAGCCGACAACGGCACCTGGGAGCTCCCCGGCGGCATCCTCGAACTCAACGAGACACCCGAAGCCGGCGTAGCCCGCGAAGTGTGGGAAGAGACAGGCATCCGCGTCGAGGTGGACCAACTCACCGGCGTCTACAAGAACACGACCCGAGGCATCGTCGCCCTGGTCTTCCGGTGCAAGCCTTCCGGCGGCACCGAGCGCACATCAAGCGAGTCGACAGCCGTCTCCTGGCTCACGCCCGACGAGGTCAGCGACCGCATGTCCGAGGTCTACGCGATCAGACTCCTGGACGCCCTGGACAGCAACGGCCCTCACGTGCGAAGCCACGACGGCAAGCAACTCACCACAACGGGATAAGACTTTCTCTACTTCATCAAGACCCGCGCACAGCGCGGGCGCGCGCCGCCGGGCGCGGCCTGCCTCCTGTCTCCGCCCCGGCTGGCCGCGCCCGGCGGCGCGCTCGGGGACTGCGGGCATGAAGTGGGGAGACACCCTCTGTGGCTGGGGCGGTCGGCTCCACGGCTTTAGCCACCTCCCCGGTTCGGGTCCCGCGTCGAGCAAGAACAGGGGGCCACTCGTTCAAATTCCGGGCAGGATCACAGCCTGCCCGAGTTGCCGGCCAGCGTACGGCCCCCTGATCATGCTCGACCCCAAACCGGGCAGGACACCGGCCAAACCCGCTCCGCCGACTCGGCTTCCCGTTCACGTTAGCCACACCTACTGCCAACTTGCTCGGTACGCTTACATGAGGTGCGCATGCGCACCTCACCCTTGCCGGGCCAGATCTCAGTAGCGGGGTCCTACATGCAGCAAGAAGAAGAGCGCACCAACCTCCGGATATCGGATCATGCAACCGTCGGCAAGGCTGTGGTGATCGAACACGCTGGCCATGTATCCCTGAGCGGACCGGAACTCAAGCAGCGCAGACATCCGCTACAGATTCCACGCGATATTCCTGAATTCACCGGACGCAAGGAAATATTCGAGAGGATTAACGAATCTCTCGCAATTAACCTCGAAACCCCGGCCATTTGGGTCATCTCCGGAATGGCCGGCGTAGGGAAAACGTCAATCGCCATCAGGACAGCGAATAGGCAGTCGAAAAGATTTCCCGACGGAATCCTCTATGCGACACTCGCCGGCGCAGGTTCCAATCCAGCAGATCCCCATGAGGTCCTGGTGCGCTTCCTAAAGGACCTAGGCGTCACGTTCGACGAGATTCCAGGCGATTACGAAAGTCTCGTGACCGCCTACAGGACACTAGTTGCGACCAAGGCGATACTCGTAGTCCTTGATGATGCAGCCGACACGGCACAAGTGAACGACTTGATTCCCACATCGCCGCGCAGCGCTGCACTGATCACAAGCCGCCGCCCATTAGCCATGCTTCCGGGAGCACAAAGCATCTCGGTTGACGTATGGAATTTGGATGAATGCACGCAGTTCCTCAAAATACTTCTTGGTGCCAACCGTATCGCAGACAGCATTGATGAAGCCCATGAACTGTCGGAGATCTGTGGGCGACTCCCACTAGCTTTGCGCATCGCTGGAGCGCAGTTGCTCAGGCGTCCACTCTGGCCATTGGCGCGAATGGTGAGTCGACTGCGAGACGAACAGAGGCGTCTAGAGGTACTGCGCGCTGACGATATTGCAATTCGATCAGTTTTCGCAACGGCCTACGAATCGCTAACTGATGTCCAATCGCGCATATTTCGCGCAGTAGGACTAACTCTCGGATTCTCATTCAGCGTGGAATCAGTCGCCAGGTTGACTGATGCCGACGAGTATTTTGTTGAAGATGCGCTGGAAGACCTAGCAGATCGCCATTTGATCAGTCCTGACGACATGCCCGACAGGTTCAAGATCCATGACCTGATGCGCCTTTTCGCGAAAGAAAGGGCTGTCGATCAAGACTCACCCGCGACTGTATCAGAATCTCTTCATCGCCTGCTTCAATGGCACCTCGAAGTCCTGGAAGGTGACAGTCCATCCATCCGTAAATGGGTGCGTCAAGAAAGACCAGGTCTTGTGGCTGGCGTATCGCTGGCCAATGAAAACCATTGGGATTACCTGTGCTGGAAAACAGCAGATCACCTAGCCAACTTCCATTCAGTAGAAAGTGATTATAGCGACTGGATTCTGTGCAACAAGGCTGGCCTAGCAGCCGCGCGCAGATGCGGGGCTCGCGAAGGCGAAGCATTGATGCTCGGAGGACTTGGCCAAGCAAGCAGGAATCTAAATCGGTTCAATGACGCCCGATCATATCTAGAAGACTCCTTGAAGGTCTTTCGTGAAATGAAGAACCTTGAACGTTGCGCCGACGTTCTATGGGAAATTGGTAAGACCTCAAGCGGCCAGTGGGACGTCGGTCGAGCCATGTCTGCTTACAGTGAATCTGTTGAGATATACGCTGCGCTAGGTCATTTGCCAGGCCAGGCTAGGGCCCTCCATGCACTTGGGCATTTGTACAGCGAAATTGGGCGCCACGACAAAGCGCTAAGGTATTTTCAGGAAGAACTTGCACTGGCCATAAAGGCTAGCGCCAACTCAAATTCCCTTAGCACCACCTACCAAGGCATGGCATCCTGTTTGGCCGCTGCAGGCATGCTCGAAGAATCGATCGACGCCTACGAAAAAGCAATTTTCGAAACGCGGGCCGCTAAGGATCAGAAAGCGCTTCAAATTCGGCTAGCGAGGAAAGCAGGTGTCCTCCAGCGCATGGGCAAGGCTGATGAGGCCAGCACGACTTACGAGGAGGCTTTGAGACTGGCACGTGAGCAGAATGACACGTCAGGAATTGCATGGATCCTGCATACTCTTGCGGACAAGCACGAAAAGGCGAAAGAGTACGAGGAAGCAGATTGTCTGTACGCAGATATTCTCAATACTGCCGGCATTGATGAGGTGCCGGAAGGCTTGATCAACACGCTGCACTGCTGGGCAGATTCCTACACGCGGCGTGAAAATTTCGGCCGGGCTATTGAATTGCTGGACAAAGCTCAAGATATCGCCCGCCAGCATGACAGGGTGCCTGAGCTGATAAAAGTGCTGCTCTGCCGCAGTGCAGCACTTCAAAAGAACGAGGACATTGACGAGGCGCTCTCCCTTGCCCGCGAGGCGGCAGATATTGCGACATCATACGGTTCGGCAAAGCATCTCGCGCAATGTCTACGCAGGGTAGGAGTGTCTCTGAGAGGACTCGATCGCATAGAGGATGCCGCGAAAGTATACACGGAAAAAATGCGTTTGGAAGTTCTCATGCAGCAACATGAGAGAGCACTCGAAACAGCACAAGAGCTTTCCTCTATCTGGACAGAACTAGGCGACACCGATAAGGCGGAATTTTATTCCGTTAGGGCGTTAGAATTTACTCGTGAGGCTGAGCGAGTCACCTCGGAAAAACGCAAGCCTCTGGAAAGTCATTAGATCGACCGACCCGACAACAACAACACAACACCGAAGGAAACACCATGGCTGATCCTATTTCCTTGACTGTAGCAACCTTGCTGGCTGGAGGATACCTGGCTGAGGCTGGAAGTGGGGCCTGGCGAACGACCACTCGTATTGCCGCCTTTCTGCGAAACAAATTCGGGCGGGATCAGCAAGCGCTCGATGCCCTGCAGCGCTGCGAAGATGACCCCTCTAGTGCATCGGCGCAAGCCGATGTACGTTCCGCGCTAGACCGCTATTTGGACAGCGACTCTGGATTTCGCAGTGACTTGCTGTCCGTACTGGAGACGCAGGGATACAGCCAGAAAGAGGTGCTGAACAGTCAAGTGACTGTGACAGATCAAGCCAACGTTGGAAAGATTGTAACTATTAAGGACGTACAGGGCGACGTAAGTTTCTAGGTTTAGAGCGCAAGCGGACTTATCGCTCTGCGGGTCACTACCTGAGCCCAGACAATCAGCACGAGGCAGGGTTGCGTGTCTAACTGCGTGACAACCCGCCCGCACACCAGCGGACAATCACGGAAGGATGTGAACCGTCAGCGCAGGTGAACCGCCCACCGGCCCAATGCAACGCTCCTGTCCAAGTTGCTTCGGGACGAAGCAGTCCTCAGGCCGTCCAAGGTCGACGGAAGTCGGCTGACAAAACCTGAAGCCCATGGCATCTGATCTGGTCAGATGCCATGGGCTTCTCTTGCCGTGCTGGTCGGCGTGGCCGTGGATCAATAGGCGGACCCACGCGGATCACTCGTTGCCCGGAGGTGGCCGCGGCTCGTTGCGACGCGGTAGACATCCCGCAAAGCCCCGGTCAGCTCTCTGACCAGGCACCGCATCTCGTCAAGGGACGCGTCCTGGTTGTCGAGAGCTTCTGAGGCTTCATCCAATAACTGGCTTGCCGTGCCGAGTTGGACGGCTTCGATGCCGTCCGCGAGGCGGGACATGTAGCCGTCCGGATTGTCAGTGCTCAGGTAGCAGGGCTTGTCCCCCGGGCCCGACCACGGGAGAAGCCGAAGTTCGTTCGGTGTCGTCATCCTTGGTTTGACCTCTCGTTGAGCACGTGGTGGGCGGTGAAGATGGCGTCGACTCGGTCTCCCGGAAAGGCCAGGAGCGCGGCTTCAACGACGCGACCGGCGGCGTCGGTGGCGATGCGCGTGATCGCGAGAACGGCCATGTTGTTGCCGATCCGGAGTGCCAACGCTTCGTCTGGGGTGGGAGAGCGGGCACAGACCGTCTCTCGGATGGTGGCCGGCGACGGGCCAAGGACTGCGAATCTCGTGACCGCCTCCCGCCACGCGGAGTCGTCGTCGAGCACTCCGGCCGGGGCCAGGTCGCGCGGGATGTAGATGCGGGCCAGGCCCTGCGGCGACCCATGTTCAAGGCTGAGACAGGAGTACTCCACGAGGGGGCTGCCCGTGGGCACCTTCAGCAACGTCGTCAGGTGCACGGAGGCCGGAACCGTGGTGCTGCGAACCGTGACGGGCAACGTTGGCTCAGCAGCGGTCCAGGGGTCCAGCGTGCCCCAGCCGCCGACATACATGATCTTGCGGCGTGGGCGGCGGACGTAGTTGCCCTTGCCGTGGATCTTCTCGACGAGGCCTTCGCCCTGGAGTGCGGCGAGGGCGCGTCGCAGGGTCACTGTGCTGACCCTGTACCGGGCGGCCAGGCCGGCTTCGGACGGTAGGCGCTCGCCAGGCTTGATGCTGCCCGTCGTGATCTGGTGGCGGAGATCGTCGGCGATGTCGTGGTGACGAGAGGGCACGGCGCCGGTCACCGCCTTCTCACCAGTCGTACGGCGACGAGCCGAGTACGAGCGTGTATGGCAAGCAGTTCGCCCGACTGGAAGACCAGTTGCTTAGCCCCTTGAGGGAGCTGGAAAAGGTCTCTCACCCGGCATGCCTGGCCGCCGAGTTGGATGATGTCGCCGCGCTGCACGGTGGCCGCCGTGACCTCGATGTGGGAAACCAGGGCACCGATGGGGACTTGAGGCCTCACAGCGTCACCTCCACGACCGCAGACAGCTCGGGGGTCGAGTGGCACAGGCAGTCGCACGACTCGTAGATCACCGGGACGTCGATCGGTGCCAAGAACGGGGAGGACTCAACGCAGGAGACGTGCGTGCCGATCCTGCACGCGATCGAGCGGTAGGGGACGGACGTGGTGTCCGCGCCGCGCGCCTGTCGACGAGGAGGCATCAGCGAACCCCCGCGAGGGCCGACCAAGCATCGGCCGGCAGACGTGGCGCGACGACCACCGCTCGCGTTCGTACACGCTCTTCCCACGCCAGCAGGTACGGACGGACAAGCGCGACGTCCTCACCCCTCAGGGGGCGACGGTGGACAGCGCCAGCCGAAGCCTGGCCCATGGCGATGGTTGACGCGCTAGCCGACGCGGCGGAGGTGGGAACGGCCAGCGGCCGGGAAGGCGGTAAGGGACGGCGGTGTCGGCCCTTGGGGAAGTACCGCTCTCTGGTGAGCGAGGCGGCACGGCGGATACGGTTGAGCATGCTGGTCAGCTCCTATCGCTGATAGCCCGGTCCCCCGACATCGCCCGTCGTGGGGACCGTTTTGCGTACGACCGCCCATAAGGTGCGGCCGTTCAAGCTGGTGGCCAGGAGTCCGAATCGATCGGCATCGGCCACCACGTCCAGGACCTCCCGCCATGACTCGGCGGAGAGCGTTTCCGGCACTTCCGCCTCGACCGTCGTGAACCGGTTGTGCTCCTCCACGCGCGTGGGGAGCCCGGCGGCGGACAGCCGGGCGGCGATGGCCGCCGCAGTCACTCCCGAAGCGGACACAGGGCAGCCTCCGTCACCGACAATTACTTTCAGTGAAGCTAGTTAACTAGATTAGAGCTAGTGGACTAGATTTTCCATATGTCTGAGCAACCGCCGTATCTCCGCATCGCCGACGAACTCCGGCAGCGCATCGCGGAGCACGTCTGGGAACCGGGGGACCGCCTCCCCTCCCGCGCGCAGATCGGCCAGGAGTGCGGCGTGGGCGAGAACGTGGTGCGCCGGGCGCAGGAGTTGCTGATCTCCCAGGGAGTGCTGGAGGGCCGAGCCGGATCGGGCACCTACGTCGCCGAAGCCCGGCAACGGGTTCGGGTCGTGCGGTCGTCCGCACGCGAACAGCCCACGGGGTCCCCGTTTCGCCAGGACATGAAGGCTCTCGGCAGGCAGAGCGACTGGGAGAGCCGGACCGAGGCGAAGGTGCCGGCCCCGACGAAGATCGCCGCGCGGCTGGGGATCGCCGAGGGCGAGTTGTGCGTGCGGACGACCTACGAGTTCCTGGCGGACGGCAGGCCGGTGCAGCTGTCGACGAGTTGGGAGCCGTACGACCTCACCGCCGGCACACTCGTCGTCCTCCCCGAGGGCGGGCCGCACGCCGGGGCAGGTGTCGTGAACCGGATGGCCGTGATCGGAGTGACCGTCAGCCATGCGGTGGAGCAGCCGGAGCCGCGGCAGGCGACCGCCGAGGAGGCGTCGCTACTCGGCATCCAGAAGGCCGCACTCGTGACGCACATCCGGCGGACGTACTACAGCGACCAGGGCCGTCCCGTGGAAACAGCAGACATCGTGGTGCCCGCAGCGCACTGCGAGATCGTCTACGAGATCCCGATCAGCCGCTGACAAGCGAACCCCGCCAGTTACAAAAGGCAGTGCCCAGCCGTGCCCCCCCGCGTGCCCCTTCCGTGCCCGATAGAGCGGGAATCCAGGGGGAACAGCGGTGACAGGCAGGGACCGGGCATGGCAACGGCCCCCGACCATACGTACTGGTCAGGGGCCGTTCACCTGCGGTGGGTGTGGGATTTGAACCCACGGTGACATCGCTGCCACGACGGTTTTCAAGACCGTTCCCTTAGGCCGCTCGGGCAACCCACCCCGCGTCAGCCGCCGGTGAGGACCGGATTCGACGCGGAGGACAGCCTAGCCGGTCAGCTGTCGCCCTTGCGCTCGCCCAGGGTGACTTCCGCCGTGGAGGTCTTCCCGTCGCGCTTGTAGGTGAGGGTGACCTTGTCGCCCGGCTTGTGGGTCCAGATCTCGCCGATCAGGGTCGGGCCGCTGTCGACGACGGTGTCGTTGAACTTCGTGATGACGTCGCCCGCCCGGAGACCGGCCCTGGCCGCGGGGCCGTCCTTCGAGACCGCTTCCGTGCCGCCCGCGCCCTGCTCCGAGATGACCGCGCCGCCGGTCTTCTCGTCCATCGTCACCGTGGCGCCGATGACCGGGTAGACCGGCTGGCCGGTCTTGATCAGCTGCTGAGCGACGTTCTTCGCCTGGTTGATGGGGATCGCGAAGCCGAGACCGATGGAGCCGGCCTGCGACTGTCCGGAGCTTCCGGTCGACTGGATCGCCGAGTTGATGCCGATGACCGCGCCACCGGCGCTCAGCAGCGGGCCACCGGAGTTGCCCGGGTTGATCGAGGCGTCGGTCTGCAGCGCGCTCATGTACGAGTTGCTGCCGCCGGAGCCGTCGCCGGAGGCGACCGGGCGGTTCTTCGCGCTGATGATGCCCGTGGTGACCGTGTTGGACAGACCGAACGGGGCGCCGATCGCGATCGTCGAATCGCCGACCGCCACCTGGTCGGAGTTGCCCAGCGGCAGCGGGGTGAGTCCCTGCGGCGGGTTCTTGAGCTTCAGGACGGCCACGTCGTAGCCCTGGGCCCGGCCGACCACCTCGGCGTCGTACTTCTTGCCGTTGGAGAACGTAGCGGTGAGCTGGCCGCTGTCCGCCGCGGAGGCGACCACATGGTTGTTCGTGAGGATGTGGCCTTCCTTGTCGTACACGAAGCCGGTGCCGGTGCCGCCCTCGCCGTCACCGCCCTGCGCGTCGATCGTGACCACGCTGGGGAGCGCCTTGGCCGCGACACCGGCGACCGTGCCCGGGTCACGCTTGAGGTCCTGGGGGGTGCCCGACGCGGCGACCGTGGTCGAACCGGAGGAGCCGGAGTCGTTGTTGCTGTCGGCGGCCCAGAAGCCGAGGGCTCCGCCGACTCCGCCCGCGACGAGTGCCGCCACGACCACCGCGGCCACCAGGCCACCCGCACCCCGCTTGCGCGGCGCATCCGGCGTCTGCAGCGGGTCGGGCCGACCCCACACGGGGCCGCCGCCCTGCGCCCCATGGGCGTACGACGGAACCGCCGGCGGGGGCGGGGGCCAGCCGGCGTCGGCTGCGGACTGCGGTGCGGGCGGGGGCGCGTACTGCGGCGCTGTCGGCGGGACCGGGGCCATGGGCGTGGTCGCCTGGTCCTGGGCAGGGGGGACCGGCTGCTGTGTGGTCGGCGCGTCCGGGTGCGGCGGGGCGGCGGGCGCGCTCCCGGGATGTCCCTGGGGAGCGTCGGCCGGCACTGGAGGTGCGGACGGGACGGACGGGGCGGCCTCGGCCGCGTTGCCCTCGTTGCCCTCGTTCTCTGTGCTCACAGCTTTTTACTCCTCGGTTCCACATCATGATTCGGCAAGAGATCCGCTGTGTACGTGTCTGGAGTCAGCTTTTCCCACGGCACGTCAGGCCACTGTAAGCAGGACCTGTGCATCTGTGCACGGCCCCTTACACCGGACAAAACGGTCGCACGTCACAAGGTGTGCGCGTCCGCGGCCTCCCGGTGACACCATGGCGCGGGTGACCCAAGCACGGCAGCAGCGCCCCAGCCAGCATCCCATCCAGGTCATCGCGCACCGGGGCGCGTCCGACGACGCACCCGAGCACACCCTGGCCGCATACCGTAAGGCGATCGAGGACGGCGCCGACGCACTGGAGTGCGACGTACGACTCACGGCCGACGGCCATCTCGTATGCGTACACGACCGCCGGGTGAACCGCACCTCCAACGGCCGCGGCGCGGTATCCACCCTGGAGCTCAACGAACTGGCGGCCCTCGACTTCGGCTCGTGGAAGGACCGCGAGGAGGCGGAGTCCCCGGACTGGGACCCGGTGCCGGGCGAGCTCGCCTCCGTACTCACCCTGGAACGGCTCCTCGAGCTCCTCGTCGAGACGAGAGCTGCCGGCCGCCCGCTGCAGCTGGCCATCGAGACCAAGCACCCGACGCGATGGGCGGGCCAGGTCGAGGAGCGGCTGCTGCACCTGCTGAAGCGCTTCGAGCTCGACGTGCCGCCGCCCGACGCCCCCTCGCCGGTCCGCATCATGAGCTTCTCGGCCCGCTCGCTGCACCGCATCCAGGACGCCGCGCCGGAGCTGCCCACCGTCTACCTGATGCAGTTCGTCTCGCCGCGGCTGCGTGACGGACGACTGCCTGCCGGTGCCAGGATCGCCGGGCCGGGGATGCGGATCGTACGCAGCCACCCCGGGTACATCGACCGCCTGCACCGCGCCGGTCATCAGGCGCACGTCTGGACGGTCAACGAACCGGAGGACGTCGAGCTCTGTATCCGGCTCGGGGTCGAGGCGATCATCACGAACCGGCCCAAACAGGTTCTGGCACAGCTGGGGCGCGGTTAGCGTCTTTCCCCCGACGGGAGCGGCACACCCCTCGCCGGTAGTAACAGGGAGTACACCGGCGCATTCGTGGCGTATCCGATCGTTACGAGTGCGTCACTCACAGGCCATTGGCCGGTTTCCGGTCCCGCCCAGGGGGGCATCCACTCCGTGGCGTGGGGCAAAGGAGGTCTCGGGGGTGGCGTTGGTGGTGGCACAGGAAGTGCCCACGTCGTCGAGCATGGCCGTACCCCATGGCCCTGCGGGCGTGGGCCAGGCACGGCACCGGATGCGTGAGCAGTTGCGCAGCCACGGGGTGTCGGATTCGGTCGTCGACGATGCTGTATTGATCCTTTCCGAACTGCTCAGCAATGCGTGCCGGCACGGCAGGCCGCTGGGCCGGCACACCGATGTGGGAGACGGCGACGTGCGCGCCGCATGGCGCGTCGACAGAACGGGCGGGCTGACCGTCGAAGTGACGGATGGAGGCGGCCCGACCCGGCCGGTTCCGGCCACTCCGTCGGTGACCGCTCGTGGCGGCCGGGGGCTCAACATCATCAGCGCCCTCGCCGAGGAGTGGGGAGTACGTGACGACTCGTCCGGCGAAGTCACGGTCTGGGTCCTGGTCAACGAGGGGCACGGCCCTTCCGGAGAAGGGCCTGCCGTACGGGGCAACGGCCGGACCCCGGGTGTGACAGGACTGCCCGGCGGCGTCTCGGGAGTGACCGGTGCGGCGGGTCTCGACGGGCTGGACTTCGCCGGCGCGTTCGACGACATGGGCTGAACCCGGGCGCCTCACCTCCACGGCGGTGCCGGAAGAGCTGCTCCTGGGAAGCTGCCTGCCGGGCCGGCTGTGCCCCCGTACCGCGCACGGACGGCTAGGCTCGCGGCCCAGACCGCACTGTCCAATCGGGAGAAAGCCCACCATGGCGAAGAAGCGCCCTCAGACCAAGGCCGGGAAGCAGCAGCTCACGGACGGCGAGATCCCGGTGGTCGGGGCTCGTGAGCCCTGCCCGTGCGGTTCGGGCCGCCGTTACAAGGCCTGTCACGGCCGCGCCGCTGCCCAGGCCGTGGCCGAACTCGTCCAGCGCCCCTTCGAGGGGCTGGCCGGCGAATGCGACTGGGTCGCGCTGCGCGAGCTGGTGCCGGCCGCCACGGTCGAGCTGACGCTGAAGGGCGGACTGCCCGAGGGCGTGCCGTCGGTGACGCTCGCGACCGTCCTGCCGATGGCGTGGCCCGCACTGCGTCGCGACGACGGCTCGGTCCTGCTCGCCCTGCAGAACGACACCTCGACCGGCGACCTCAGCCGCGACCTCGCCGACACCCTCCAGCGGGCGCTCGAGGCCGAGCCCGGCTCACCCGTCGCCGCCCGGCGCGTACCGGCCGAAGGACCTCGGCTCCAGGACCTCCTGGACGCCGACGCCCCGTTCGCACCCGTCGTGCACCCGGGCTTCGAGTTCTGGGTGCCGGACGCGGAGAACGCGACGGCCGAGGTCTCCGCGTCCCTGGAGCGCGCCAACGACGCGGCGCTCCCGACCGTCCTGCTCTCCGGGGTTGACGCCGCCTACTGGTGCGAGACGCCGGAGAAGAACCACCTGCGGTGGGTCATGCCGCACTCCGAGGAGCGGCTCCTCGACGCGCTCGCCCGGCTGCACGCCGCCGGCGCCTCGTCGCTCGGCGAGGGGACCCGGCTGGTCGGCTCCTTCCGCGCGCACGGCCTGGTGGTCCCGGTCTGGGACCTGCCGAGCTCGATGGGCGCCGAGGAGTGCGAGAAGCCCGCCGTCGCGTTCGCGGAGCGGCTCGCTACGGCGCTCGCGTCGGACGCGCCGCTCACCACCGAGGAGCGTCGGGCCCGTGGCGGGCTCACCAACCGCCAAGTGACCCTCAGCTGACAGTGACCATCGCCCGGGCCGTACGGTGACGCCCGTCACAACTCACCGTACTCACAGGTAAATCGCTGTCCGAATACGCGAGATCGAATTTGCGAACGGCAGATCTCTTGTTACCGTTCTAGAAGCCCGGTCGCTGGTGCATCCCCCGTCGCCAGCGATCGGGCATCCTCATGTCCGGGCACAGCGCACGGCGGCGCACCCTGCGGCGCACGAACCGCGCACAGGACCTGCACAGGCCCCGGTCACACTCCTCGGCCGATCCTCCGCCCCACGCCTCGCCACGACCTCCCCCTGACGGTCTTGAGGCGACATCAGCGTGGCCCGGCGTCAACCCACCCCCAGGGGCGCCCAATTGGACTCTTCGTCGACAACCGCTGCGCAGGTTCGCCCGACCGCTCGGTATCGGACAGAAGTGGCAGGACGGCCGCCATTCCGAATAGGCCGCGAAACAGCCCCGAAGAGATCTTCGAAGGCGGTTCGAACGGTTTCCGGAAAGCGCGTCAGAAAATCGGCCACCGACGGACTTTGCATCGGCAGACTTTGCATGACCGAATCGACTCCCACGGAATGACCGAAACGCCCCCCACCGATCACCTCGCCCGGAAGTGATACGCCAGAGATCCGACAGCACTCGGTAATGAAGACGGACCGAGAAGAACAGCTGCGGATCAAGAACGGAACCGGCACGGTGAACACCACTGCCGACCGGACACACCGTTACGGCCCGGCAGTCCGCTGATCGGCACGAGGTCCGGCAGCCCACCGGCCCCTGAGAGAGCCGGCAGCCCGCCGATCGGTACGCGCGCCGGTCAGTACGAGAGCCGGCTCCCACCGTCCGGAGCACTGCTGCTCGCCTCTACCAGCGCGTCCAGAACCGCCCCCACATCCGGCAGCCAAGGAGACGCCACCGCCCGGACCGGAGCTCCGCCACCGGTGTCCGGCCGGGAAGTCCGCTCCGGTGCCCGCTCCCAGCGCACCTGCCCCGTGCCGATCTCGGACGGCGGAAGGACGAGATAGCCGCCCTCGCCGTGGAACCGCAGCGAACTGGGCACCCAGTCCTGGGCGTGCAGCAGCTCCCCGAGCCGTTCGAGGGTGTAAGGGGCGACCAGGAGCGACCACCGGGTCGGGGTCGCCACCACGGGGCCCAGCCGCATGCCCATCCGGTCGAGCCCGGCCAGCGCACGGGCACCGGCCACCGCCGGGAGGCTGAGTGCGCACGGCGCTTGCCCGCCCGTGGCCAGGAGGACCGGCGCGGTGGGCCGGTTCGTCCACCACCAGCGCACCATCCGGGCGTCAGTGGTGGCGGCGAGCAGTCCGGGATCGAAGGGGTGCGCGCCGGGCACGGCGCACTCGGGGTCGGGACACGCGCAGCCACGGCCACGCTCACCACGGCTGCCGGCCGCCTGGAGGCCCACCCCCGGGAGCACGGGCCATTGCCATGCGGTGGCACAGGTCAGGGCCGCGTCGAGCCGGGCGGTCCCGCCCCTGCGTCCGAACCGGAGCCTGCGTCGCCTTCCGAGGATCTCGCGCATGAGCGCTCGTTCCTTTCCGTTGAACGCCGAGGGTCCACATCACACCACGCGCGCGTCACAACACGTGTGCGGATCTTCACTGTGTGTACATGCTCGTCGAGCCTGCGGTACGGGTTGATCGTCGGTACCGAGCCTGAGCTGTGCTGAGCCGAATCGAGCCGGTTCCGGTCGAGAATGTGGCGAGGTGCAGGGCGCTTACCGCGCCTGCCGTCCGTCGTACGACCCCGCCGGTCGGGGGTGGGGCGTGGCCGTCACAGGTGAGGACGTCCGGGCCCGCTGCCAGGTTCCGGAGGCAGGCGGAACCGCCTCTGGACATCTACCGAATCTACGTACCCAGCATGCCCGGAATGACGCTCCCCCTGGCACTTCACCCGGGGTCAACCCCCGGTCGAGCACACCCAGTCGACCGCAATTGACCGCCGCAGGGTGCATTTTTTGGCCAAGTTACTCGCCCCACGGACACCACAAATCCCGTGGGGACAATGCTGGACATCGCCTTACTTGTGCGTGTACATGTGGATGCACTGATAGCGGCGCAGAATGACATGGGGGTTTGCGATGCTATTCGACGAAACAAACCAGTCGGAAAGCCGGCGAACATGAGCGCCCCACACCTGCCGAAAGTGGCTGGAATCGATCCCACAGTTCCGGTTTCGGCGCACACTGCCGGGCCACTCTCCGAGGTTCCGGCCGCGCCCGGCGCCTTCATCCAGGACCGTCTGGCCGGCTGGGTCTCCGACCTCACCACGCTGCACGAGCTCACCGAACGGCTGGCCAGAACCAGCACCCTCGACGACGCCCTGCACGAGCTGCTCGACGCCGGAGCGGCACTCGTCGGAGCCCGCCGCGGACTGATCGCGTTCGAACCGTCCGATCACCGTGGGCCCGTCAGCACCATCGGCCTCGGGCTTGCTCATGCGGAGCTCGGCCAGATCGAGACGGTGCCGCGGAGCGCCACCTCCTACGGCCGCATCCTGGAAGGTCTGCCGAACGCCGACGGCCCGCTGGCCACCCCCGATCTGCTCGGCGACACGAGCCTGGACCCCCGCAGGCGTGAGGTCGCCGCCCGCCTCGGCTACGCCGCCAGCTACGCGCTGCCGATCACCACCGAGCGGACCGGACGGCTCGCCGCCGCCGTCTGGCTCTACGACGAGCCCGCCGAACCGTTGGAGCGCCAGCGCCATCTCATCGGGCTGTACGCCGGGTACGCCGCCGAGCACCTGGCCCGGCTCCTGGAACTGGAGCGGGCCAGGACCGACGTCGCCACCATCGCCGAGGAGCTCCTGCCCAGCCGGCTTCCCCGCGTCCCCGGCGTACAGCTGGCCG
This sequence comes from Streptomyces sp. NPDC005761, assembly GCF_040630635.1. Classification (NCBI taxonomy): domain Bacteria; kingdom Bacillati; phylum Actinomycetota; class Actinomycetes; order Kitasatosporales; family Streptomycetaceae; genus Streptomyces; species Streptomyces sp. NPDC005761. The sequence goes on along the minus strand of NZ_JBEXXX010000002.1, from coordinate 195,293 downwards.
TGCGCCATCACGTCGCACCGCAGAGCGGCAGCGACTGGTACGACGCACTGGCACTGCCGGAGGGGGCGCTCGGCCTCTCCGTGGGCTCGGTCGGCGGTTCCGGACCCAGCGCCCTGGCCGCCATGGGCCGGCTGCGCGCAGGCCTGCGGGCGTACGCGGTCATGGAGGGCGAGGACCCTGTCGCCGTGCTCTCCGATCTCGAACTTCTGATGCGGCTGACCGAGCCGGCCCGCTCCGCGACCGCGCTCTTCGCCTACTGCGAGCCCTCCCGCCACAAGATCCTGCTGGCCGGTGCCGGGCACACCCCGCCGCTGATCGTGGGCGACCGGCGTACCGAGTTCGTCGAGACCACCCTTTCCGCCCCCCTGGGCATGCTTGCGTGCTGGGAGGCGCCGAGCGTGGAGATCACCCCGGCGCCCGGCGAGACGGTTCTGCTGTACACCGACGGTCTGCTGCGGCGCGCCGGTGACTCGATGGACCGGGCGTTCGCACGGCTCCACTCCGCCGCGGCGAGCGTCCCGAAAGCGCTGCGCCACGATGCCGGATCGGTCGCCGACCACGTGGTGCGCACCGTGCTTCCCGACGGAATCGACCGGGGCGACGGCACCGAGGACGTGGTCCTGCTGGCGGCCCGCTTCGACTGAATCCGCCCGCATCCGTCGGCAGCGGCGGGCCGTGAGCCGTAGCGGCCCCCTATGCCAAGGCCTCGTACAAGAGGTCTCCGGTAAGAGGTCTTCCGGCCCTGGGCCCCCTTCCGTACGCCCGTACGATGGAGGGGGTCCAGTGTCGTATCAAGGAGAGACAAGTCGTGTCTGAGGAGCTCACCCCGGAGAACCCGGAGACCGAAGAGACCGAGCCGGTCAAGCAGCGGAAGAACGGCCTGTACCCGGGCGTCTCCGATGAGCTCGCCGCGAGCATGAAGTCCGGATGGGCCGACACCGAGCTGCACGGCCTCGAGCCGATCGCCCAGGCCCGGCACACCGCCGACCGCCGCGCCGCACTGTCGGCGCGCTTCCCCGGCGAACGGCTGGTCATCCCGGCCGGCCGGCTGAAGACCCGGTCCAATGACACCGAGTACGCCTTCCGCGCCTCCACCGAGTACGCGTACCTCACCGGCGACCAGACCCAGGACGGCGTCCTCGTCCTGGAGCCGAAGGACGAGGGCCACGAGGCGACCGTCTACCTGCTGCCGCGCTCCGACCGGGAGAACGGCGAGTTCTGGCTCGACGGCCAGGGCGAGCTGTGGGTCGGCCGCCGGCACTCCCTGACGGAGGCCGAGAAGCTGCTCGGCATCCCGGCGAAGGACGTCCGCGAGCTGCCCGCCGCCCTGACCGAGGCCACCGGCCCGGTCCGAAACGTCCGCGGTCACGACGCCGGCATCGAGGCCGCGCTCACCGACAAGGTCACCGCGGAGCGCGACGAGGAACTGCGCGTCTTCCTCTCCGAGGCACGTCTGGTCAAGGACGCCTTCGAGATCGCGGAGCTGGCGAAGGCCTGCGACATCACCGCCCGCGGCTTCGAGGACGTCGTGAAGGTCCTCGACAAGGCCGAGGCGACGAGCGAGCGCTACATCGAGGGAACGTTCTTCCTTCGTGCCCGCATCGAGGGCAATGACATCGGCTACGGCTCGATCTGCGCCGCCGGCCCGCACGCCACCACCCTGCACTGGGTACGCAACGACGGCGCGGTGCGCTCCGGCGAACTGCTGCTGCTCGACGCGGGTGTGGAGACCAACGACCTCTACACCGCCGATGTGACCCGCACGCTTCCCATCAACGGCACGTTCACGCCGCTGCAGCGCAAGATCTACGACGCGGTGTACGAGGCGCAGGAGGCCGGCATCGCCGCGGTGAAGCCCGGCGCCGGGTTCCGCGACTTCCACGACGCCGCACAGCGCGTCCTCACCGAGAAGCTCGTCGAGTGGGGCCTGCTCGGCGACCGGACCGTGGACGAGGTCCTGGAGCTGGGACTGCAGCGCCGCTGGACACTGCACGGCACCGGTCACATGCTCGGCATGGACGTCCACGACTGCGCGGCGGCGCGGACCGAGTCGTACGTCAACGGCACGCTGGAGCCCGGCGTGTGCCTCACCGTGGAGCCCGGCCTCTACTTCCAGGCGGACGACCTGACCGTTCCCGAGGAGTACCGCGGCATCGGCGTCCGGATCGAGGACGACATCCTCGTCACCGAGGACGGAAACCGGAACCTCTCGGACAAGCTGCCGCGGCAGGCCGACGAGGTCGAGGCGTGGATGGCCCGGCTCAAGGGCTGACCGTCCTGCCCGTCGGACGGACGGCGTGAAGGGCGCCCTGCTCAGGACACCATGAGCAGGGCGCCCTCCCGCCATTTCAGGACCTTGTCGAAACTCACCACCGCGCCACCGCGCCCCGGCCGGTTGCCGAAGTGGACGTGATCGGCGAGCTCCTCGATGAGGCAGAGCCCTCGCCCGTCCTCGGCGGTGAGCGGCGGGTACTCGGCGTACTGAGGTGGGTACTGCTGCTTCGATTCGTAGGGCTGCTCTGTCTCGTGCTGCTGTGCGGCGGTGCGAAGTGCGCGCCTCGCGGGGAACCCCGGTCCGGAATCGGCTACTTCGATACGGCATTTCTCGCCGTCCAGATACGCGGTGACCCGGTACTGCCCGCAGGCAGCACCGGACGGCTCCTCCCAGGACTCCCAGTTCTCCGCAACCTCGCCCTGGTCCTTGTGGGCCCCGCCGTGTTCCACCGCGTTGGCACAGGCTTCACTCAGGGCGAGCGACAGATCGAAGGAAATGTCCGGGTCCACGCCCGCTGATTCCATCGTGCCGAGCAGGAACCGACGGGCGAGCGGAACGCTCGCAGCTTCGCGCCGCAAATGGAGTGACCACCAGATGCTCATGCTCCAGCCTCCTGGCTGCGGCTCGACATACCGATACGTATTGCCGCTCGAGGCCGGTTGTAAGCACGGGCGGGGTGTGAGACCGCTCATTCGGCGGATACCCGCGCTCGCCACACCTGTGCATCCCCGGCCCACAGAACCGTTCTGCCCCGTCAGTAACCGGTCCGAACGACCCGGGTCCCACTCATTCGGGCGGAAGACGACCTTCCGGACCTGCCGTACGAGGGCAAGGGGTGCAGTGGGATGATGTCCCGGCCATGACTACGTCTGTGGGACGCGCCGGAGCCGGTATGCGGCTGCTGAGGGCCGCGGTGTTCGCCGCGGTCTGTGTCGCGTTGTCCGCAGCCGGGCACGCGCTCGCCGCCTGCGCGACCGTCCCCTGGTGGACCCTGCTCGCGGGATTCCTGGGGATCCTCGCGGTGACGGCCCCCCTCGCCGGACGCGAACGCTCACTGCCGTCCATCGCCGCCGCCCTCACCGGCGGCCAGCTCGTCCTGCACACGCTCTTCGGCGTGGGTACGCACACCGCATCGCCCCGGGTACCGGCCGGCGAGGACGCGCTCATCCAGGTCGCGGCGAAGCTCGTCTGCGGTGCCGGGCCCGACGGGCTGAACGCCGCGGACGCCCACCGCATCGTCACCACCGCGGGCATCGACCCGACATCGGTGACCGGGCAGGCCCATCAGCACGTGGTGGCCGCCCCCTCCGCCGACGCGGCCGGCCTTGCCGGGATGCTGCCGGACCTTCCCATGGTGCTCGGTCACCTGCTGGCCGCCCTGGCTGCCGGCTGGCTGCTGCGGCGTGGCGAGGTCGCCCTGTTCCGCCTCGCCCGGCTGTCGGCGCACGGCGCCCAGCAGGTGGCGGCCGGGGCCCGGCTGCGGGCGTTGCGCGCCGCGCTCGTCCTCGTGGCCGCTCTGCGCGCAGGCCTTCCGGGCGGGCCGACGACTGGACCGCGCATCTCCCCCACTGCCATGGACGCACCGGCCCCGGCCACCGGGGATCCCTTGCAGCACATGGTGATCAGGCGCGGGCCGCCCTGCGTATTCACCCTCGCAGCCTGACGCGACGCCCTCCACGCGATGCCCGCGCGACCCATGCCACGCACCCCCGCGGTGCCGGTACGGCCCTCGTGCGCACGCCGCTCGTGAGGAAGCGGTGTCGCGATCCGGTCGTGCACCCGCGCGCCGGAGCACCCTTCCTTCGTCATCTGTGGAGTGATCCCTGCCATGAACGTTTCCCGCATCGCCCTCGCCGGCGGCGTCGCCGCGTCCACCGTTCTGATCCTCGCCGGTACGGCCTCCGCCCACGTCAGCGTCCAGCCGCAGGGCGAGGCCGCCAAGGGCGGTTACGCAGTCATCAACTTCAAGGTGCCCAACGAGCGCGACAACGCCTCGACGACCAAGCTCGAAGTCAACTTCCCGGCCGACCACCCGCTGGCGTCCGTCATGCCGCAGCCCGTGCCCGGCTGGGACATCAAGGTGACCAAGAGCAAGCTGGCCAAGCCGCTCGACATGCACGGCAAGAAGATCAACGAGGCCGTCTCCAAGGTCACCTGGACCGCGGACGGCAGCAAGATCGAGCCCGGTCGTTTCCAGCAGTTCCCGCTCTCGGTCGGCCAGCTCCCGGAGGACGCCGACCAGCTGGTGTTCAAGGCCATCCAGACGTACGACAACAAGGAGGTCGTGCGCTGGATCGAGGAGCAGAAGGACGGTGCCGAAGAGCCCGAGAGTCCTGCTCCGGTCCTCAAGCTGACCGCCGCCACCGGCGACGCACACGGCGCCGCCGCCGCCTCCGGCTCGGACTCCACCGACAAGGACGCCGCGGCCGACCACTCCAAGGACGAGCAGACCACGGCCTCTGCGTCCTCCTCCAGTGACACCACGGCGCGCGTGCTCGGCATCGTCGGCATCGTCATCGGCGTAGCGGGAGTCGCCTTCGGCGTCCTGGCCGGACGCCGCCGTACCGCCTGATCACCCCCAGGTCCCACCCGTTACACCGACCCACCAGGAAACAGAGCTCCATGGTTAAGAAGTCTGTGCTGGCCGCGGCGCTCGTCGCCGCGGCCGCGCTCACCCTGTCCGCCTGCGGCGGCAGTGACAACGACAGCAAGAAGCCGATCGCCGACGTCTCGGTGGAGGCGAAGACCCAGGCCGCGACGGTGCTCGATCAGCCGTTCACCAAGCCGAATATCGTCCTGACCGACACTCACGGCAAGAAGTACGACCTGCGCGAGCAGACCAAGGGCAAGCCGACACTCATCTACTTCGGCTACACCAACTGCCCCGACGTCTGCCCGCTCATCATGAGCAACATCGCGATCGCCAAGAAGTCCCTCCCCAAGGCCGACCAGGAGAAGCTCCAGGTCGTCTTCGTCACCACCGACCCGGAGCGGGACACCCCGGCATCGCTGGGCACCTGGCTCAAGTCCCAGGACCCCTCCTTCATCGGTCTCACCGGTGACTTCCCGACCATCCAGGCGGGCGCCCGGCAGATCGGTATCGGTATCGACGCACCGAAGAAGGAGAAGGACGGCACGGTCGTCTCGATGCACGGCTCCCAGGTCATCGCCTTCTCCCCGAAGACCGACAAGGGGTACGTGCTCTACAGCGAGGACACCACGCCCGAGGACTACACCAAGGACCTCCCCAAGATCGTCAAGGGGGAGAAGCCGTGAACCGCCGCACCACCCTCGCCGGCGTCCTGGCCCTTTCCACGGGTCTGACGCTGGCGGGGTGCTCGTCCTCGGACGGCGAACCGGAGCTGAAGGTCATGGGGGCGTTCATGCCGCAGCCCGTCAACGACATGGCCGCGGCCTTCCTCGTCGTACGGAACAACGGCGGCACCTCCGACCGGCTCACCTCGGTCACCAGTCCGCTCTCGGACGACGTCACGATCCACGAGACGAAGAACCAGGCCATGCGCATGGTGACGTCCTTCGACGTACCCGCGGGCGGTGAGCTGGATCTGGAACGCGGTGGAAACCACATCATGTTCATGAAGCTCAAGCAGCAGCCCAAGCAGGGCCAGACGGTGTCCGTGGAACTGCACTTCGAGAAGGCCGGCCCCCTCAAGGTCGACCTTCCCGTGAAGGAGACCACCCACAACCCGAAGAAGCAGTGAGGGACTGACACACCATGACAGCCACCGCCCCGCCCTTCGGGCGCTCCCCGTCCGCATCCGCCGCGCGCCGGCCGTTCGCCGTGGCCGGGTTCCTCGCTGCCCTGGCCGGCGTGGTGTTCGGACTGCTGCTGGCCGTCGCGGGCCCCGCGTCGGCGCACGCAGCGCTCACCGGAAGCGACCCGCAGGACGGGGCGGTGGTCGCCGCCGCACCCAAGGAGGTCACGCTCACCTTCTCCGAGCAGGTCGCCATGGGGGAGGGCTCCATCCGCGTCCTCGACCCCGCCGGAAAGCGCGCGGACACCGAGGGCGCCCCGCGTGATCTGCACAGCGGCTCCACCGTGAAGTACGGCGTCTCTCTGCACACCGGGCTGCCCGACGGTACGTACACGGTCGCCTGGCAGGCCGTCTCCGCCGACAGCCACCCCGTCTCCGGAGCTTTCACCTTCTCCATCGGCGCACCCTCCGAGACCACTGTCGCCCTCCCGGACGACGAGGCCGGCGGCGGTCTGGTCGGCACGCTCTACGGCATCGCCCGCTACGCCGCGTACGCCGGTTTCATCGTGCTCGCGGGCGGCGCCGCGTTCGTGCTGGCCTGCTGGCAGCGCGGGGCGGGCGCCCGTCCGCTGCAACGCCTCGTCGTCCGCGGCTGGATGACCCTCACCGCGGCCACGATCGTGATGCTGCTGCTGCGCAGCCCGTACACCGGTTCCGGAGAACTGGGCGACGCCTTCGACCTCGACGGCCTGAAGGCGGTGCTGGACACCAAGCCCGGCGCCGCGCTGGTCTCGCGGCTGCTGCTGCTCGGAGCCAGTGCGCTGTTCATCGCGGTGCTGTTCGGGACGTACGCGAAGCGCGAGGACGAACGCGAGAAGAAGGACCTCACCTTCGGTCTCGCCATCGGCGGTGCGGTGATCGCCGCCGGGATCGCCGGGACCTGGGCCCTCGCCGAACACGCGTCGACCGGGATCCAGCCCGGTATCGCCATGCCCGTCGACGTGCTTCACCTGCTGGCCGTCGCGGCCTGGCTGGGCGGGCTCACCGCCCTGCTGGTCGCGCTGTACCGCACCCCCGGCATCACCGTCGGCGCGGTACGCCGCTTCTCCCGGATCGCGTTCATCAGCGTGCTCGTCCTCACCGCGACCGGGATCTACCAGTCCTGGCGTCAGGTCGGCTCCTGGTCCGCGCTGACCGGCACCGGATACGGGCAGCTGTTGCTCGTGAAGGTGGGGCTCGTCGCCGTCCTCGTCGGCGTCGCCGGGATCTCGCGCCGGTGGACCGCCCGCCTGGCGACGGGCGGAGGTCCGGACGCGCCTGTCGAAGCCGGCACCGAAGGCGCGGACACAAAGGAGGACGCGGCCGACGCGGAACCTGCGCAGGCGGCTGCCCCCGAGGATCCCGCACGCGCCGCCCAGCTCGCGCGGCAGCAGGCCGCCGTGGCGACCGCGGAGAAGAAGCGGATACGTGACGCCGACCCCGACCGGTCCGGCCTGCGCCGCTCGGTGCTGGCCGAAGTGGGGGTCGCGGTGGCGCTGCTGGCGGTGACCACCATCCTGACCTCGACCGAGCCCGGTCGTACCGAGGAGGAGGCGGCGCGCTCGTCGGCACCGGCCGCCGCGCCGGCGGCAAGCGGCCCCGTCACCCTCACCCTCCCCTTCGACACCGGCGGCGAGAACGGCAGAGGCACGGTCCGCATGGACCTGGACCCCGGGCGCACCGGAGCCAATGTGGTGCACCTCTGGATCGACGACATCGACGGGAAGGCCATGGAGGTCCCCGAAGTGAAGCTCGCCTTCACCCTGAAGTCCAAGGACATCGGACCCCTGCCGGCCGTCCCCGTACGGTTGACCGAGGGCCACTGGACCTCCACCGGAGTCCAGATCCCGATCGCGGGCAACTGGAACGTCGCGGTCACGGTGCGGACCTCGGACATCGACCAGATCACGGTCGACAAGAACGTGAAGATCGGCTGAGCAGGACCGTGAGCGGAAACCGGACAGACAGCACAGACACGTCGAACAGCCCAGGCAGCCGGAGCAAGCGCCCGGGCGCCGACGCCGACGCACCTTCGACCGGCGCGATCTCCCGGCGGCGGTTGCTCGGTACCGCAGGAGCGGCCGGTGCCACCGGCCTCGTCCTCGGCGCGGCCGGCGGCGCCACCGGCTACGCCGCGACCCGGGACGAGGCGCCGGCCGCGCTGACCTCGGTGGGCTCCACCGAGGTGATGTTTCACGGGAAACATCAACCGGGGATCACCACTCCGCTTCAGGCGCGCGGCCACCTCATCGCCTTCGACCTGGCCCCCGGCGCCGGACGCAAGGAGGCGGCGGCCCTGATGCGCCGCTGGTCGGCCGCGGCCCAGCGGCTGATGGCCGGTGAACCCACCACCGGGGGAGCGGCGGACGGCACGGGGCACGACACCGGCATCGCGCTGGACGCCGGGCCGTCCTCGCTGACCGTCACCTTCGGCTTCGGCGCCACCTTCTTCGAACGGACGGGCCTGACGGGTCGCCGTCCGCCCGGGCTCGACCCGCTGCCACCGTTCTCCGCCGATCACCTCGACGCCCGTCGGTCCAACGGCGACCTCTGGGTGCAGATCGGCGCCGACGACGCACTCGTCGCCTTTCACGCGCTGCGGGCCCTGCAGAAGGAGGCCGCTTCGACGGCCACCGTGCGCTGGCAGATGGACGGCTTCAACCGCACACCCGGCGCCACCGCGAAGCCGATGACCGCGCGCAATCTCATGGGACAGATCGACGGAACCGGAAACCCCCAGCCGGCCGACAGCGACTTCGATCAGCGCGTCTTCGTTGCGGCGGGCGGTAGCGACACCTCGTACGACTGGATGGCGGGCGGCTCGTACGCGGTCGTCCGGCGGATCAGGATGCTGCTCGACGACTGGGAGAAGCTCCCGGTGGAACACCAGGAACGGGTCATCGGGCGGCGCAAGACGGACGGTGCGCCGCTCAGCGGCGGTACCGAGGCCACCGAGATGGACCTGGACAAGGCGGGCCCCGACGGCAAGTTGCTGATCCCCGACAACGCTCACGCCCGCATCTCCTCCCCCGAGCGCAACGGCGGAGCCGCCATGCTGCGGCGCCCGTTCTCCTACCACGACGGCATCTCCTCGGACGGCTCCCCGGACGCCGGGCTGCTGTTCATCTGCTGGCAGGCGGATCCGCTGCGCGGCTTCGTCACCGTGCAGCGCAAACTCGACCGGGGCGACGCGCTGTCACCGTTCCTCCGCCACGAGGCGAGCGGGCTGTTCGCGGTGCCGGGCGGCGCGGCGCCCGGCGAGTACGTGGGGCAGCGGCTCCTGGAGTCGTAGAAACTTTCGTCCGGACCCGGCGAGCCCGACATGATCCGGACGGATGGTCCTGGGCCGCAGCGGCGCTGCGGGGCCGCCGTCCACGGTGGGGTGGGGCCGGCCGGTACGCGAACGCCGTGCGGCCCCGGCGCATTAGGGTGACGGTATGTCCGCCACGCGCTACGCCTATCTCGGCCCCGAAGGCACCTTCACCGAGGTCGCCCTCCGTACGCTCCCGGAAGCCGCCACCCGCGAACTCGTACCGATGGTCTCCGTCCCGGCGGCGCTAGACGCGGTGCGCAACGGCACGGCCGCCGCGGCGCTCGTACCGATCGAGAACTCCGTCGAGGGCGGGATCACCACCACGCTCGACCAGCTGACCAGCGGCGAACCGCTGATGATCTACCGCGAAGTGCTGCTCTCCATCACCTTCGCCCTGCTCGTGCGTCCTGGCACCGAGCTGTCCGACGTCAAGACGGTCACCGCACACCCGGCCGCGCAGCCGCAGGTCCGCAACTGGATGGCCGCTCATCTTCCCGAAGCCGTGTGGGAGTCGGCGGCATCCAACGCGGACGGCGCCCGGCTCGTACAGGAGGGGCGGTACGACGCCGCCTTCGCCGGGGAGTTCGCGGCGGCGACCTACGGGCTCAAGCCACTGGTGACCGAGATCCATGACGCGGAGAACGCCCAGACCCGTTTCGTACTGGTCGGCCGCCCGGCCCGGCCGGCGGCCCCGACCGGGGCGGACAAGACGTCCGTGGTCATCTGGCTCGGTGACGACCACCCCGGCGCGCTGCTCGAACTTCTCCAGGAGTTCGCGGTGCGCGGGGTGAACCTGATGCTGATCCAGTCCCGGCCGACGGGTGCGGGCATCGGCAATTACTGCTTCGCGCTCGACGCCGAAGGCCATATCTCCGACCGCCGGGTCGGCGAGGCCCTGATGGGGCTCAAGCGAATCTGCCCGAAGGTGCGGTTCCTCGGCTCCTATCCGCGGGCCGGCGTGACTCCGGCGGACGTACGGCCGTTGCGAGCGGGCACGTCGGATGCGGAGTTCACGGAGGCCTCTGACTGGCTGGCCCGGAATCGGGACGGTCGGGCCTGACTGGTCCGGGACCGGGACGGCAATCGGGACGGTCGGGCCTGACTGGTCCGGGACCGGGACGGTAACCGGGACGGTCGGACCTGACTGTCACCGCCCGCTCTGCGACCCTCCCGCCCGCTCGCCCGACCGGCGCCGCGCTTCTACGCATGTGGTCGGCGGCTGCGCGTCCGCGCATGCAGCCGACCGCCGTCCGTCCGCCCATACCGCCGGTGCGATCAGCGGATAGTCACCGGCGAACAAGTTATCCACAGGGGCAGCCCTCGACCTGGGGACAAGTCGACACCGCAACGCGACATGGTCGACAAATCTTCCCACCTCGCTCAGATCGACCCACAGGCTCACGGGTCGGCAGTTGTCACCTAAATTCCATTGATCAACTCTTTAGGGCGAGGAATTCCCACCCGAACGAGCGTGTGAAGTGGGTTTGAACCGTGAATCCATGAGCCGGCATGCGGCTTTCGGAATGATCTCCTCCATGTCCACAGACCTTCCACACAGCCTGTGGATAACTTTGACCGCCCGCACATTCCTGTGGACAAGCAGCGACCAACTCCCCAGCCGGGCAAGGCCGATGCATCAAGGCGCGAAACCCTTCTGCCCCATATAGGGGAATAGGACCCTTTTCCCAGCCCCACCCCTCCACACCCGCCACGGATTACGCTTCCAGCATTCCCAATACCGGCAATTCGGGCAAAGTGACACGCTTGGCAATATCGGTTCGAGCTAGCGAAGCAGGCACCGGTAGCCTGGAGGGGTGATTGACCTTCGCCTGCTTCGTGAGGACCCCGACCGTGTTCGCGCCTCCCAGCGCGCCCGTGGAGAGGACGTCGCCCTCGTCGACGCCCTGCTCTCCGCCGACGAACGGCGCAGGTCGTCCGGGGTTCGGTTCGACGAACTCCGTTCCGAGCAGAAATCGCTCGGCAAGCTCATCCCCAAGGCCTCCCCGGAGGAGCGCGCCGAGCTCCTGAAGAAGGCCGAGCAGCTCAAGACCGACGTCAAGGCGGCCGACGCGGCACAGGACGAGGCCGACGAGGAGACCAAGCGCCTGCTGCTGCAGCTCGGCAACATCGTCCACACGGACGTGCCGGTCGGCGGCGAGGAGGACTTCGTCGTCCTGGAGACGCACGGCACCATCCGCGACTTCGGTGCCGAGGGCTTCGAGCCCAAGGACCACCTGGAGCTCGGCGAGTCGCTCGGCGCGATCGACATGGAGCGCGGCGCCAAGGTGTCCGGGTCCCGCTTCTACTACCTGACGGGCGTCGGCGCGCTGCTGGAGCTCGCCCTCGTCAACGCGGCGATCGCCCAGGCCACCGAGGCCGGCTTCATCCCGATGCTCACCCCCGCGCTGGTCCGCCCCCGCGCCATGGAAGGCACCGGCTTCCTCGGCCAGGCCGCGGCGAACGTGTACCACCTGGAGAAGGACGACTACTACCTGGTCGGCACCTCCGAGGTACCGCTCGCCGCGTACCACATGGACGAGATCATCGACGCGGACAAGCTGCCCCTGCGGTACGCGGGCTTCTCCCCGTGCTTCCGCCGCGAGGCGGGTACGTACGGCAAGGACACCCGTGGCATCTTCCGGGTCCACCAGTTCGACAAGGTCGAGATGTTCTCCTACGTCGACCCGGCGGAGGCCGAGGCCGAGCACCAGCGCCTCCTGGACTGGGAGAAGCAGTGGCTCACCGCGCTCGGGCTGCCCTTCCAGGTGATCGACGTCGCCACCGGCGACCTGGGCGCCTCGGCCTCCAGGAAGTTCGACTGCGAGGCGTGGATCCCGACCCAGGGCAAGTACCGCGAGCTGACCTCCGCGTCCAACTGCGACAGCTTCCAGGCACGTCGGCTGTCCGTCCGGATGCGGGACAACCGCGACGGCAAGAAGGTCCTGAAGCCGCTGGCCACGCTGAACGGCACGCTGTGCGCCGTACCGCGGACCATCGTGGCGATCCTCGAGAACCACCAGCTCGCCGACGGTTCGGTACGCGTGCCCGAGGTGCTCCGTCCGTACCTGGGCGGGCGTGAGCTGCTGGAGCCGGTCGCCAAGTGACCTTTCCCTACAAGCTCGTCGCGACCGACCTCGACGGCACGCTGCTGCGTGACGACGACACGGTCTCCGAGCGCACGCGCGAGGCACTGGCCGCGGTGACCGCGGCCGGTGCTGCGCACATCATCGTCACCGGCCGTGCCGTCCCGTGGACCCGGCACATCCTGGACGACCTGGGCTACGACGGACTTGCGGTCTGCGGCCAGGGCGCGCAGGTCTATCACGCCGGCGAGCACAAGCTGTTGACCTCGCTGACGCTGGACCGGCAGCTGGCCGGCCTGGCGCTCTCCAAGGTCGAGGCCGAGGTCGGTCCGCTGGCGCTGGCCGCAAGCCGTGACGGGCTCGACGGCGAAGTGCTGGTCGGCCCCGGCTACCGCGTGCAGGAGGGCCCGCTGCCGGCCGTCCTCGTGGAGGACCCGGCCGAGATGTGGTCGGCCCCGCTGAACAAGGTCTACATACAGCACCCCGATCTCGACGACGACGCGCTGGCGAAGGCCGCGCGGGCAGCGGTCGGCAATCTGGTGGACGTCGTCATGGCGGGTCCTGGCGTGGTGGAGATCCTGCCGCTGGGGCTCAGCAAGGCCACCGGTCTCTCGCTGGCCGCGCGTCGGCTGGGCGTGAAGGCGGCGGACACGATCGCCTTCGGTGACATGCCGAACGACATCCCGATGTTCGCCTGGGCACGCCACGGTGTGGCCATGGCCAACGCGCACGAGGACCTGAAGGCCGTCGCCCAGGAGATCACCGCTTCGAACGAGAACGACGGCATCGCCGTGGTGCTGGAGCAGTTGCTCTAGACGGCCGCCTCGGTGCTGGGTCAACTCTCCGGAGGCCAGGTGCCGGCTGTCCCGGGCGTACTACGCGCGGGACCGGGTGTTCGAGGCGGAGGATGCGCGGATCGAACGCGCGCGGGGTTACGGCCCCGACGACGGCTTAGCAAGCCGCTGCCTTACCACTCGGCCAATCCTCCGGGAGGCGGCCGCGCGCGATGCGCGGGACGGCCGCCCGGGCGCGCTGCGGGAGCGGTGGCGAAGCAGTCGCTGACTACTCCGGTGCCGGCTCGGGCACGCCCTGCTGGGAGCTCGACGGACTCGGACTCTCGGTCATCGCCGCGCTCCTCTCCCGGTCGGTGGTGCCGTTCCCGGCGTTCCGTACCGACAACTGTGCCGTGCCCCGGTGCCCGGTGCCACTCAATTACGGGCAGCACCGGACACCAGGGCGTCGACGCGCCCCATCTGTTCGACACGCATCGTGAACAACGCACGGATGAACTCACGTGTGCGGATATCACTGTCCTGAATGCGACGACCCCCGTCCGATGGACGGGGGTCGTCGCACGAGACCGAGCGCTTCCTCACTCCTCGCCGGCGAGCTTCAGCGTCCGTAGCTTCTGACCGGCGTACCAGGTCGCCACCACGGTGACGACCACCAGCAGCACCGTCGCGACCGGCAGACCGACGTCGGAGGTGATCGCGCCACCCCCGCCGATCTTCTCCGCCAGCGCCAGGGACCACTGCTGCACGCTGAGCGTGCGCGCACCGGGCACGAGACTGCCGAAGAGGGCCTCCCAGACAAGCGCGTAGACGAGTCCGAGGACGACCGCGTGCCGGCTGACCGTCCCGAGCAGCAGGAACAGCGCGCTGTAGGCGACCGAGGCGACCAGCGCCGCGATCGTGTACGCCACCGCGATCTGCTGGCCGTTGCCGTTGAGGACCAGGCCGGCGATCAGGGTCGGCACGGCCGAGAACACCATCGTCACCGCGATCGCCACAATCAGCTTGGTGAAGATGATCGTCGGCCGCTTCACCGGTTTGGCCAGCAGATAGACGATCGAGCCGTCGTCGATCTCGGGCCCGATGGCTCCCGTACCCGCGATCACACCGATCAGCGGCACCATGGTGGCGATGGCGAATCCGCCCAGCACGTCCGAGGCCACCTGGTCGTCCGCTCCGGCGAACATCCTTACCGCCACCGCGATGACGATCAGAAGCGCTGGCAGGACGAAGAGGATGGCGGCCCGGCGCCGGCCGAGCAGGGCCCGGTAGGTGAGCCGGGCGACTGTGGGGTCGTACATGACGTCACAGCTCCTTTCAGGCCACTACTCAGGCCGCTACGAGATAGGAAAAGACCGATTCGAGGGACTCGTCGGACGGCGAGACGGTCAGCAACCGGATGCCCTGATCGCGTGCCACCTTCGGCAGCAGCGTGGTGAAGCGTCCGAAGTCGACGGCCTGGATGCGCAGCGCGTTCTCACCGAGGTCGACCTCGATGCCGGCCGTCGAGGGGTCGGCGATGAGGGCCGCCGCCAGGGCACGGTCGTCGCTCGACCGTACGAGATAGCGGTGCGGACGGTCCGTCATCAGACGACGGATCCTGCGGAAGTCGCCGGAGGCGGCGTGGCGCCCTGCCACGATCACCTCAATGTGCGAGGCGAGCTGCTCGACCTCTTCGAGGATGTGGGAGGAGAAGAGAACCGTGCGTCCCTCCGACCCCATCCGTCGCAGCAGATCCATCAGCTGCATCCGCTGGCGCGGGTCCATTCCGTTGAACGGCTCGTCGAGCAGCAGCACCGAGGGGTTGTGGACCAGCGCGGAAGCCATCTTCACGCGCTGGCGCATGCCCTTGCTGTACGTGGAGATCTTGCGGTCCTGCGCGTACTCCATCTGGACCGTGGCCAGTGCGGCTGCCGCCTCGGCGCCCCCCAGGCCGTGCAGTTCGGCGTTGGCCACGACGAACTCGCGTCCGGTCAGGAAGTCGTACATCCCCTCCCGCTCGGGCACGATCCCGATCTGCCGGTAGACGGTCTCGTTGCGCCAGATCGCCTGGCCGTCAAGTGTGACCGTGCCCGTCGACGGGGCGAGAAATCCGGCCATCATGTTGATCAGTGTGGACTTGCCGGCGCCATTGGGGCCGAGCAGACCGGTGACCCCCGGGCCCACGGTCATGCTCACGTCGTTGACGGCGACCACGTTGCCGAACCAGCGGGAGGTGTGGTCGATCTCGATGGTGGTCACAGCCCGACCCTCCGGTAGCGGCGCATCAGTACGGCGTACGAGCCGGCGACGAGCGCGAGAACAACGATCAGATAGACCACGCCGGCCCCGGCCCCCGGGCCTTCCCCGCCGGGGAAGGCGGAGTCCGCACCGAGGAACGCGGTCTGCACACCGTCGATGAGCGTGATCGGGGAGAAGAGCCCCAGCCAGGGCACGGCGCCGGTGGACCCCGTGTCCCAGGCGATGCCCTGGATCGTGCTGACCGCGCCGTACGTGATCGTCAGTACGGCGATCACCGCTGCCACACCGAAGCCGCGCCGCGGGGTGAGCGCCGCCATCACGAGGCCGAGACCGGCGAAGAGAACGGACAGCAGTGCCACCGACACCATCCCCTGGGCGAACCACTTGGTCTGGTCGGCGAAGTCGAACTTCCCCAGCAGCGCGCCCACGTACAGGATGACGAGCGGTGCCGCGGTGAGGACGAAGAGCGCGGAGACCATCGCGGCGAACTTCGCCAGGACGTAGTCGTTCCGCTCGATCGGCCGGGAGAAGTAGAGCGGGATGCTCTTGAACCGGAGGTCCCTGGAGACCGACTGCGGTGCCTGCGCGGCGATGAACAGACCGATGACCGCCTGCAGGTAGATCGCGAACCTGGTGTACTTGATCGGCAGCTGCGTCGTGTTGGGAGTGGCGATGGCGAGTGCCACGATGACCGCCGCGACCAGGCACATCACGCCGAACAGCAGCATGGGCAGCACCTTGGACTTGGTCGATCGGCCGAGCCCGAAGGAGCCTCGCAGCGACTGCGAGTAGAGCGAGCGGCGAGCGTAGGCACGGCCCAGCCGCGGGCCGTCGTAGGCTCGGTATCCGATGTTGTGGATCCGGGAGGTCTCGCTCCCGGTCGCGGCGCCGGTCTCAGTGCTCATCGCGACCGCTCCCCTTCTGCTGTACGGTCCCGGCGGCCACGGACGCGGTTTGCGCCTCGGGATGTGCTGCCGGTGCCTCTTCGGTACGGAAGACCTCGGAGATGTGGTGGCGGCGCTGTTCCATCCGCACGAGGCCGAGCCCGAGGCCGGCGACGCTGTCACGGACGAGGTCGTACGTCTCGTCGCCGGTCGCCTCGATCAGCAGGATGTGGCCGGCCCCGGGCAGCCCTTGCGCGTCGAGCCCGTCGAGTCCGACCAGCTGGATCCCCGCGCCGGTGAGCGCCTTGCGCAGCGCGTCGGTCCCGTCGGGGTGGGTGTCGCTGTCGGTGACCTCGACAGCGAGCGTCGTGGTGGTCTGGGTGAAGTCGCTGGTGGAGCTGGAGCGCAGCAGTGATCCCCCGTCGATGACGACGACGTGGTCGCAGGTGCGTTCCAGCTCGCCCAGGAGGTGGGAGGTGACGAGGACCGAGATGCCGAAGTCGGTGTGGATCCGCCGGATCAGGCCGAGCATCTCGTCGCGGCCGACCGGGTCCAGTCCGTTGGTCGGCTCGTCGAGGAGTACCAGCTGCGGGTCGTGGACCAGCGCCTGGGCCAGCTTCACGCGCTGCTTCATGCCGGTCGAATAGCCGCCGATGGGCCGGTAGCGCTCCTCGTACAGGCCGACGTGCCGCAGCGTGTCCGCGGTGCGTTCGCGGGCCGCGGTCGGCGGGAGTCCGGACATCCGCGCCATGTGGACGACGAATTCGGTGGCCGACACGTCGGGCGGCAGGCAGTCGTGCTCGGGCATGTAGCCGACCCGTTCCCGGATGGCGGCTCCGCTGGTCGAGACGTCGAGCCCGAGCACCGCGGCCCGGCCCTCGGTCGCGGGGGACAGACCCAGCAGGATCTTGATCAACGTGGACTTGCCGGCTCCGTTGGCGCCCACCAGTCCGGTCACACCGGGGCCGATGTCCAACGAGAGCCGGTCAAGCGCGGTCACCCGGGGGAACCGCTTACTCAGGCTTTCGGTCGCAATGACTGTCACGTCAACGACGGTAGTGGCGCAGACCACATCGGTCGTCAGACCTGACGGCTGGATTCCCGTCAGCCTCCAGATGTACGGGCCCGTAGGGGGACCCCATGAAGGAGGACCACCTCACGGAACGACATCCGGACCGGCCGCCCGCGGACTTGTCCACAGGCGCGGCACACCCCTTGACGTAGCCGCCGGACATTGTCACATTCATCAGTGTCACGTTACGGGCACGTACCGCACACGGCAGGGAACGGACGGTGGCATGGCCTCGCGCGTCAAGGACGAACGGGACCCGCAGCTCCAGGGGTTCAGGGAAGTGCAGCGACTGGCGTACGCCTGCGCGGAAGCCGTCGCCGCTCGTCTCGAACCGGGAGTGACGGAGCGCGAGGCTGCCCGGATGCAGCGCGACTGGCTGTGTGAACGAGGGGTGCGCGACTGGTTCCACCTCCCGTTCGCCTGGTTCGGGGACCGCACGGCGTTCACCGGGTTCAAGGTGCCGCTGCAGTTCTTCCCGACCGGTCGGCGGCTGGAGCCGGGGATGCCTTTCATCCTCGACATGGCCCCGGTGTACAAGGGGTTCACGGCGGACATCGGATACTCAGGCTCCCTGGGCCCCAACCCGCTGCATGACCGGCTGCTCACCGACCTGGAGGCGCACCGAGCGCTGATCCTGCGCGAGGTGCGCGAGCGACGGCCGCTGCGAGAGATCTACGAGCACGTCGACTGCCTGATGATCAGGCAGGGTTACGCGAACCGGCACCGCGCCTACCCGTTCGGGGTCGTCGCCCACAAGGTCGGCCGAGTCGCCGAACGGCGTTGGTCACCGCAGGTGTTCGGGTTCGGGACGCAGTCGCTCAAAGGGCTGCTGAGCGATGTGGTGCACGGGCACAGGGACGGCTGGTCGCCGCTCTGGAGTCCGTACCGCTTCTCGGACCATCCCCCGCAACCGGGTCTGTGGGCGGTCGAGCCACACCTGGGATTCCGGGGCACGGGTGCGAAGTTCGAGGAGATTCTGGTCGTCACCGACTCGCGGGATCCCGAGCAGAGCGCCTTCTGGCTGGACGATGACCTGCCGCATGTGCGGCGCTGGGCCGAGGAGAGGGTGGCGGCGTGAGTCTGCGAAATCTGCCGGGAGCACGCGAGCGCCGCGTGACCACGGGCGGGATCGACCTGTGTGTCGTCGAACTGGGTGACACGGCGCTGCCCACGATCGTGCTGGTGCACGGTTATCCGGACAGCAAGGAGGTCTGGACGCAGGTCGCCCGGCAACTTGCCGAACAGTGGCACGTCGTTCTGTACGACGTACGCGGACACGGCAGGTCGACGGCTCCGGTGCCGCTGCGCGGCGGGTTCACGCTGGAGAAGCTGACCGACGACTTCCTGGCCGTCGTCGACGCGGTGAGCCCGGACCGGCCGGTGCACGTGGTCGGGCACGACTGGGGTTCCGTGCAGGCCTGGGAATTCGCCACGGTCAGCCGCACCGAGGGACGTATCGCCTCCTTCACCTCGATGTCCGGTCCTTCGCTGGACCACTTCGGGCACTGGATCAAGCAGCGGATGTCCCGGCCCACCCCACGCCGGGTGGGCCAGTTGCTGGGGCAGGGCGCCAAGTCCTGGTACGTGTACATGCTGCACACTCCGGTGCTGCCGGAGCTCGCCTGGAGGGGGCCGCTCGGAAAACGGTGGCCCCGCATCCTGGAGCGGCTGGAGAAGGTGCCGCCGGGCGACTACCCGACACCCTCCCTGCCCGACGATGCGGCCCACGGGGCCTGGCTCTACCGGGACAACGTCCGCTCCCGGCTGCGCAGACCGCGCGCCGACGCGTTCGCGCACGTCCCGGTCCAGCTGATCACTCCGACCGGCGACATATTCCTCTCGGAGCAGCTCTACGACGGACTCGACGCCTGGGTCCCGCAGTTGACGCGACGCTCGCTGCCCGCCAAGCACTGGGTCCCGCGGACCAGGCCGGACCAGTTGGCTTCCTGGATCGGCGAGTTCGTCGCAGCCAACGAGGCGGCTCTGCAAAGCGGTGAACCCGTGCGGGAGACCGCACCGAAGGGGGCGTACGCGGCCCGGTTCGGCGGGCAGCTCGTCCTGGTGACGGGTGCGGCCGGCGGGATCGGTCGGGCCACGGCCTTCGCGTTCGCCGAGGCCGGCGCACGAGTCGTGGCCGTGGACCTCGACGCGGAAGGGGCAAGCCGGACCGCCGAGCTGGCCCGGTTGATCGGTGCCCCGGCCGCCTGGGCCGAAGCGGTCGACGTCGGCGACGAGCAGGCCATGGAGAAGCTGGCCGCGAAGGTCGCCGCCGAGTACGGCATCGTCGATGTGCTCGTCAACAACGCGGGTATCGGGATCTCCGGTTCGTTCCTGCAGACGACCGCCGAGGAGTGGAAACGCGTTCTGGACGTCAATCTGTGGGGCGTCATCCATGGCTGCCGGCTCTTCGGCAAGCAGATGGCCGACCGCGGACAGGGTGGCCACATCGTCAACACGGCCTCGGCGGCCGCGTATCAGCCGTCACGTGCGCTGCCCGCGTACAGCACGTCAAAGGCGGCCGTGCTGATGCTCAGCGAATGCCTGCGCGCCGAGCTGGCCGAGAAGTCGATCGGGGTCAGTGCGATCTGCCCCGGCATCGTCAACACGAACATCACCGCGACCACGCGCTTCGCCGGGGCGGACCCGGCGGAGGAGGAGCGGCTGCAGAAGCGGACGAGCAAGCTGTACGGGATGCGCAACTATCCGCCGGAGAAGGTCGCCGACGCGATCCTCAGGGCGGTCGTGCGCAACCAGGCCGTCGTTCCGGTGACACCCGAGTCCCATGCCGCCCGGTTCCTGGCCCGGCTCAGCCCGGGTGCGCTGCGCGGGCTCGCCCGGCTGAAGCCGCCGCTGTGAGCGCCGACGGGCCGTCGGCGGCCGGCCGGACATCCGCCGAGTACCGCATCGAGGACCTGGCTCACGCCAGCGGCGCCACGGTGCGCACCATCCGCGCCTATCAGGACCGCGGGCTGCTGCCGACCCCGGAGCGGCGCGGCCGGGCCAACGTCTACCGGGACACCCATCTCGCCCGGCTCCGGCAGATCGCGGACCTGCTGGACCGGGGCTACACCCTGGCCAGCATCAAGGAGTTGCTGGAGGCCTGGGACACAGGACGCGGTCTGGGCGGTGTGCTGGGGCTCGTCGCCGAGGTGCACGGGCCGTGGACGGACGAGCGGTCCGATCGCCTCACCCGCGCGGAACTGGAGGCCAAGTTCGGCGGACGCCCCGACGACGAGGCAGTTGCCGAGGCTTTGGAGCTCGGGGTGCTCGAACGGATCCCGGGACGGGACGACGAGTTTCTTGTCCCGAGCCCACAGGAGCTGACAGTGGCAGTGGAGTTGTACGGGGCCGGGGTTCCGCTGAGCGCAATCTCCGGTCATCTGCGGGAGCTTCGCAGTCAGGTCGAGCAGATAGCCTCCCGTTTCCTGGAGTTCACGACGGAGCACGTCTTCGCCCGGTATCTGGGCCACCGTCCACCGACCGATGCGGATGCGGCCGAGGCGGCCTCGATGGTTCGCCGGCTCCGCCCCCTGGCCCAGCAGACGGTGGACGCCGAACTCGCCCGCGCGATGCGGACGTTCGCGACCCGTCATCTGGAACAGCACCTCTCGGCCGAGGGTCCTTTCACACCCCGGCTCGTCGAGCCTCCACCGGTGCCGGTCGCGCTACCGGCCCGGACCATCAGTGCTGTGGAGAGCCTGGTTGGGCGCAAGGACACCGCATCGTTCATTGCGGCCGCCACCGAACGGGAGGTGCAAACAAGGGCATTGGATGCACTGGCCCCATCTAGCCCCAAAGGAACAATAGTTGACCAAATGGGCTGATTCACAAAGGGCTTGTCCACAGGATCGCCAAATAGCCTGTGGATAACTTGAGTTGGCTGTGGATCAAACCTGTAGGGAAAAAATTCCGAGTGAACGCAGGAGTCGGAATTTCGGATGCGCCGGACAGGGCGCCACGGGCAGGCTGTCCGGATGGATGAAAGACGCGCCGTCAAGGTGTCCAAATACCTCTCGAAACACCTCCGGCATCAGCCCGAACGGATCGGCCTCACGCTGGACGCCAATGGCTGGGTGGCAATCGACGAACTACTGCGGGCCGTAGCCCGCCACCATTTCCCGCTCACCCGCGCCGAACTGGACCTCGTCGTCGCCTCCAACGACAAGCAGCGCTTCGCCATCGAGGGCGACCGGATCCGGGCGAGCCAGGGGCACTCCGTCGAGGTGGACCTGGGCCTGCCGCCCGCCGACCCGCCCGCGTACCTCTATCACGGCACCGTCGGCCGGTCCCTGGACGCGATCCGCGGCGAAGGACTGCGTCCGATGAACCGCACTCACGTGCACCTCTCGCCCGACCGCGAGACGGCGACCCGCGTCGGCGCCCGCCGCGGCCGTCCAGTCGTCCTGACGGTGGACGCGGGTGCCATGCACCGGGAGGGACACGTCTTCCACGTCAGCGCCAACGGGGTCTGGCTCACCGCCGCCGTACCCCCCAACTTCCTGTGCCTGCCCGGCTGACGCGGTCACCCGCGCCCCCGCCCCTTCCGGGCGCTGCGCAGGTGCCGGCCGCTAAGGGCTGTCCCGCAATTCCTGGTGGATCAGCGCGCGGCGTCAGATGCGGTGCATCGCAAGGCGGAGAGGCGCCCGCATACTGGATGTATTCGGGCGTTTCGACAACGCGGCGAGGTGCCGTAGCTGTCGTCGTGCGCCCGCCAGGAATTGCGGGACGGCCCTTAGCCCCCGAGCTGCGAAAGCGCCTGCGTCGCGATCTGCTCGAACAGCTTCTCGTCTGCCACCGCAGCGGAGAACTCGGGGCTGCCCTCGGGCACCGGTGCGTGGATCACGATCTCGGTGAAGCCGAGCTCCGCGTACCTGCCCGCGAAGTCCACGAACGCGTCCACGGATGAGAAGGGCCCGCCGCGGCCCCCGACGGAATCCGGGTTGAACTCCGGCGTGAAGCCGGTGAGCAGGATCTTGTCGAGCTCGTCCACGTCCCTGTCGCTCGCGGCACAAGCCTTGCCCAGCCTGGCAACCTGGCCACGGACGGCGTCGAGCGACTCCGCCGCACTGCCCGCCTCGTACAGTTTCGGATCCCCCGTGGTCACCCACGCCTGTCCGTACTGCGCGGCAAGCCTGAGCCCGCGCGGCCCCGTCGCGGCGACGGCGAACGGCAGCCGCGGCAGCTGCGCGCAACCCGGAACGTTTCTGGCCTCGTCGGCCGTGTAGAACTCACCCTCGACCGTCAGGCCGGCCGGCTCACGGAGCAGTCCGTCCAGCATCGGAACGAACTCGCCGAACCGGTCCGCCCGCTCGCGCGGGGTCCAGGGCTGCTCGCCACGCGGCAGGAGGGTCGTCGCGTCGAAGCCGTTGCCACCTGCCCCGATGCCCAGCGTGACGCGGCCGCCCGAGATGTCGTCGAGCGAAATGAGCTCCTTGGCCAGGGTGACCGGGTGCCGGAAGTTCGGCGAGGTCACGAGCGTCCCCAGCCTCAGGCGCGAGGTGGCGCAGGCGGCCGCCGTCAGGGTGGGGAGGGCGCCGAACCACGGCCGGTCGCGGAAGGCGCGCCATGCCAGGTGGTCGTAGGTGTACGCAGCGTGCAGGCCGAGTTCCTCGGCGCGCTCCCACTGCGAGCGTCCGCCCTCGTGCCAGCGGCGTACGGGCAGGATGACAGTGCTGAGGCGCAGAGGGGTGGTCATGGCTCCAGAGTTTACGGTGGCCACCGGGGGCCCCGCCTTCTCCGCCGTGAGACCTGACGGGGCGCCGGAACCCCTGAGCCGGGCGGCGGGGCAGCCTGTCGGCGCGTCCCGTGGAGCGGCCTCGTAGAGAACACAGCCCGGGAAAACCCCCGACATATGCCAGAGGAATGTTCCCCTGCTCAGGGGCGTACGCACTCAAATGTGCGCCCCTGCGCACGCCCGTGCACCCTCGTACGCGAGAATGGACCGGTGACCTCAGCTACCGAACAGCCCGTTCCTGCCGCTCCCCGGCTGATCGCCACCGATCTGGACGGCACCCTGCTGCGCGACGACAAGACCGTCTCGGACCGCACGGTGGCAGCTCTCGCCGCTGCCGAGGAGGCCGGGATCGAGGTCTTCTTCGTCACCGGCCGACCCGCCCGTTGGATGGATGTCGTCAGCGATCACGTGCACGGCCACGGCCTGGCGATCTGCGCCAACGGAGCCGCCGTCGCCGACCTGCACGCCGGCGGCAGGCTGCTGAAGGTACGGGCCCTTGAGCGGCCGACCGCACTCGACGTCGTGCACACGCTCCGCGCTGCCGCCCCCGGCACCTCGTTCGCCGTCGAGCTGGCCACAGGCATCCACTACGAACCGGCCTACCCGCCCTTCCATCTCGACCCGGGCGCGACGGTGGCCGTCGCCGAGAAGCTGCTGCACGAAGAGGTGCCGGGGACAGGGGCCCCGGTGCTCAAGCTCCTGGCCCACCACGGCCAAATGGCCCCGGACGACTTCCTCGCCCTGGCGCGCGGGGCAGCGGGCGACCGGGCGTCCTTCACCCGGTCCAGCCCGACGGCGCTCCTGGAGGTCAGCGGGCCCGGTGTGTCCAAGGCCAGCACGCTGGAGCTGTGCTGTGCCGAGCGCGGCATCTCCGCCGCCGAGGTCGTCGCCTTCGGCGACATGCCGAACGACGTGGAGATGCTGAGCTGGGCGGGTACGTCCTACGCGATGGGCAACGCGCACCCGGCCGCCCTGGCAGCCGCCTCGGGCCGCACGGCCACCAACAACGAGGACGGTGTCGCGGTCGTCATCGAGCGGATCATCGCCGAACGAGCCCGCCTCCGCGTGGATCTCTGAGGGGACGCAC
Source organism: Streptomyces sp. NPDC005761 (assembly GCF_040630635.1). NCBI lineage: Bacteria > Bacillati > Actinomycetota > Actinomycetes > Kitasatosporales > Streptomycetaceae > Streptomyces > Streptomyces sp. NPDC005761. Next base: position 171,058 of record NZ_JBEXXX010000002.1, on the reverse strand, counting down.
CGCCCGGGGGTGGAGCGCTGAGGGGACGAGCCGCCTGGCGTGAAGCGCTGAGAGGACCGCACCGCCTCCGCCTCCGCGTGAAGCGCCGAGTAACGGCTCCCCGCCCGCTCCCCGACCGGGCCCTGCGGTCAGAGCGGCGCCTGCCACACCACCGTCGTACCGGCGCCGTCCTCCCCGATTCCGGGCCCGAACCAACTGGCCCCGCCGAGTGATTCCGCCCGGCGGGCCAGGTTCCGCAGCCCGCTGCGCCGGCCGCCCTCCGGGATACCCACCCCGTCGTCGGCGACCGTGAGCCGCACCGCGTCCCGCCCGTCGGGCAGTGTGACGGTCGTGTCGACGACCACATCGATCCGATCCGCGTCGGCGTGCCGGAAGGCATTGGACAGCGCCTCCCGGAGCGCCGCGATCAGGTTCTTCCCGGTGAGCTCGCCGACCAGGGAGTCGACGGGGCCGAGGAAGCGGTGGGACGGTTTGAAGCCCAGCGGAACCGCCGCCATGTTGATCTCGCGCAGTACACGGGTGCGCAGTCCGGAGGGCGCCTCGGCCGGCTCCTGCTGCAGCGCGAAGATCGCGGTACGGATTTCCTGAATGGTCACGTCGAGTTCGTCGACCGCCCTGCCCACCCCGGTCTGCACCTCCGGCACGTCCGAACGGCGCTGTGCGCTCTCCAGCATCATCCCGGTGGCGAACAACCGCTGGATGACCAGGTCGTGCAGGTCGCGGGCGATGCGGTCACGGTCCTCGTAGACCGCGAGGCGCTCCCGGTCGCGCTGTGCCTCGGCCATCATGAGCGCCAGGGCCGCCTGCGAGGCGAACTGGGTGGCGAGGGTCCGCTCGGTCTCCGTGAACGGCCGGCCGCCTTTGGCACGCGGTGTGGCGAGCGCGCCGAGCACCCGGCCCCCGCTGTGCAGCGGGAGCATCATGCTCGGGCCGAAGCGGTCCGCGAGCCTGGTGATCATGCGGGAGTCGGTGGCCGAGTCGTCGATGAAGACCGCCTCACCGTGCAGCAGCCGTGTCACGACGGAACTGTGCGCCGGAATGATCACCCCGAGCGAGGCGGACGGGTCGTCCGCGGAGACGGCGACGATCTCCAGACCCCCGTCCTCTGCCGGCAACAGCACGATGCCTGCCGCGGAGCCGGCGAGATGGCGGGCCTGTTCGGCGACGACGGAGAGCGCGTCGTCGGCGTCCCCGCCGGAGAGCAGGGCGGTGGTGACCGCCACCGAACCGTCGATCCAGCGCTCGCGCTGCCTGGCCGCCTCGTACAGCCGCGCATTGCCGATGGCGATGCCGGCCTCGGTCGCCAGCACACGGACCATGTGCAGGTCGTAGTCGTTGAACTCGCCGCCGTCGGCCTTCTCCGCCAGGTAGAGATTGCCGAAGATCTCGCCCTGGACGCGGATCGGGACGCCGAGGAACGTGCGCATCGGGGGATGCCCAGCCGGGAAGCCCGCGAACCTCGGGTCGGACGTCAGGTCGGCCAGCCGCAGGGGCCGCGGGTCGTGGATGAGGGCGCCCAGCAGCCCTCTGTGCCCGTCCGGCCGGCGCCCGATCCTGCGCTCCACGTCCTCGGAGACTCCGTACGTGACGAAGTCGGAGAGCCCTTTGCCGTCCTCGTCCACCACGCCGATGGCCGCATAGCGGGCGTGCGCCAGCTCGGCAGCCGTCTCACAGATGCGGTCGAGCGTGGAGTGGAGTTCGAGCCCTGTGCCCACCGATCGCATCGCTTCCAGCAGCCGTGGAACGCGGGCGGTGAGTTCCGTGGACAGGCCGCGCAGGCTGCGGGTCGCCTCCGTCGCGGTATCGAGCGGGTCCGGCGGCTTCAGCGGTTGATCCGGGTGGGCCTGGGGCGTCGGCTCTTCCGCCTGCTCCGGATGGTTCGGGTCCTGCTCTGACATACCCAGAGCGTAGTTAGTACCTTTTGAGGGGGAAAGTCGAGCTCCGGGGACGGCACGGGCCCTCAGGCATGCGCACCCGTCCGTTCGTCGGCATCGGCCGTGGTCTCCCGTTCGCGCTTCAGCATCCGCCTCAGCGGCCCGTCCACCGCCGCGAGCACCTCGTACGGGCCGCGCTGTACGACGGCGCCCGCCTCCAGCACCACCACCTCATCGACGGCGTCCAGCCCTTCGAGACGGTGGGTGATCAGTACGGTGGTACGCCCGCGGGTTGCCGCCAGCAGGTCTGCGGTCAGCGCATCGGCCGTCGGCAGGTCGAGGTGCTCAGCCGGCTCGTCCAGGACCAGTACGGGGAAGTCCGCGAGCAGCGCCCGGGCAAGAGCGAGCCGCTGGCGCTGACCGCCGGAGAGCTGTGCGCCGTGCTCACCGACGAGCGTGTCCAGCCCCTCCGGCAGCGCCTGCACCCAGTCGATCAGCCGGGCCCGGCCGAGGGCGTCGCGCAGTTCCCCGTCCGTCGCACCGGTACGGGCCAGCCGCAGGTTCTCCCGGATGGAACTGTCGAAGATGTGGGCGTCCTGAGCGCAGAGGCCGACGAACCGCCGGACCGTGTCCCCGTCCAGCGCGGACGCGTCCACGCCGCCGATCCGGTACGTCCCCGTCCGTGCGTCCAGGAAGCGCAGCAGGACCTGGGCCAGGGTGGACTTCCCGGAACCGGACGGGCCCACGACCGCGATGCGCCGGCCCGCGTCCAAGGTGAGGTCGACGGAATCCAGCGCATCGTGCCCGGCTCCCGGGTAACGGGCGGACAGGCCCCGTACCTCCAGCGGAAAGGGCGACGCGGGGGCCTCGGCCGGGACGGCGGGCTCCTGCACCGGCACCGGCGCGTCCAGCACCTCGAACACCCGCTCCGCACTCCGCCCGGCCCGCTGCCGGTACTGCACGGCGAGCGGCAGACCGGCCACCGCTTCGAAGGCGGCCAGCGGGGTGAGGACGACCACGGCGAGTTCCACCCCGGCCAGCCGCCCGTCGGCCACCGCGGGGAGGGCGACGAGGGCGGCGGCGACCACGGTGAGACCGGTGATCAAGGCACCCAGACCACCTCCGAGCGCGGTGGCGGTCGCCGCTCGGGCTGCGATCCGGGTCAGCACTCCGTCAGCCTCCCGGGTCCGGGCCAGGCGTGCCGGCAGCGCGCCGGCGACGGTCAGCTCGGCGGTCCCACCGAGCAGGTCGGTGATTCGGGTGGCCAGCTCGGCCCGAGCGGGCGCCAGGCGGCGCTCCGCGTGCCGGGCGCAGGCTCCACTGACGAGCGGGACTCCGACCCCGGCCAGCAGCAGTCCGACGGCCAGCACGAGGCCCGCCTCGGGCAGCAGCCAAGCGGTGAATCCGGCGGCCCCCGCGCCTACGACGACCGCGGTCCCGGCGGGCAGCAGCCAGCGCAGCCAGTAGTCCTGAAGGGTGTCCACATCGGCGACCAGCCGGGAGAGCAGGTCCCCCCGCCGGGTACGGCGCAGCCCCGTGGGTGCGATGCGTTCCAGGCTCCGGTACACGCCGACGCGCAGCTCCGCGAGCAACCGGAGCACGGCGTCGTGCGAGACGAGGCGCTCGGCGTAGCGGAAGACCGCCCGCCCGATCCCGAACGCCCGGGTCGCCGTCACCGCGACCATCAGATAGAGCACCGGGGGCTGCTCGGAGGCGCGGGAGATCAACCAGCCGGAAACAGCCATGAGGCCGACGGCCGAGCCCAGTGCGAGGCTTCCCAGCAGCAGCGCCAGCAGCAGCCGGCCGCGCTGTGCGCCGGCGGCCTCCCTCACCCGGGCGAGCACACGCCCGGTCCACGCCGTCGTCTCCCTCGGCGCACCGGGTCCACTCGGCGGGCCGGTCGCCACGGCCGGTCTCCCGACATCCCCCCGCTCCGGCGCCACCTCGGCCGTCTGCGCGACCACCCGCTCCGCCTCCGCGGCCGGCACCTGCTCGGCCGCTCCGACCGGCGTCAGCGTCACCACCCGGTCCGCCACCGACAGCAGCGCCGGCCGGTGGACGACCAGCAGCACGGTCCGGCCCACCGCCAGCCTCCGTACCGCTTCGACGATGCCCGCTTCCGTCTCCCCGTCCAGGCTCGCTGTCGGCTCGTCGAGCAGCAGCACCGGCCGGTCGGCGAGGAACGCACGGGCGAGTGCGAGCCGCTGGCGCTGTCCGGCGGAGAGTCCCGCGCCGTCCTCTCCGAGGAGCGTGCGCGCACCGTCCGGAAGTCGGGCCACGAAATCGTACGCACCGGCGTCGCGCAGCGCGGCTGTCACCGCGTTGTCGTCCGCCCCCGGCCTGGCCAGCCGGACGTTCTCCGCGATCGTTCCCGCGAAGAGGTGCGGGCGCTGCGGCACCCAGGCGATCCGCTCACGCCAGCGCTCGGGGGAGAGGGTCGCCAGATCAGCCCCGCCGACTCGCACCCGGCCCTCGTCGGGCTCCACGAAGCCCAGCACCACGTTCAGCAGGGTGGACTTGCCGACACCGCTCGGGCCGACCAGCGCGACGGTCTCCCCCTCGTTCACCGCCAGCGTGGCCCGTGTGAGCGAGGGTTCGGCGCGACCGGCGTGCCGGACGGTCACCTCGTCCAGCTCCAGCCCCAGCGAGCCGGGGACGTCCTGTGTGCCGCCCGCGCGCGGCTCGGTCTCCAGGACGGCGAAGATCTCCTCGGCTGCCGAGAGCCCCTCGGCGGCCGAGTGGTACTGCGCACCCACCTGCCGGATCGGCAGGTAGGCCTCGGGCGCGAGGACCAGCACCACCAGACCGGTGTAGAGGTCGAGCTCGCCGTGCACGAGTCGCATGCCGATGGTGACGGCGACGAGCGCCACCGACAGCGTCGCCAGGAGCTCCAGGGCGAAGGACGACAGAAACGCGATCCGCAGGGTTTTGAGGGTGGCTTGCCGGTACTGCGAGGTGATGGTGCGAATGGACTCGGCCTGGGCCTTGGCCCGGCCGAAGACCTTCAGCGTCGGCAGGCCTGCGACCACGTCGAGGAAGTGTCCCGAGAGCCGGGAGAGCAGTCGCCACTGCCGGTCCATCCTCGACTGGGTGGCCCAGCCGATCAGGATCATGAAGAGCGGGATGAGGGGCAGCGTGACGACAATGATCGCGGCCGAGATCCAGTCCTCGGTGACGACCCTGGCCAGCACGGCGACCGGCACCACCACCGCGAGTCCGAGCTGCGGAAGGTAGCGCGCGAAGTAGTCGTCGAGCGCGTCGATACCCCTCGTGGCGAGAGCCACCAGTGAGCCGGTGCGCTGCCCGCTCAGCCAGTCAGGTCCCAGTTCTGCCGCCCTGGCGAGAAGGCGCCCGCGCAGTTCGGACTTGACGGCCGCACCGGCCCGGTAGGCGGCCAGTTCGGTGAGCCAGGAGACCAGGGCCCGGCCAAGTGCGACCGCGGCGAGCAGAAGGAGCGGAGTGCGCAGGTCCGCGCCGGTGAGCCCCTCCTCGAAGCCGCCCACCACCACCTCGGCCACGAGCATGGCCTGGGCGATGACCAGCGCCGCTCCGGCCACTCCCAGTACCACCACCGCTGCCAGGAACAGGCGGGTGGCACGGGCGTGGCGGAGCAGGCGCGGATCGATCGGTTTCACGTGAAACACCCCATGGGGCTCGACTCGGTCAAGGCACTCACTGCGTTCAGTGCGCGTCGGCGATGTGCTGCGTGCCGATCCGCTTACGGAACACCCAGTACGTCCAGCCCTGGTAGAGCAGGACGACAGGGGTGGCGATCCCCGCACACCAGGTCATGATCTTCAGCGTGTACGGACTGGACGAGGCGTTGGTGACCGTGAGGCTCCAGGCATCGTTCAGTGAGGACGGCATGACGTTCGGGAAGAGCGTCAGGAACAACATGGCAACCACGGCCGTGATGGTCACCCCGGAGAAGGCGAAGGACCAGCCCTCGCGCCCGGCCGCAATGGCTCCGATCGCCGCGACCAGGGCCACCACGGCTACGAGCATCGCGATCAGGCTCCAGCCGTCCCCGTTGTCGGCCTGGGTCCAGATCAGGAACCCGAGAGCGAGCACCGCGGTGACCGCTCCGAGCTTCAGCGCCAGCTTGCGCGCCCGGGCCCGGATCTCCCCGACCGTCTTGAGCCCGGCGAACACCGCTCCGTGGAAGGTGAAGAGGAAGAGCGTGACCAGTCCGCCGAGGATCGCGTACGGATTGAGCAGGTCCCAGACATTGCCCACGTACTCCATGTCCGCGTCGATCTTCACGCCACGGACGATGTTCCCGAAGGCGACGCCCCAGAGCAGAGCCGGGATCAGCGAGGTCCAGAAGATCGCGTGCTCCCAGTTGGTCTGCCACTTCTCCTCAGGTCGCTTGGCCCGGTACTCGAAGGCCACACCCCGCACGATCAGGCAGAGCAGGATGATGAGCAGTGGCAGGTAGAAGCCGGAGAACAGCGTGGCGTACCACTCGGGAAACGCGGCGAAGGTCGCTCCGCCGGCGCTGAGCAGCCACACCTCGTTGCCGTCCCAGACGGGTCCGATCGTGTTGATCAGGACCCGCCGTTCCTTCCGGTCCCGTGCCAGCAGCTTGGTCAGGACACCGATCCCGAAATCGAATCCCTCCAGGAAGAAGTAGCCGGTCCAGAGAACGGCGATGAGCACGAACCAGACGTCGTGGAGTTCCATCTCTCGGCTCCCTGTGTTCTCAGTAGGAGAAGGCCATGGGCCGGTCGGCGTCGTCGTGGTCGCCGCCGATCCTGGTGGGCGGGTTGAGGTCGGCGTCGGTGAGATCCGGCGGTCCGGCCTTGATGTACTTGACGAGCAGCTTGACCTCGATGACGGCGAGCACCGCGTAGAGCACCGTGAACACGATCATCGAGGTGAGCACCTCGCCCTGCGAGACGCCGGGGGAGACCGCGTCACGGGTCTGCAGGACGCCGTAGACGACCCAGGGCTGGCGGCCCATCTCGGTGAAGATCCAGCCCCAGGAGTTGGCGATCAGCGGGAAGAGCAGGGTCCACAGCGCGACGATCCAGTAGCACCTGGCGAGCTTCGGGCTGAGCGCCTTGTTCTTGAACAGGACCAGATGCGGTACCTCGTCCTCACCGGTGCGCATCCCCGGCGGCAGCATGAACTTCTTACGGGTCAGCCACAGGCCGAGGATCCCGAGTCCGAAGGACGCCATACCGAAGCCGATCATCCACCGGAAGCTCCAGAAGGCGACGGGAATGTTCGGTCGGTAGTCGCCGGGCCCGAACCGCTCCTGCTCGGCCTTGTTGATGTCGTTGATGCCGGGAACGTACGAGTTGAAGTCGTCGTCGGCGAGGAAGGACAGGACCCCGGGGACCGAGATCTCGACCGAGTTGTGCCCCTTGCTGACATCGCCGTACGCGAAGATCGAGAAGGGCGCGGAGTTCTGCCCGTCCCACAGCGCCTCGGCCGCCGCCATCTTCATCGGCTGCTGCTTGAACATCACCTTGCCGAGCTGGTCACCGCTGACGGCGGTGAGAAGACCCGAGATCACGATGGTGATCAGCCCCAGCCGCAGCGAGGTCCGCATCACCGGGATGTGCTTCTTGCGCGCCAGGTGGAAGGCAGCGATGCCGACCATGAACGCGCCGCCGACCAGGAAGGCCGCCGTGATGGTGTGGAAGAACTGGGCGAGTGCGGTGTTCTGCGTGAGCACATGCCAGAAGTCGGTGAGCTCGGCGCGCCCGCGTTCCTTGTTGATGCGGTAGCCGACCGGGTGCTGCATCCAGGAGTTGGCGGCCAGGATGAAGTACGCGGAGAGGATGGTGCCGATCGAGACCATCCAGATGCAGGCGAGATGGATCTTCTTGGGCAGCTTGTCCCAGCCGAAGATCCACAGGCCGATGAACGTGGACTCGAAGAAGAACGCGATCAGCGCCTCGAAGGCGAGCGGGGCGCCGAAGACGTCACCGACGAACCGCGAGTAGTCGGACCAGTTCATGCCGAACTGGAACTCCTGAACGATGCCGGTGACGACACCCATGGCGATGTTGATCAGGAAGAGCTTGCCCCAGAACTTGGTGGCCCTGAGGTACTTCTCCTTGTTGGTCCGCACCCAGGCGGTCTGCAGGCCCGCGGTGAGCGCGGCGAGAGAGATCGTCAGGGGAACGAAGAGGAAGTGGTAGACGGTGGTCGTTCCGAACTGCCATCGCGCCAGGGTCTCCGGCGCCAGAGCCAGCTCCACGTCGCCTTCTCCTTACGTCGCCGCCGTTTCATCGGCAGTTTGTCCATAAAATCCGACTGAACTCGGGAGGAATCCGGACGCGCTTGTGAACGCGTTCACATTCACAAGCTATTATGGCGCACAGGCTTTCGGAAGATACGACCGGGGCCCCCTCCCCGGACGTAGCGATCATTCCCCTCGAAGCAGACATCTCCCGGCCTGGCGTCCGCGACCTCCCGAGGCCACCTACGGAAACGGCCCCGCACCTCGCGTACGAGATACGGGGCCCGGCCGGACGAAGGGTGCCGGCGCTACAGCTCCTTGCGGTACGACTCCGTCACCTTCAGGAACAGGTCATTGGCCTCGTCCTCGCCGATGGAGACCCGCACACCCTCACCCGCGAACGGCCTGACCACCACGCCGGCCTTCTCGCAGACCGCGGCGAAGTCGGCGGTACGGTCCCCCAGCCGCAGCCAGACGAAGTTCGCCTGGGACTCGGGCACCGTCCAGCCCTGCCGCACCAGGGTCTCCGACACCCGCTGTCGCTCGCACACCAAGGAGCCCACCCGCCCCAGGAGTTCGTCCTCGGCCCGCAGCGAGGCCACCGCCGCGTCCTGGGCGAGCTGGCTGACGCCGAAGGGCACGGCCGTCTTGCGCAGTGCGGCTGCCACCGGCTCATGGGCCACCGCGAAGCCGACCCGCAGTCCGGCCAGTCCGTAGGCCTTGGAGAACGTCCGCAGCACAGCCACATTGGGCCGGTCCCGGTAGATCTCGATGCCGTCGGGAACCTCGGCGTCGCGGATGAACTCCTTGTACGCCTCGTCGAGCACCACGAGCACATCACCCGGCACCCGGTCCAGGAACCGCTCCAGCTCCGCCCGGCGCACCACGGTGCCTGTCGGGTTGTTCGGGTTGCAGACGAAGATCATCCGGGTCCGGTCGGTGATCGCGTCCGCCATCGCGTCCAGATCGTGCACCTCGCCGTCGGTCAGCGGCACCTTCACCGACGTCGCACCGCTGACCTGGGTGATGATCGGGTACGCCTCGAAGGAACGCCAGGCGTAGATGACCTCGTCACCCGGGCCCGAGGTGGCCTGCAGCAGCTGCTGGGCCACGCCGACCGAACCCGTGCCGGTGGCCAGATGGGAAAGCGGCACACCGAAGCGGTCGGACAGCTCGTTCATCAGAGCGGTGCAGGCCATGTCCGGGTACCGGTTGAAGTTCGCGGCCGCGGCCAGCGCGGACTCCATCACCCCCGGCAGCGGCGGATACGGATTCTCGTTGGAGGACAACTTGAACGCGACCGGTCCGCCCGCCGCGGCCGGCTTGCCCGGCACATAGGCGGGGACGCCATCCAGTTCGGGGCGCAGCTTGGGGCTCGTCTCGCTCACCGCAGGTCCTCCTCGACCGTCCGTACACATCAATACTGCTCACCTTATGAGGATTGAGCGCCGCTGCGAATGGCAGGCCGCGGATTCGCCGGGTGAGCCCCGGAATGAGGGGGAGCGCTCCCCACTGTGGCGCACGCCGGTGGCTCACTCCGTGGCGCGCGTCCCCCGAAGAGGTGAGTTGAGACCTCTTCGAGACATCCACCTTTCAGCAGGCCCATCCGGCCCGACGCATGACACATGACGGCTTGCCCCCGTAACACCCTTTATTAGCAAGGCGATTGATGGCCGATGACCATGCAGAAACGTGCCTGTCAACGTGCGCATATGCGACCAGGCCAAGTGCCCGCCCGAGCCCTACTATCGGCTCGCCATGACAGCAGCAGGGAAGCACCAGGTGAGCCGGACGGAGACCCCCCGGCGCGGCGGCCGACAGGGACGAGCAGGAATCCGGGACGTGGCCGCCGCCGCCGGGGTCTCCATCACGACCGTCTCCGACGCGCTCAACGGCAAGGGCAGGCTCCCGGACGCCACCCGCCGCCATGTCCGCGAGGTCGCCGAGCGGCTGGGCTACCGCCCCTCCGCCGCGGCCCGAACGCTCCGTACCGGCAAGTCGGGCCTCATCGGCCTGACCGTGACGACCTACGGGGACGAACCTTTCACCTTCACCGAATTCGCGTACTTCGCCGAGATGGCCAGAGCCGCGACCTCCGCCGCGCTGGCCCGCGGTTACGCCCTCGTCATCCTCCCCGCCACCTCACGCCACGACGTCTGGTCGAACGTCGCGCTCGACGGCACCGTCGTCATCGACCCCTCCGACCAGGATCCGGTCGTCACCGAACTCGTACGCCAAGGGCTGCCCGTCGTATCGGACGGACGGCCGGCCGGAACCCTTCCGGTCACCGCCTGGGTGGACAACGACCACCGGGCCGCCGTCCTCGACCTCCTCGACCACCTCGCGGCCGCCGGGGCCCGCCGCATCGGGCTGCTCACCGGCACCACCACGGACACGTACACGCGGCTCTCGACCACCGCTTACCTCCACTGGTGCGAGCGCGTCGGCCAGGATCCCGTGTACGAGTCCTACCCCGCCCACGACCCGTGCGCGGGTGCGGTGGCAGCCGACCGCCTGCTGGCCCGCCCGGACCGCCCGGACGCCGTCTACGGCCTCTTCGACCCCAACGGCACCGATCTGCTGGCGGCCGCCCGCCGGTACGGCCTGCGCGTCCCGGAGGACCTGCTGCTGGTCTGCTGCAGCGAGTCCACGGTGTACGCGACGACCGAGCCGCCCATCACGACGCTCTCGCTCAAACCTCGCCGCATCGGCACTGCCGTCGTCCAGCTGCTCATCGACGCCATCGAAGGCGTCGACCAGGACGGACCGGTGGAACAGGTCATACCGACGGAACTCATCGTCCGGACCTCCTCGCAACGCCGTCCGCCACGCACCACGGTCAGCGCGCCGCGCTCCCCCGCAGGGGACTGATCAGGCCAATTGGGACCAATCGACCGACGAACCTGGCGTGCGCGCGGATTCACCACCCCTGGTGCGTCACAGAGCACGATCCTCATTCCTATGATGGGCGCACGACACCGCGGACCACCCCGACCAGCAGGGCCCGTCAGGTGTACGGCGGCGCGACGGTGGTGGAGGGGTCGATGACACAGGGGGCCGGTCAGGAACCCGTGGTGCGGACGGCGACGTTGCGCGACTTCCGCGTACCGCCCTATGCGCAGTCCCCTGCGCCGCCCGCCCCACCCCATCCGGGCAACGGCTTCCCGGGGGGCGAGCCGCCGGAGGGGTACACCCCGACCGAGCGCGACCTCCCCGTGATCAGCCGCGAGGACACCGTCCAGGTGCGGCCCGTGCCCGAACCGCGGCCTGCACAGGAGTCGGGGCTGGGCCCGCTGTACGTCGTCGGTGACGTCCACGGCTATCTGGACGAGCTCATCGCGGCCCTCACCGAACAGAACCTCATCGACTCCGAGGGCAACTGGTCCGCGGGCAACGCGCGACTCTGGTTCCTCGGCGACTTCACCGACCGGGGACCCGACGGAATCGGCGTCATCGACCTCGTGATGCGGCTCTCCGCCGAGGCCGCGGCCGCCGGCGGCTACTGCAAGGCCCTGATGGGCAACCACGAACTGCTGCTCATCGGCGCCAAGCGGTTCGGCGACACCCCCGTCAACTCCGGCGCCGGGACCGCCACCTTCCAGGCCGCCTGGCTGCTCAACGGCGGCCAGAAGACGGACATGGAGCGGCTCCAGGACGTCCACCTCCAGTGGATGTCCCGGCTCGACGCCGTCGTCGAGGAGGACGAGCACCTCCTGATGCACTCGGACACGACGGCGTACCTCGACTACGGCTCCACCATCGAGGACGTCAACGACACGGTGCACGCCATTCTCACGCGGAACGACGCCGATGAATGCTGGGACCTCTTCCGCAAGCTGACCAAGCGGTTCGCCTTCCGCGACGAATCGGGTCCGCAGGCCGTACAGGAACTCATGGCGGCCTACGGCGGCCGACGCGTCGTCCATGGTCACAGCCCCATTCCCTACCTCCTCGGCGAGGTCGGCTCCGAGGACGGCGAGGACAGGTCGGGGCCGAGGGTGGACGGTCCGCACGTGTACGCGGACGGGCTCGCCATCGCCATGGACGGCGGAGTGACCATGGCCGGAAAGCTACTGGTCGTCCAGCTCCCGCTGCATGACTGACGTTCTGCGGGGAAGACGCATCCCGACCTGAACACGCGGACCACTGGGCCTATTTCCGGAAACCCCCTGTCACCCCGTGCCGTAGGCGCTCTACCATCGGCGTATCAGTAGCAGGCTCTCCTCCGTTTCCGCCCGACTGCCCGTTTCGAGCGGGCACACAGGCCCTACGGAGCATCGGGGGATGCACATGAACAGCGCTCCGCACCTGCTGACCGAGGACCGGCCCGAGTACGAGCGGATCCTCGACGACGCACTGCGTCACGCCCATGAACGACCGGATCTGGCCGCTGTCGGTGAACGGCTCAATCCGGTGCAGCTGCGCACCATGGCGATGGCGGCCACCGCGCTGATCACCGCTGCGGCCGCCACCGAGTACGAGCACTACGTGAAGGCACGCGAAGAGATCCGCGCCGCGGCCGCCGGCCAGGAGGGCGAGGGCGACCCGGACGCCGGAACGGACGGTGCCCGGCAGTCGGGTGCCGGCATAGGAGTCGTCATCACCGTTCTGGCGCCGGTGCTGGCAGGCACCGCCGCGGTGATCTTCCTGCTCATCGGCTACATCCTGAAGGCACTCGACCCGCCCCCCTCGTTCGCGCGCACCATGGTCGGCGCGGGTTGGTTCTTCGCGGCGGCGATGGCAGCCGCCATCCTCGTCGCCGCCGTCGGCCTTCTCGTCACGGCTCTGCGCAACGGCTCGACATCGGTGGCGGCCGAGGAGCAGGGCGAGGAGTTGCCGGAGGATGTTGCCCGTGCCAGAGAGGCCTGGCGGCACGCCCTGCTGGAACGCGGCATCCTGCCGTTCCTGCGGGACGCCCTCGCCGACCCCGGGGCCGCCCCGGCCGCGCGCACCCCGCACCGCTCGGCCAACCGCATCCCGAAGATCGGCTACAGCAGGCCTGACTTCTCCAGCCCGGACGACGGGCCGGCTGCCGCGCCCCGACCGTCGTTCACGAGTCCGGACTTCACCAGCCCCGACTTCGGCGGCCCGGAGCACGAGCTGGACTGACCGGGTCAGGGGTCCGGGAGGCCCGTCGCCAGGCCTCCCGGCTCCTGGAGCTACTCCGCGATGGGCAGATAGACCCGGTTGCCCGCAGCCGCGAACTCCTTGGACTTCTCCGCCATCCCCTCCTCGATCTCCGACTGCGAACCTCCGTGCTCACGCCGGATGTCCTGGGAGATCTTCATCGAGCAGAACTTCGGGCCGCACATCGAGCAGAAGTGCGCCGTCTTCGCCGGCTCGGCCGGCAGCGTCTCGTCGTGGAAGTCCCGTGCCGTGTCCGGGTCGAGCGCCAGGTTGAACTGGTCCTCCCAGCGGAATTCGAACCGTGCGTCCGACAGCGCGTCGTCCCAGACCTGCGCACCCGGGTGCCCCTTGGCGAGGTCCGCCGCGTGCGCCGCGATCTTGTAGGTGATGACCCCGGTCTTCACGTCGTCCCGGTTGGGCAGACCGAGGTGCTCCTTGGGCGTCACGTAGCAGAGCATCGCCGTCCCCCACCAAGCGATCATCGCGGCTCCGATGCCCGAGGTGATGTGGTCGTACGCGGGCGCCACATCGGTCGTCAGCGGGCCGAGCGTGTAGAACGGGGCCTCCTCGCAGATCTCCTGCTGGAGGTCGATGTTCTCCTTGATCTTGTGCATCGGGACGTGGCCCGGCCCCTCGATCATGGTCTGGACCCCGAACCTCTTGGCGACCGTGTTCAGTTCACCGAGCGTCCGCAGCTCCGCGAACTGGGCCTCGTCGTTGGCATCCGCGATCGAGCCGGGCCGCAGGCCGTCGCCGAGGGAGTACGTCACGTCGTACGAGGCGAGAATCTCGCAGAGCTCCTCGAAGTTCTCGTAGAGGAACGACTCCTTGTGGTGCGCGAGACACCAAGCGGCCATGATCGAGCCGCCCCGGGACACGATGCCGGTCTTGCGGCGGGCCGTCAGCGGTACGTACGGCAGGCGCACGCCGGCGTGCACCGTCATGTAGTCGACGCCCTGCTCGGCCTGCTCGATGACGGTGTCCCTGTAGATCTCCCAGGTCAGTTCCTCCGCCCTGCCGTCGACCTTCTCCAGTGCCTGGTAGAGCGGCACCGTGCCGATCGGCACGGGGGAGTTGCGAAGAACCCACTCACGGGTGGTGTGGATGTTGCGGCCGGTGGAAAGGTCCATGACCGTGTCGGCGCCCCACTTGGTCGCCCAGGTCATCTTGTCCACCTCCTCCTCGATGGAGGACGAGACCGCGGAGTTGCCGATGTTGGCGTTCACCTTCACCAGGAACCGCTTGCCGATGATCATCGGCTCGATCTCCGGGTGGTTCACGTTGACCGGCAGCACCGCACGGCCGGCCGCGATCTCCTCGCGGACGACCTCGGGCTCGACGTTCTCCCTGATCGCGACGTACTCCATCTCCGGGGTGACCTCGCCCCGCCGGGCGTACGCGAGCTGGGTGACGGGACGGCCGTCCCGGCTGCGCCGCGGCTGGCGGGGACGGCCGGGGAAGACGGCGTCCAGGTTGCGCAGCCCTCCGCGCGGAGAGGTGTGCTTGAGCCCGTCGTCCTCGGGGCGTCCGGGGCGCCCCGTGTACTCCTCGGTGTCGCCGCGGGCGATGATCCAGTTCTCCCGCAGAGGTGCCAGCCCCCGGCGGACGTCGGTCTCGGCAGAAGGATCGGTGTACGGCCCCGACGTGTCGTACAGCGTCACGTCCTTGCCGTTGGTGAGGTGCACCTGACGTACCGGCACACGGAGGTCCGGGCGGGAGCCCTGGACGTATCCCTTGTGCCAGCCGATGGACTTCCCGGCCTCGTCGCTCTGGTTGGAGGCAGGCGTGCGTGCATCCGATGTGGTCATGAGACCTACTCCCTACGCCGGCATTACCCGGTAACAGGTTCGGCGGTCGGCGCAGCGTGTCCCGTACGGACGTACGGAGATCAGCGCCCTCTCAGCCCGGTGCTCCGAGCTCCCGCGTGTGCAAAGGTGCCACCACGCTAGCGCCACTCCTGGCGAGCTGGCCAGAGGGCCCCTTCTCTTCTTGCGATGATCGGCCGGTGACGTCCCCTCATAGCGGGCCCGAACCACAGGGCCATCAGCACACGCACTCCCACAGCCACGGCCCGGCCGCGCCCGTCTCCAGCCATCTGCGCAAAGTGATCGCTGCGGTCCTGATCCCGTTCGCAGCAGCGGTCGTCGTCGGGCTCGTGGTCCTCTGGCCCGGTGGTGCGCCCGCGCACGAGCGCACAGGTGTCGGCTTCGACCGGCAGACCCAGCAGGGCAAGGTGGTGAACATCGACAAGATCGACTGCAAGGACGTGAACGCCTCCCAGTTGCCCGTCAGCGGCGAGACCCCGCCGCCCACCGGCGAGCGGGCCGAGAGGGACGACGGGGCCGCCCTCTGCGAGAAGGCCGCCGTCGAGATCACCAGCGGGCAGGACAAGGGCCGCACATTCATCGAGGTCGTCCAGCCTGACGCGCCCCGGCAACTGCGAGAGGGTCAGGGTGTGGTCGTCGCGTACGCCCCCGACGCGCCCCATGACCTCCAGTACTCGGTGACCGATGTGAACCGGAAGTTCCCGTTGCTTCTGCTGGCCGGGATCTTCGCGCTGGTGGTGGTCGCCGTGGGCAGGATGCGCGGGGTCATGGCGCTGGTGGCGCTCGCCCTGTCGTTCGCCGTACTGACCCTCTTCATCCTTCCGGCCATCCTGCAGGGCTCGAACCCGCTGGTTGTGGCCGTCGTCGGAGCCGGCGCCATCATGCTCATCGCGCTCTACATCTGCCACGGACTGACGGCCCGCACCTCTGTCGCCGTCATCGGCACCCTGATCTCACTGCTGCTGATCGGGCTGCTCGGCTCGCTCTTCATCGGATGGGCGAGCCTGAGCGGGAACACCGACGACAACACCGGCCTCATCCACGGCCTGTATCCGCACATCGACATGAGCGGGCTGCTCCTGGCCGGCGTCATCATCGGTTCCCTCGGGGTGCTCGACGATGTGACGGTCACCCAGACCTCCGCGGTCTGGGAACTGCACCAGGCGGACCCGACGATGAGTGCGAAGGATCTCTACCGGGCAGGGATCAGGATCGGGCGCGACCACATCGCCTCGGTGGTCAACACCCTGGTGCTCGCCTATGCGGGCGCCGCGCTTCCGTTGTTGCTGCTGTTCTCGATCGCCCAGAGCAGCATGGGGACGGTGGCCAACAGCGAACTGGTGGCGGAGGAGATCGTGCGCACACTGATCGGCTCGATCGGGCTGGTCGCCTCGGTGCCGGTGACCACCGCGCTCGCGGCGCTGGTCGTCTCCGCCGACCGCTCCAGGCTCACCGCGAATTCCGGAATTCCCGCACCCGTGCGCAGTGGCAGGGGGCGCCGTCGTCGGGTGAAGTCCTGAGCGCCCGGACACGGAGAGCGATTCACCCGTTCGGCAGGTGTGCTGTTCGACCGGCATGCAGGCCACGGACACGGGCTTCGTCAGCCGGCGTTCTGCTCCTCGGCCAGAATTCGCCCCAGAGCCTCTTCCAGATTGCCTTCGAAGTCACCCAGCGTGCACTCCTGCCCCAGCGGCACGAGCTTGTCCGTCCGGTCGAGGAAGGCCACGAGGGGTGCCGTACCGGCCCGGAAGAGTGCACGGTCGGCCCCCACCTGGAGCCGGATGTGGACGTCGGACAGCCCTTCGGGCTCGGTCGGCCCGATGTGTACATCGCCGTCACCACTGGGGCTGTTGAGGCCGTCGAGCAGCAGCTCGCGGCCGAAAGCCCAGGTGACGGGGGCGTCGCCGGGCAGATGGAAGGTCATCCGGATCGCGTACGGATCGCACACTTCGTACCGGAGCTCCACCGGGATACGGAAAGAGAGCTCCTCGGAGACGAGGAAGCTCATCATGACCTCAGCTTGAACCGACTCGCGCATCGTTCAACCCCGCAGTAGATGAATCTGGCCAGGAATGATCCCCCATGGCCCTATTGACGCCATCGTGGTGCACGCGATAGCAGATCACAAGGAGTGATTTTTCAGATACTGATAGAGAACACGAACGAACGCAAGAGGCTGGCCACTTCGCCACGTAGTCGTTCGACTGCGGGGAGCAACCGTTCTTCTTGGTCCAAGGGGACCGAAATGGCCATCGCGGCCGCCGTGAAGCCGGCCGTGATCGGGATGGCCGCGCAGACCGTTCCGAGCGCGTACTCCTGTCGCTCGATGACAGGTTCCATCCGCTCGATGGACCGCAGCCGCTCAAGAAGGGCCGGACGATCGCGCACGGAGTAGCGCGTCAGCGGGCGCACCGGGTGCCGGTCCAGGTGGTCCTCGCGGGCCTGCTCGTCGAGCTGGCTCAGCAGACACTGGCCGATCGCATGGGCGTGCCCCGTCTCGCCGAAGGCGGCCCATTCCTCCACCGCGGGCGCGGCCGGGGTGTCCGCGACCGCGACGAGTTCGATCTCACCGTCGCGGTAGACGGCGCAGTACACCGGGGCGCCGATGATGTCCCGCCACCGCCCCAGGGACTGGGTCATTCTGCTGCGGCGGTTCTGCAGCGCTCCGTCGTCCACCAGCCGCTCCGCGGCGGTGCCGAAGAGGAAGACGCCGTTCTCCCTGCGCAGATATCCCTCGTGGGTCAGCGTGCGCAGCAGGTGGTAGGCGGTGGGAAGGGGAAGGCCCGCTTCCCGTGCGAGCTGTTTGGCCGGTGCCCCGTCGCGATGGGTGCCCACAGCCTCCAGCAGCCTCAGCGCCCGCTGCACCGATCCGATCAGCGTCGGAACAGCGGTACTCGATGCCGTGGTCAACGGTCACCCCCAGGCATGGTGACGAGCGGTCAGCCCGCCTGTGGGGGCCGCCCCCACAAATCTGCCGCAGGCCTGGGGTCCAGAGGGCCGGATGCCGTACAAACCACTGGTCAGGGTGGCGACTGACGGTGTATTCCCAGGTGGCGGCAGCGGACTGCCACTGTATCGGGAGCATCCGGACCGGGTGCCGTTTCGCCTTCCGCTTAGCTCAGCTGGGCTAATCGCCCGGCCGGTCGTGCGGTTACCAGTCGCCTCGTGAGGAGGAAGAGGACGACATGAACTTCCGCACGACGAAGACGAGGCCGCCGATCAGGATCACGAAGACCAGGACCTTGAACAGCAGACCGATCACGAAACCTACGATGCTGGCGATCAGGCCGCCGAACACGACGATCGCGATGACGGGCACCGCGATCCACTTCACCCACCAGGGCATTCCCGCGAATATCTCCCGCACGGCCATCGTCCTTACCTCGTCTCTGTGAGTTCCTGCTTCGATGCTAGAGGGGGCGGGGCGGGCTGCGGGGGCTCCGATCCCTTGAACTCCCCTGATCGAACCCCTAGGGATCCCCGAGACGCGGCGCGCCCCCGGCTGGGGGGCGCGCCCCTCGGCGAGACCGCTCGGCCCTCGACGGGGGGCGGGTCAGCCCTCGGGCGGCGAGAAGACCACCATCACGCGCAGATCCTCCGTGATGTGGTGGAACTTGTGGGCGGTGCCGGCAGGTACGTACACGACACTCCCCCTGCCCACCTGCGTCGTTTCCATGCCGACGGTGATCGACGCGCGTCCGCTGACGACGAAGTAGACCTCGTCCTGATGGTGCGGCTGCTGCGGGTCGAGCTCACCGGCGTCCAGGGCGTACAGACCGACAGACATGTTCCGTTCGCGGACGAACTGGAGGTAGGCGCCATCGTTGGCGGCCCGTTCCGCCTCCAGTTCGTCCAGTCTGAATGCCTTCATGGCCCGTCCGCCCCTCGTCTCTGTCCAGCCGGTGTCCGCCACCGATCATGTCTGCCACGATCAGACACATGAAGAATTTCGTAGTCAAGACGATCGCCAACGCGGGTGCGCTGGCCGTAGCCATCTGGCTGCTCCACGACATCACGCTGACCGGCGGCAGCACCGGCCGCAAGATACTGACCCTGATCCTGGTCGCGCTGATCTTCGGTCTGGTCAACTTCATGGTCAAGCCGGTGGTGAAGCTGCTCACGCTGCCGCTCTTCATCCTCACGCTGGGGCTGATCACCCTGGTGGTGAACGCCCTGATGCTGCTGCTGACCTCGTGGCTGGCCGATGTGCTGGATCTGAGCTTCCATGTCGACGGCTTCTGGACCGCCGTCCTCGGCGGTCTGATCATTTCGATCGTCTCCTGGGCGCTGAACGTCGTCCTGCCCGACGAGGACTGACTCGCGGGCACCTGAAACAGTTACGGCAGGACCGGTGGCAGACCGGGGAGAGAATCGAGGACACGCAATGAGCACCATGGGCGACGGAACCCGGGCCGTACGCGCGGGTCTGCCCGAACCGCAGCAGTACGAGCCCACTCTCCCCGGCCCGGTCTTCGCCGCGCACTTCCATCTGTCCGGCGAGCCGACCGGGCCGTACACCTACGGCCGTGACACCAACCCGACCTGGACCCACCTGGAGCGGGCCATCGGCGAGCTCGAAGCTCCGGGCGAGGATGTGGAGACCACGGTCTTCGCCTCGGGCATGGCGGCGGTCTCGGCAGTCCTGCTGTCCCAGGTACGCACGGGCGACGTGGTCGTGCTGCCCGACGACGGCTATCAGGCTCTTCCGCTGGTGCGCGCACAGCTGGAGGCCTACGGCGTCGAGGTACGCACCGCCCCGACCGGGGGCGACGCCCAGCTGGCTCTCCTCGAGGGGGCGCGGCTGCTGTGGCTCGAGACCCCCTCCAACCCTGGGCTCGACGTCTGTGACGTGCGCCGGCTCGTCGAGGCGGCGCACGCGGGCGGCACGCTGGTGGCCGTCGACAACACCCTCGCCACCGCGCTCGGCCAGCGCCCCCTGGAGCTCGGCGCGGACTTCTCGGTGGCCAGCGACACCAAGGGTATGACCGGACACGGAGACATCCTGCTCGGCCATGTGACCTGCCGGGATCCCGAGCTGGCGGCGGGCGTACGGCTCTGGCGAAAGGTCGTGGGCGCGATCCCTGGGCCCATGGAGGCCTGGCTCGCTCACCGTTCCCTGGCCACGCTGGAGCTGCGGATCGAACGGCAGTGCGCGAACGCCCTCGTACTGGCGGAGACCCTGGCCAAGCACTCCGAGGTGAGCGGACTGCGCTACCCCGGTCTGTCCACCGATCCCTCGTATCCGAAGGCCGTACAGCAGATGCGGCGCTTCGGCTCCGTTGTGTCGTTCGTGCTGGCGGACCGCGGGACCGCCGAGCGGTTCCTGTCGGCACTGCATCTCGCCGAGGACGCCACGAGCTTCGGTGGCGTGCGTTCCACCGCCGAACGCCGGGCCCGCTGGGGCGGCGACGCCGTGCCGGAAGGCTTCATCCGCTTCTCCGTCGGAGCCGAGAACGCAGCGGATCTGGTCGCCGACGTGGAGCGCGCGATGGCCGAGGCCGTCACCGGGAGCTGAGTGTCCGCCGCTGCGGCACGGACGGTCCGAGCCTCCCCCCTCGTGGCTCGGACCGTCCCGGTTCTCCGCCTTCTCCGCGCGAATAACCGCCTCGACAAGGCTAGTTGACTCTGCGTCAGTGTCCAATCACAGTAGCGGCAGCGACCTATCGACATATTTATAGTTGTCGGGGTCGGACGGGTCGCACGGGTGAGAGGGAGCGGACATGGACCTGGCCCTGCTGCGCACTTTCGTCACCGTGCACCGCGCGGGCTCGTTCACCCGCGCCGCCGCCCTCCTCGGCCTCTCCCAGCCCGCCGTGACCTCACAGATCCGCACCCTGGAGCGGCAGCTGGGCCGCCCGCTCTTCCTGCGCCGGGCCCGCGGCGTGACACCCACCACCATCGGCGACGAACTCGCCCATCGGGCGGCTCCCCATCTGGACGCACTGGTCGAGATCGCCGAGACCGAGCTCGACGAGGAGTCGGGCGTACGGACGCTCCATCTGGCGGGACCACCGGAGTTCACCTCGCTGCGAGCCCTGCCCGCGCTCACCCCGCTCATCGCTCAGGGACTCGCCCTGCGCAGCTCGTTCTCCGCCGACACGGACGAGACGCTCGACGGGCTGGCCGCCGGGCACCATGACCTGGCCATCGTGACGGCCCGGCCGCGCGGCGGCCTGCTCACGGCCGCACCGCTCTGCGACGAGGAGCACGTCCTGGTCGCAGCACCCCGGTGGGCCGGACGTCTGGGACCGGGAACGCTACGGCGCAACGGCCCGGTGGTCCTGGAACAGCTGCCCGTGGTGGAGGTGCACGAGAGCCTGCCGCTCGTCTCCCGCTACTGGGCGGCGGTCTTCGACAGCCGGCCCGCGACCGCCGGGGCCGTCATCACGCCCGATCTGCGGGCGGTCCTGGAATGCACGGCGGCGGGTGCCGGGCTCGCCGTGCTGCCCCGGTATCTGTGCGAGGGCGCGCTGGAGAGGGGCGAGCTGGTGGCGCTCCTCGATCCCCCGGTTCCGCCTCTGCGTACGTACTTCCTGGCCGCGCGGACCGGCACGCTCGCACTGCCGCATCTCGCACGGGCACACGAGGTTCTGCTGCGGGCCGCAGCCGACTGGTGACCGCAGGACGGGCGGGAAGCCGCCGGGTGTTTCAGAACCGGTTCTGCGGGCCACTCTCTTGCCATGACCGAACGTCCTGTGGTCAAGCGCACCGCACGCGCCGTCCTGCTCGACGGCAACGACCTGATCCTCATCAAGCGCACCAAGCCGGGGGTGGATCCGTACTGGCTCACGCCCGGCGGCGGGGTCGAGCCCGAGGACGCGACCGTCGTCGATGCCCTGCACCGTGAGTTGGACGAGGAGCTCGGCGCCAAGATCATTGATGTGGTGCCCTGCTTCGTCGACACCGTGGAACATATCGAGGGCGGCGGCGTGAAGGGCGTCAAGGTCCAGCACTTCTTCGTCTGCCGTCTCGAATCCATGGACCTGTCCCTACGCCATGGCCCCGAGATCGACGACCCCTGCGGGGAGTACGACGTCGTACGGGTGCCGTTCAGCCGGGTCGGAATCGCTGCCGTGCACCTCGTACCGCTGTCACTGAGGCACTATCTGGACGGCAACATCGAGGGTGTCCGGGCGATGCACGCGCCCGACCTCGGATGACCCGCCTCGCCGTACGCCGAGACCAGTACGCGGGGATACTCCCCTCGGCAGATGACCGGCCACGCGGTCCGCTGCACTGTGTTTCACGTGAAACCACTCAAGCGCCCCATCCGCAGAACTCTCCTCGTCGCCCATGTGTCGGTATCCGTCGGCTGGCTCGGCCTGACCGTCGGCCTGCTGACGCTCGGCATCACCGCCTTCGCCACCGGCGATCCGATCACCGCTCAGGCCGCCACCCGAGCCATGAAGATCTTCGGTGACTGGCTTGTCGTTCCGGTCGCCCTGGCTGCCCTGCTCAGCGGCCTGGTCCTCTCCCTCGGCACTCCATGGGGGCTGGCCAGGCACCGCTGGGTCTGGACGAAGTTCTGGCTGACTCTGATCACGACAGGGCTGTCGGTCTTCTCGTTGCGCCCCGGCATCAACGAAGCCGCGGAGCGCGGCACCGCCGACATCAATCTCGTCATCGCTCCTTCGGTGGCCACTGCGACCTATCTCTTCATCACGGCGATCTCGGTACTGAAGCCCTGGGGGCCGACCCGGCGCGGTCGGCGCCTGCGGGTCTCGACCAGATCCGTTAAAGCGGTGGACGAGCGATCACTGCGTCGGACAGCCTGACTCCTATGCCCCCCTCATTGCCCCGCCCCCTCACCGGCCTACCCGTCCGGCGTCTCACCCGGGACGATCTGGTCCCGTGCGCCGACCTCAGCGAGGATCGTGGCTGGCCGCGCGATGAGCACCGGTGGGGACTGCTCCTCGCCGCGGGGAAGGCCTACGGCATCGACGATCCCGAGGGCAAGGGCCTGATGGCGACCTGCGTGGTGACTCCGTACGGTCCTGACCTGGCCGCCGTCGGCATGCTTCTGGTGGCCGGACGCCACGGTCGTCAGGGGGTCGCACGGCACTTGATGCAGCAGGTGATCGACTCGACCGCGGGCACCCCCCTCAGCCTGTATGCGACGCCCGCGGGCCGTCCCCTCTACGAGGAAATCGGATTCAGCGCGGTCGGCCTGACTCAGCGGATGGACGGGCGCTTCCGGCTGCCGGCGCATCCGGACAGCCAAGGAACAGGGTCTCGCCCCGGTCCGGCCGACGGTGCGGGCCTGACCATCCGTCCGGCGACAGCTGGGGATCTGCCCGCCATACTCCGCCTGGACTCGGAGGCCTTCGGCCTCGACCGGACACACCTCCTGGCCCGCCTCCCCGCCTTCGCCGACCATCTGAGGGTGGCCGAGGACGGCGAAGAACTCGTCGGGTACGCCGGATTGTGGCCCAGCGCGCAAAGCCATGTGGTCGGGCCGCTGATCGCGCGTGACACCGCCACGGCGAAGCTGCTCGTCTCCTCGCTCGCCGGGGCGACGGACCGGCCGCTGCGCGCGGACGTCGACGCCCGTCACGAGGAATTGCTGACCTGGCTCGAGGCGTGCGGTCTGGAGCCCGGATCGTCGACCACCGTCATGAGCCTCGGCAACCGCCCGTCGCCGGGGGACTGGACACAACATTTCGCACCGCTGAGCCTGGCGACGGGCTGACGCGCGCCTCCGTCCGCCCGCCTCGGGGGCTCATGCCCGGTGGGGGCCGCCTGGTGCACGGCCCCGAGCCCACCGTGCCTGCTCAGTTGTCGAACCACACAGTGAGCCGGACGTTCTCGTCCCCATGAACGGCGCCGAGGGCTTCCATGACAGACCACACCGGCTTCCACTCGCCCTCCGGTGGCACAGCCTCTCGCCGGGTCATCCGCTCCAGCCGGTAGAGGCGGTCGCCGTCGCGCCACTCGGCGCCCTCCGGCCAGTCTCTCCGGCCGTAGGGGTCGTCCCCGGCGGTCGAGGGCCCCGCCGGGAGTCCAGCCGCTCGGGCGAAGCGGGCGCTCCAGCCCGCCTTGCCGACGAGGACCCACGTACCGTTCACCTCTTCGTACTCGTGGATCCGTCGGTCCACCGTCTCGGCGGCCTCGTCCCAGTCGACACACTTCACTTCGCTCCAGCCGATCCAGCTGGGGCTGTGTGCGTCGGAGGCCCACTCGTCGAAATCCGCCCGTGCGGCATCGGAGATCAGCTCGGGCAGTCCGCGCTCCGCAGCGAGGGGGGCGAAGCCCGCGTAATTGCGCACGCCGAACAGACAGCCGAACGCGTCGTAGTCCCGGCCCAGGTACACAAGGTTGAGATCGACGGCTGCGGACCAGGTGTCCCTTGGCCCCGCCCACCGCGAACGGCACTCGATGAACCCATGAATGTCAGCTCCCATGGGCGGAGATTCTCCGGCCGCACGGGAGCCGACACCAACGAATTACCTGCACGGTCGCCGGGCGGACGGCACCTCAGACGAGGTCGGCCACGGCTTTGGCCGCGAACCCGTGATCCTGCTCGGGCGCACCGCCGCCGACCCCGACGGCACCGATCAGCCGACCGTCCCGATGGACCGGGACGCCTCCGGCGATGAAGAGCAGTGGCCGGTCCAGCGCGGTCGGCAGGGTGTGGAAGAGGCCACCCGGCTGGACCGCGTCGACGAGATCGGCCGTAGGAGCGTCGAGCTGGAGTGCCGTGTAGGCCTTGCGGGTGCTCGTCTCACCGGCGATGAGAACGGCGCGGTCGTCGCGCCGGAAGGCCAGCAGGTGGCCTCCCGCGTCCAGGACGGTGACAGCTGTCGCAACGCCCGCGGCCTCGGCGGCCGCACGGGCCGCCCCGATCAGCTTCTCCGCGTCCTCGGTGGTCAGGGGGGCTACAGCGGCGGTGAGCGCGCTCATGAGGGCTCCTTCATGTGGTGGGGTGATGGGTGCGGGATGGGGTGGCCAGGCGCGGTCAACGGCGGGAGGCCACGGGTACGGCCGCCGGCTCCGGAGCAAGTGCGGTCACCAGGTGGCTCCGGGCGGCGGTACGGCGCTCCAGAGTGCTGGAGACGACGGCGAGTACCAGGGCGGAGGCGGCGAGCGCCGCACCGACCCAGTTGGGTGCGGTGTAGCCGAGACCGGCGGCGATGACCATGCCGCCGAGCCACGCGGAAAGGGCGTTGCCGAGATTGAAGGCACCGATGTTCACCGCGGAGGCGAGAGTCGGGGCGCCGGCCGCCTGGTCGAGTACCCGCTTCTGCAGCGGGGGTACGGTCGCGAAGCCCAAGCCACCGATCAGGAAGATCGTGACGGCTGCCGCGATCTTGTTGTGGGCGGTCAGCGTGAACAGCGCCAGGACTACGGCGAGGGAGCCCAGCGACACGTACAGCAGGGGCATCAGACGGCGGTCGGCGAACTTGCCGCCGAGCAGGTTGCCTCCGACCATGCCGAGCCCGAAGAGCACCAGCAGCCAGGTGACGGACGAGGCCGAGTAGCCGGCGATCTCGGTCATCATCGGAGTGATGTACGTGATCGCGGCGAAGACTCCGCCGAAGCCCAGCACGGTCATCGCCATGGCCAGCAGTACCTGCACGTTGCGGAACGCGGCCAGCTCATGGCGGAGCCGGACGCCGTCGGGGCGGGGCTGGTCGGGAACGAGCCTCGCCACGCCGAGCAGGCCGATGACTCCGAGGGCTGCGACGACGAAGAACGTGCTCCGCCAGCCGACGCTCTGACCGATGTAGGTGCCCAGCGGCACACCGACGACGTTGGCGACGGTGAGGCCGGTGAACATCATGGCGATCGCGCCGGCCTTCTTATGCGGGGCGACCAGATCGGCTGCCACCACCGATCCGATGCCGAAGAAGGCACCGTGGGCGAGCGAGGCGATCACCCGGCCGGCGAGCATCACTCCGAAGACGGGTGCGGTCGCGGAGACCACATTGCCGACGACGAACAGTGCCATCAGGATCATCAGCATGCGTTTGCGAGTGACCCTGGTGCCGAGCAGGGTCATCAGAGGGGCCCCGATGACGACACCGAGCGCGTAGCCGGTGACGAGAAAACCTGCGGTCGGAATCGAGACCTGGAAGTCCGCAGCCACCTCGGGGAGCAGCCCCATGATCACGAACTCGGTCGTTCCGATACCGAATGCCCCGATGGCGAGGGCGAGGAGCGCGAGCGGCATGGGTTCACCTTCCCTGAAGATTGCGTCTGCACCTTACGAGCGTCCACAATAATTGCAGACGCGGGTTAATTGCAAGCGCGGGCTATTGCGCCTGTCGCCTATCCTGGACGCAAGCAGCTCCGGCACGGAGGAGAGACCCATGACAGCGACGGATCCGGCACTGACCGCCCTCTCCCAGGGGTGGTGCGCGCTCTCCCTGCTCCACGGGAAGATCGAGGCCCATATCGAGCGTGCCCTGCAGACCGGGCACGGCCTCAGCGTGCGGGAGTACTCCCTGCTGGACGTCCTGAGCCGGCAGCACAACGGAACCGGTGGACACCTTCAGATGAAGCAGGTGGCCGATGCCGTCGTGCTCAGCCAGAGCGCCACCACACGCCTGGTCACCCGCCTCGAGGACCGGGGTCTGCTGACCCGGTATCTCTGCGACACCGACCGCCGGGGCATCTACACCGATGTCACCGAAGCCGGTCTCGTGCTGCTCTCCGAGGCCCGGCCGACGAATGACTCCGCCCTGCGGGCCGCGCTGGACGAGGCTGCCGAGAACCCCGAACTGGCCCCGCTCGTCCGGGCGGTCGAGGAGCTGAAGGTCCCCGCGTAGGGGGCCCGGTCACAAGGGAGCGGCGTAGGCTGCCGATCATGAGCGATCTGGAAATCCGTCCCGCGGCCGTCGGCGATCTCTCCGAGATCGTGGCCATGCTCGCCGACGATCCGCTGGGCGCACGGCGCGAGTCGCCGGACGACCTCACCCCGTATCTCGCGGCCCTCCGGCGGCTGGCCGAGGATCCCCATCAGCATGTGATGGTCGCCGTACGCGCGGACCGCGTCGTCGGGACGCTCCAGCTGACCGTGATACCCGGCCTCTCCAGGCGCGGCTCGACCCGGTCGGTGATCGAGGGCGTCCGTGTCCACGCGGACGAGCGTGGCAGCGGTCTCGGCACGCAGCTGATCCAGTGGGCCGTGGACGAGTCGAGGCGGCAGGACTGCCAGTTGGTCCAGCTGACCTCCGATGCGACCAGGACCGACGCACATCGCTTCTACGAGCGGCTCGGCTTCGTGGCCAGCCATGTGGGCTTCAAGCTCACCCTCTGACCGCAACCCGGCGTCCTTGGGAGCCACAGTGCACCGCATCAGCGACGAGCAACGCCGCATCAGGATCGGCCGACGCCATCTCCTGGCCCCCTCCTTGCGGTCGGAGTCCCCCGTGGCCGTTGCCGACGCTGTTGTCGCCCTGCATGCCACCGACGCGGCCACCGTCTTCCTGTCCGCCTGCGCACGGCTCCGGGCGCCGGATGCCGCCGCCGTGGAGAAGCACCTCTACGAGGACGTCTCGCTGGTCCGGCTGCTCTCCATGCGCAACACCCTCTTCGTCGTATCGGACGAGATGGCCCCACGGGTCGAGGCGTCGAATGCGCGCGCTGTCGCCGCCAAGGAACGCCGGAACCTCCTCAAACACCTGGCGGAGGACGGCAACGGGCTGGACGAGCAGTGGCTGGCCGGCGCCGAGCAGTCCGTCCTCGCGACCTTGGCCGCCGGGGGTTCCGCAACGGGCAGCGAGCTCTCCGCCGCCGTACCCGCCCTCCGCACCAAGATCACCGTCTTTCCCGGAAAGAAGCAGGAGGCGGTGCAGGGCGTGGCCTCACGGGTCATCCGGGTGCTGGCCGCCGAAGGAAGGATCCGTCGGGACCGGCCACGAGGATCCTGGACCTCCAGCCAGTTCCGCTGGACGGCTTCCGGCCCCCGGCCCGAACAGGAAACGGAGCGCGCCCAGGCGGAGCTGGCCCTGCTCTGGCTCCGTGCCTACGGTCCCGCATCCGAAGGAGACCTCAAGTGGTGGACGGGCTGGGGTCTCGGCCAGGTCCGCAAGGCGCTGGCTGCCACGGGAGCGGAAGAAGTACAGCTCGACAGCGGCGCCACGGCCTGGGTCGCGCCACAGGACCACGGGTCCGATCCTGCACCGGAGCCCTGGGCCGCCCTGCTGCCCGCGCTCGACCCGAGCGCCATGGGATGGGCCGATCGCGGATTCCACCTCCCGGCCGAACACCGGGCAGCGCTCTTCGACCGTTCCGGCAACATCGGGCCCACCGTGTGGTGGAACGGCCGGATCGTGGGCGGGTGGGCTCTGCGCACCGACGGCGAGCCGGTATGGCGGCTCCTCACCGACACAGGGCGGGAGGCATCCGCGTCGATCGAGGCGGAGGCCTCCCGGCTCGCGGCCTGGGTGGGCGAGGCACGGATCACGCCGCGCTTTCGCACCCCGCTGGAAAGAGAGTTGACGGCCTGAGTGACGGCTCCGCCGTTTCACGTGAAACGGTGCCGCTCAGCTCCCCGGCCCGCCGTTTCACGTGAAACGGTGGGGCTCAGCTCCCCAGCCCGCGCCACCCCTCCTCGTCCACGCCACCGGGAACGGCCGCTGCGGGATCGTACGGTTCACGCGTGAACACGAACGACCCGAGATCCAGATGGTTCACGCTGCCGTCGTCGTTCCGCACGACCCGCAGTGTCTCCCCCGCGTAGTAACCGTCCAGCCCGATCCATGTGCCGTCCGGGCGTGCGGTGAACCGGGCACCGCGACCCTGACCGTTCAGGGTCTGCAGTTCCAGCCCCCGACCGGGGGTCAGTCGCAGGATGTTCGTACGCGTGCCCCAGTACCAGGGCCCCGTCAGCGCCAGAAGGTCCGCGTCCACTTCGGGCAACGGGCGCCATGGCTCCGGGATGCGAGGTTCGGCCTCGGCGACGATGTCCACGAGCTCGGCGACCACCTCCCCCACCAGCACGCCTGACGTGACGTTGGCGAACGCGACAGCGGCCACATCGTCGTCGGCGCTGAACCAGAGCGCTGCCAGGAAGCCGGGAAGCGACCCCGTATGTCCGATGAGTGTGCGGCCCTTCCTCCGGACTACCTGCAGACCCAGGCCGTAATGGCCGTCCCAGTCCCCCGACTCGGGCGGCGACGCAGGCTCCTTCATCTCCGCCACGGAGGCGGCCGCAAGCACCCGGTCGTCCCCGTCGGCAAGGAACGCGGCGAAACGGAGGAGATCGGCAGTCGTGGACCAGAGCTGCCCGGCCGGCGCCATCAGCCCGAGATCCTCGGTCGGTTCGGGCAACATGACGTCCGCCCACGGGTGGACCGCCCAGCCGCCTGCGTGCGGAGCCTGCGCCTGCGGGCTCGTACGGTGCATGCCCAGCGGCTCCAGGATCTCGCTGCGCAGTACCTCGGCCCATGAGGCTCCACGCACCGCTTCGATCAGTGCACCGAGCAGTGTGTAGCCGGGGTTGGAGTAATGGTGCCGACGACCGGGCGGGTGCATCCTGCCCTGATCCCCGAGGACGTCCGCAAGGCCGGGGCGCAGACTGCCGGAAGTCCGCTCCCACCAGGGTGCGGGCGACTCGGCCCCGAGCCCGGCACTGTGGCCGAGCAGCTGATGAATGGTGACGTCACCCGCACCCGTACCGGGCAGGTGCTTCTCCAGCGGGTCACCGAGATCCAGCAGCCCCTCGTCACGCAGCCGCAGGACCAGCACCGCGGTGAACGTCTTGGTCAGGGAGCCGATCCTGTACTGCGTATCGGAATCCGGGGCATGTCCGTCGACGCAGGTACGAGAGCCGTTCCAGACGACCTGGCCCTGCCGCTGCACGGCAGCGGCCAGGGAAGGGGAGCGGCCTTCGGCTTGCGCGGTGGCGATGCGGTGCAGCAGCGCGCGCCGCGTACTCGGGAGCAACTGTTCAGGAGAAGAAGTCATCGTCAACAACTACCTCCCGCGGATGCCCGTGGCGACTTCATTTCCCGGCCTCCGCATATCCGCTTCCGCGCTACTGCTCCGCGGCGGACGAGGTGACCGCCACGGCCGGTTCCTGCTTCCGCCACAGCGTGCTGCGCAGATCGGAACCACGGACGAGCTGGATGCGCCACGGATCGATCCGCAGCACGTGATAGTCGGGGTCGCCGGGGCCACCTCTCCAGTAATGGACCGGGTCGTAGCCCACACCCGACGGGCCTCCCCGCTTGTACAGCTCCCACGCATGCAGCCTGGTCGCCTCGTCTTCGGCCCAGGTGGAGACGCTGTCCACGAAGACCGCGTTCTGACGGGGATTCCAGTACGCGTACGTCGTGTGGGGGTTCTCCGCGAGGTGCGCGCTCTTGACCGGGGTCCTGTACGCGGCGAGCCAGCCGACCGGTTCCCCGGCCACGATCTCCCACACGGGCAGCAGCACACGAGCGCGCGGGCGGTGCTGACGGTCGACGGTGACCATGGTCGCGTACTTGATGTCGCGGACGTAGTCGAGGAAGGAGGCCTGGATCTCGGAGAACGCACGGACGGTGTCGGCCACGGGTCTGTCCTTTCTGGGACCAGGAGGGGAGACAGGAACGAGGGGCGGCTACGGGGATCAGCGTGAGGAGACAGGGGTGCCTGATCGCTCAGCGGCACCGCCCGGCGCGGTACCCACCGGGCCGGGCGGCACGGCACCCCGCCGGGAGAACAGGCCGAAGGCGCTGACGACGGCGGCAAGCACCGCGGCTACGAAGGGCACCAGCAGACCCGTCCGGTAGCCCTCCAGAAGCGCGGCAGGGGTCTCTCCCTGGGTGGCGGCCACGCTGACGGCGGTCACCGCGGAGAGCCCGAGTGCGGCGCCGAACTGGAAGGCGGTGTAGAGCAGGCCACCCGCGAGCCCCTGTTCCTCCTCGGCGATCCCTTCCGTGGCCACGATGGTGAGCGGGCCGTACGCGAGGGAGAAGGCGAGGCCCAGGATGATCAGGCCCGGGAACATCGCCGCGTAACTCCAGTCCGCCCCCAGCGGCAGGAACAACCCGTAGGAGAGCACGGCCAGCAGAAGTCCCCCGAAGATCACCGCTGCATTGCCGAAGCGGTGGACCAGGCGTGGCGTGAGGGTCGGCGAGAGGATCGCGTCGACCCCGATGACCAGCATCGCGAAGCTCGTCTGCAGCGACGACCAGTCGCGCAGTTCCTGGAGGTAGAGCACCACCAGGAACTGGAAGCCGAAGAACCCGGCAGCGAACAGCATCGCTGAGAGGTTCGCCCGCACCAGGGCGCCGTTGCGGAAGATGCCCAGGCGCACCAAGGGCTCGGCGGAGCGCCGCTCGATGAGGAGAAAGCCCACGAGGAACGCCAGCCCTGCCAGCAAGGTCACGGCGCTGACGATCACTCCCGAGTGGGCCGCACGCTCGACGCCCAGCACGATCAGCACAAGGGCGACGGTGACGGTCAGCGCGCCGCCGGCGTCTACGCGCTTTCCGGTTCTGTCCGGACGTTCCGACGTGGGAACGACGGCGAGTGCGGCGACGAGGATGAGGAAGGACAGAACCACCGGGGCGAAGAAGACCCACCGCCAGCCGACGGCGGTGAGCAGCCCGCCGGCGACCAGTCCGATCGTGAACCCTCCCGCGGCGGTACCCGAGTAGAGGAGCAGCGCCTTGTTCCGTTCCGGACCCTCGGCGAAGCCCGTGGTGATGACGGACAGGCCCGCCGGGGTCATGAAGGCCGCGGAGACGCCCGTGATGAATCGCGCGACGATCAGCATCCACCCCTCGGTGGCGAGCCCGCCGAGCCCGGAGAACAGCAGGAAGACGGTGAGCCAGAGGACGAACATCCGACGGCGTCCGAACAGGTCGGCCGCCCGGCCGCCGAGGAGCATGAAGCCGCCGTATCCGAGGACGTAGGCGCTCATGACCCACTGCAGCTCGCCGGTGGAGAGGCCGAGATCGGCTCGGATCGCCGGCAGCGCCACATTGAGCATGGCGACATCGATGCCTTCAAGGAAGATCGCACCGCACAGCACGAGCAGGATGCCCCATTTGCGCGCACCCAGCCCGTTCGACGTACTCAAAGCGCTCATGACGAATAACCCCTTCCGGAGTCCTGGCAGTTGGTGATGCCACCAGCCTTCTCCACACTCCGGAGGGGAACAACAGCGATGATCGCAACGTTCGTACAGCCACGCTTACCGATCCATGTCCTACGTGATCCGGAGCTGTACATGGACCAGAACGAGCTCACGTGCTTCCTCGTCCTCGCCGAGGAACTGCACTTCGGCCGGACCGCCACCCGGCTGCACCTCTCCCGGGCCCGGGTGAGCCAGCTCATCCAGAAGCTGGAGCGCCGTGTGGGAGCGCCCCTGTTCACGCGCACGAGCCGCAGCGTGGCGCTGACCACCCTGGGCAGCCGCCTCCGTGACGACCTCGAACCCCACCACCGCGGCATCGAGAACGCCCTGGCGCGGGCCGTCACCTCGGCGCGCGGCATCGAGGGGGTGCTCCACGTCGGCTTCTCGACGCCGCTGGCCGGAGAGATGGTCATGAAGGCCACCGAGAAACTCCGCACACTCCATCCCGAACTCACCGTCGAGGTGTGCGAAGTGCCCTTCTCCGATCCGTACGGGATGCTGCGCAGAGGAGAGTTCGACCTCCAGCTGACGGATTTTCCGGTGCACGAGAGCGACTTGACCCGCGGACCGACACTTCTCGCCGAGGACAGGGTGCTGGCGATCTCCACCGGACATCATCTCGCCGGGCGGGACTCGGTGACGCTGGAGGACCTGGCCGAGGTTCCGTTGCTGACCATCGCGGGAGACATTCCCGGGTACTGGCGGGAGCACCGGCTGCCGACGCACACACCCAGTGGAAGGCCGATCGCGTCCGGCCCGTCCGTCACCAACTTCCAGGAGGCACTGACACTCGTCGCGGGCGGCAACGGGGCCCTGTTGGCAGGAGCCCACGTCGCCCTCTACCACGGCCGGCCCGGCATCTCCTACGTTCCGGTGGAGGGGGACATGCCCCTCGGGTACAACCTGATGTGGCGGGCGGGCGGTGGCAACCGGGCGATCGAACTCTTCGGACGCACAGCACGCGAGGTCGCACGGGACATGGCTCCGGCCGATCCGAGGAGAGCGCTGCCCCGCTGATCGCCCCCGGGCCGGCGGTACGGGCCCCGGGCGATGTCGCCCAGCCCGGAGCCGGTCAGGTCTGCGCCATGTCCACGAAGCGTGAGTAGTGCCCCTGGAAGGCCACGGTGATCGTCGCCGTCGGACCGTTACGGTGCTTGGCCACGATCAGGTCCGCCTCGCCCGCACGCGGCGACTCCTTCTCGTAGGCGTCCTCACGGTGCAGCAGGATCACCATGTCGGCGTCCTGCTCGATCGAACCGGACTCACGGAGGTCGGAGACCATCGGCTTCTTGTCGGTCCGCTGCTCGGGTCCACGGTTCAGCTGGGAGAGCGCGATGACCGGCAGTTGGAGCTCCTTGGCCAGCAGCTTGAGGTTTCGGGACATGTCCGAGACCTCCTGCTGACGGCTCTCGGCGCGCTTCGAACCACCGGACTGCATCAGCTGCAGATAGTCGATGACCACCAGCTTGAGGTCGTTGCGCTGCTTGAGACGACGGCACTTGGCCCGGATCTCCATCATGGAGAGGTTCGGGGAGTCGTCGATGTACAGCGGGGCCGCCGAGACATCGGGCATCCGCCGGGCCAGCCGCGTCCAGTCCTCGTCCGTCATCGTGCCCGAGCGCATGTGGTGCAGCGCCACCCGCGCCTCGGCGGACAGCAGGCGCATCGCGATCTCGTTCCGACCCATTTCGAGGGAGAAGATCACACTGGGCAGGTTGCTCTTGATCGAGCAGGCGCGGGCGAAGTCCAGGGCGAGCGTGGACTTGCCCATGGCCGGACGTGCCGCGATGACGACCATCTGACCCGGGTGAAGGCCGTTGGTCAGCGCGTCGAGGTCGGTGAAGCCGGTCGGAACACCCGTCATCTCACCGCTGCGTGACCCGATCGCCTCGATCTCGTCGAGCGCGCCCTCCATGATGTCGCCCAGCGGCAGGTAGTCCTCACTGGTCCGCTGCTCGGTGACGGCATAGATCTCCGCCTGGGCGGAGTTGACGATGTCGTCGACATCGCCGTCGGCCGCGTATCCCATCTGCGTGATCTTCGTGCCGGCCTCGACGAGCCTCCGCAGCACGGCGCGCTCGTGAACGATCTCCGCGTAGTACGAAGCGTTGGCCGCGGTCGGCACCGACTGGACCAGGGTGTGCAGATACGGAGCTCCGCCCACCTTGGTGATCTCGCCGCGCTTGACCAGTTCGGCCGCCACCGTGATCGGGTCGGCCGGCTCGCCCTTGGCGTAGAGGTCGAGGATCGCCTGATAGACGGTCTCGTGCGCGGGCCGGTAGAAATCGTGGCCCTTGATGATCTCCACGACATCGGCAATGGCGTCCTTGGACAGGAGCATGCCGCCGAGAACGGACTGTTCCGCGTCGAGGTCCTGGGGCGGGACGCGCTCGAATCCGGGGGATCCGCCCTCCCAGCCACTGCTCTCCCGGCCCCGCTCGTGCTGCTCGCCACGGTCCCTGCTCTCGCCCCGGCGCTGGCGGGAAACGGGCAGCCGGTCGCTGGGGCCGGTGTCGGCCCAGGGGTCGTCCAAAGGCTCGGGAATGCTCATCCGGCCGCCTCCTCCCGTCCGCTCCGCGGACCTAGCCGTGCCACTCTTTCTTACGGCACGGCACCGACAAACAAGACGCCCGACTCCGGTTCCGGTGTGTCGGGTTCTGCGGGTTTCCAGGGCCGAAACGAGGTGGGGGCGCCGGACCACGGTAGGCGGCCCGGGACCGTCCGCCAATCTGGTTATCCACAGGGCATGTGGACGAAGGACCAGATGCTGTGGAGAACTCTGCAGAACCTGTGCACGGACCGGGGGACAGCACTGTGGACAAACTCATAGCTACGCCGCAATCAGCGCCCTGACCTGCAAATTCTCCATACACGGGCTGTGGGGGAGAAAAACTTTCCGAGTCGGCCCAAGATCGCGACAACTGGCACGTGCCAGAACGTCACTCCATGATATTTGTAAGGATCGCTAAGGTCTTGCATCCATTACCTGTGGAAGATTAGATTGGCTCCCATGATCCAGGCACCGGCGTCCCCGCCGTCTCGTCGCAGGCGACACGACCGCGAGATCATCGCGCTCGCCGTCCCCGCCTTCGGTGCCCTCGTGGCCGAGCCCCTTTTCGTCATGGTCGACAGCGCCATCGTCGGCCATCTCGGCACTCCGCAGCTGGCCGGTCTGGCCGTTGCCGCAGCCTTGCTGACGACCGCTGTGAGCGTCTTCGTCTTCCTCGCCTACGCCACCACCGCAGCCGTCGCACGACGCGTGGGCGCCGGTGATCTGTCCTCCGCGATCCGCCAGGGAATGGACGGCATCTGGCTGGCGATTCTGCTCGGCCTGGCTGTCATCGCCCTGGCGCTCCCCCTGGCCCCCTGGCTCGTCGAGGCGTTCGGCGCCTCCGACACCGCCGCTCCCCACGCCACCACCTACCTCCGGATCTCCAGCCTCGGGATCCCCGCGATGCTCGTGGTGATGGCCGCGACAGGCGTGCTCCGGGGGCTGCAGAACACCCGCACACCGCTCTACGTGGCCATCGGCGGGTTCGCCGCCAACGCCGCCCTCAACGTGGGCCTCGTCTACGGCGCGGGACTCGGCATCGCAGGATCGGCCTGGGGCACGGTGATCGCCCAGATAGGCATGGCGATCGCCTATCTCGTGGTCGTGGTCCGCGGCGCCCGGCGCCACGGTGCATCGCTGCGCCCCGACGCCGCCGGCATCAAGGCCAGTGCCCGAGCCGGAGTGCCCCTTCTGGTCCGTACGCTGTCGCTCCGCGCCGTCCTGCTCATCGCCACGGCCGTCGCCGCCCGGCTGGGCGACACGGACATCGCCGCTCACCAGATCATCCTGTCCCTGTGGAGCCTGATGGCCTTCGCGCTGGACGCCATCGCCATCGCGGGACAGGCCATCATCGGCCGCTACCTGGGAGCCGATGACACCGAAGGAGCCCGCGAGGCCTGCCGCCGCATGGTGCAGTGGGGCACCGCCTCGGGGGTGGTGTTCGGAGTCCTGATCGTTCTCGCGCGTCCGCTGTTCGTCCCGCTCTTCACCGGCGACCAGTCCGTGCAGGACACGCTCCTGCCCGCTCTGCTGGTAGTTGCGCTGACCCAGCCGGTCGCCGGGGTGGTCTTCGTCCTGGACGGCGTCCTGATGGGCGCCGGGGACGGGACCTATCTGGCCTGGGCCATGCTCGTCACCCTGGCTGTCTTCGCCCCGGTGGCCCTGCTGGTTCCCACCCTCGGGGGCGGACTGACCGCCTTGTGGGGTGCGATGTCCCTCATGATGCTCGTGCGCATGGCAACGCTCTGGCTCCGCGCCCGTTCCGGGAGATGGATGGTCACCGGCGCCACCCGCTGAACCCACCGCAGGGTGCCTGTTTCACGTGAAACAGGCACCCAGCAACGGCGAAGGGCCGCACCCTCGGGGTGCGGCCCTTCACTGTTCTGCTGAGGTGCGGCCCGATCAGGCAGCAACAACCTCGACGCCGAGCTTCGCAGCGACCTCGGGGTGCAGACGCACGGACACCTGGTGTCCGCCGAGCGTCTTGATCGGCGAGCCGAGCTCGACGCGACGCTTGTCGACATCCGGGCCACCGGCAGCCTTGATCGCCGAAGCGATGTCGGCCGGGGTGACAGAGCCGAAGAGACGGCCGGCGTCGCCGGAGCGAACGGCCAGACGGACCTTCACGGCCTCGAGCTTGGTCTTGATCTCGTTGGCCTGCTCGATCGTGGCGATCTCGTGGATCTTGCGGGCGCGGCGGATCTGCGCCACGTCCTTCTCGCCACCCTTGGTCCAGCGGATGGCAAAGCCACGCGGGACCAGGTAGTTACGGGCGTACCCGTCCTTGACGTCTACGACGTCGCCTGCAGCACCGAGGCCGGAGACCTCGTGGGTGAGGATGATCTTCATGATTCGGTCACCCTTCCCTTATCGCGCGGTGGACGTGTAGGGCAGCAGCGCCATCTCACGGCTGTTCTTGACTGCCGTGGCGACGTCACGCTGGTGCTGCGTGCAGTTGCCGGTGACGCGGCGGGCACGGATCTTGCCACGGTCGGAAATGAACTTCCGCAGCATGTTCGTGTCCTTGTAGTCCACGTACTGGGTCTTGTCCTTGCAGAACGCGCAGACCTTCTTCTTAGGCTTGCGCACAGGCGGCTTCGCCATGGTGTTTCTCCTGTGTGATCAAGAAGTGGGGGTACGAGCTGCCCTAGAAGGGAGGCTCGTCCGAGTAGCCGCCGCCAGAACCGCCGGAACCGCTGGAGCTTCCGCCCCAACCGCCTCCGCCGCTCTGCTGGCCCCCGCCCTGCTGGCCGCCGGCCGGCGCGCTGGTGGCCCACGGGTCGTCGGCGGGAGCACCGCCGCCACCCTGCTGGCCACCCGAACCGGGACCGCCGCCCCAGTTACCGCCACCCTGCTGGCCGCCGCCGTATCCACCCTGGCCGCCGCCCTGACCACCGCGACCGGTGGTCTTGGTGACCTTGGCAGTGGCGCTCTTGAGACTGGGGCCGACTTCCTCGACGTCCAGCTCGTAGACCGTGCGCTTGACGCCCTCGCGGTCTTCGTACGACCGCTGCTTCAGCCGGCCCTGCACGACAACGCGCATGCCTCGCGTGAGCGACTCGGCGACGTTCTCCGCCGCCTGACGCCAGACCGAGCAGGTGAGGAACAGGCCTTCGCCGTCCTTCCACTCATTGGTCTGCCGGTCGAAGATGCGGGGAGTGGACGCGACGCGGAACTTCGCGACCGCCGCACCGGACGGGGTGAAGCGCAGCTCGGGGTCGTCGACGAGATTGCCGACGACCGTGATGACGGTCTCGCCTGCCATGGGTGAACCTCTCGGCGGGGATTGCTTCTGGCTGCTTGCTGCTACTCGAACCCGATGACCACTGAGCTAGAAGCTCAGTGCATCTCGGGACGGAGGACCTTGGTCCGGAGGACCGACTCGTTCAGGTTCATCTGGCGGTCGAGCTCCTTGACGACCGCAGGCTCGGCCTGCAGGTCGATGACCGAGTAGATGCCCTCGGGCTTCTTCTTGATCTCGTAAGCGAGCCGACGACGGCCCCAGGTGTCGACCTTCTCAACCTTTCCTTCGCCCTCACGGACGACGGAGAGGAAGTTCTCGATCAGCGGGGAGACTGCTCGCTCCTCGAGATCGGGGTCGAGGATGACCATCACCTCGTAGTGACGCATGTGGAACCCACCTCCTTTGGACTCAGCGGCCACGGTCGTTCCGTGGCAGGAGGGTCGTGATGCGTAAGCAACAGTGTCTCCGAGTAAAACAGCCGCCACTGACAACGCTCTCCTTCGAGGAGGGGCTGACGGGGCTGGCCTGGGCAGACACAGGTGCAGACCGTACAGACTACCTGGAGACCGGCTTCCGGTTGAAATCCGGTGGTCAGGAGACGCAATCTGTACACATCGGGTGTGAGCGGCGCCACGATGCGCCGCCTTTCGGCCAGGAGGTACTCCATGGCACAAGCAATGCGATCCCGCTCCCGCTCTTCCGTCTCCCTCTTCGCGACGGACGGCAGGCCCCACCCCCTCCAGGACACCCTGGTGGCTGTGACGGTGGTGCTCGGCGTCCTCGCGTTCGTGACGGCGATGTTCCACAGCCTGCACCTGATCAGCTCGTGGGCCGGACTCATCGGAATCCTCACGGGTGGGTACGGGCTGTACATCTCCGCGACCACACGGGAGAGGTTCCCGCTGTTCGTCGGCCTGGGCGCCGCCGGCCTCGGCTTCTTCCTGGGTATGGCCCACGGCGGACTCTTCGGCGGCGTGGTGAGCTGACCGCGGCGCAGCACCGCCCCGGCAGCCTGGGGGCGGTCCCGTCCACGGACGGGGCCGCCCTGTACGCCGTACCGGGAATGCCCGGGCACGAAGGGGCCAGACCGCGCGCTTCCCGGTCACAGTAGGCTTCGGCGCGAGAGCCGGAGCCCCTGACCGATGGGGACACACCTGCCGAGGAGCGCCCCGCATGAGCCTGACCCTGAGGACCATCAGCCGAGAGCAGCATCTGGCGTACATCCAGAGTCTGCCCGCGGCCAGTCACATGCAGGTCCCGGCATGGGCGGATGTGAAGGCCGAATGGCGCTCGGAGAGTCTGGGCTGGTTCGACAAGGGCGGCCAGCTCGTCGGCGCCGGTCTCGTGCTCTACCGGCAGCTGCCCAAGATCAAGCGGTACCTCGCGTACTTGCCCGAGGGCCCGGTCATCAACTGGTACGCCCCCAATCTGAACGACTGGCTGCAGCCGATGCTGGCGCACCTCAAGCAGCAGGGCGCCTTCTCGGTGAAGATGGGCCCGCCGGTCGTCATCCGCCGCTGGGACGCCGCCGCCATCAAGGCCGGCATCCAGGACCCCGACGTGAAGCGTCTGCGCGACGTCGAGGCCACCCACATCGAGCCCCGGGCCTTCGAAGTCGCGGACCGCCTGCGGAAGATGGGCTGGCAGCAGGGCGAGGACGGCGGCGCCGGATTCGGTGACGTACAGCCCCGCTACATCTTCCAGGTGCCGCTGGCCAACCGCTCGCTCGAAGACGTGCACAAGGGCTTCAACCAGCTCTGGCGGCGCAACATCAAGAAGGCCGAGAAGGCCGGCGTCGAGGTCGTCCAGGGCAGCTACGCGGAGCTCGCCGAGTGGCAGCGGCTGTACGAGATCACGGCGGAACGCGACCACTTCCGGCCGCGTCCGCTCGGCTACTTCCAGCGCATGTGGACGGCCCTCAACAACGAGGACCCCAACCGCATGCGGCTCTACTTCGCCCGTCACGAGGGCGAGAACGTCGCGGCCGCGACCATGCTGATCGTGGGCGGGCACGTCTGGTACTCCTACGGCGCATCGGCCAACCACAAGCGCGAGGTCCGCCCCTCGAACGCGATGCAGTGGCGGATGCTGCGTGACGCGTACGCGATGGGCGCCACCGTCTACGACCTGCGCGGCATCTCCGACTCCCTGGACGAGACCGATCACCTGTTCGGTCTGATCCAGTTCAAGGTGGGCACCGGCGGCCAGGCCGCGGAGTACCTCGGTGAGTGGGACTTCCCGCTCAACAAGCTGCTGCACAAGGCGCTCGACATCTACATGTCCCGCCGCTGATCCGCCGAGCAAGGCTGACGAAACCGGCTTTATTCGTTTCAATGGTCTCTTCCGGAAGAGACCCGAGAAGGCTCTTCCGGAAGCCCGCACACCTCTGACACCACCGCAGCCACCAGAAAGGTTCCGGACCGGCCATGGCGCTCTCCCTGTACGTCGACACCGCGCGCTGGCGGGCGCACCAGAAATCCGTGCTCGACCAGTTCCCCGGCCTCGTACCGGTCTGCAAGGGCAACGGGTACGGCTTCGGCCACGAGCGCCTGGCCGACGAGGCGATCCGCTTCGGCTCCGACATCCTCGCGGTCGGCACCACCTACGAAGCGGCCCGCATCAAGGACTGGTTCAGCGGTGATCTGCTGGTACTCACGCCCTTCCGCCGGGGCGAGGAGCCGGTGCCGCTGCCCGACCGGGTCATCCGCTCCGTCTCCTCCGTGGACGGCGTACACGCCCTGGTGGGGGCCCGCGTCGTCATCGAGTGCATGAGCTCGATGAAGCGCCACGGCGTCAAGGAGGAGGAGCTCGGGCAGCTGCACGCAGCCATCGAGGACGTACGCCTCGAGGGTTTCGCCCTGCACCTCCCGCTGGACCGCACGGACGGCTCCGACGCGGTCGAGGAGGTCATCGCCTGGATGGACCGCCTCCGCGCGGCCCGGCTGCCGCTGCACACGATGTTCGTCAGCCATCTGCGTGCCGAGGAACTGGGCCGGCTGCAGC
This sequence comes from Streptomyces sp. NPDC005761, assembly GCF_040630635.1. NCBI lineage: Bacteria > Bacillati > Actinomycetota > Actinomycetes > Kitasatosporales > Streptomycetaceae > Streptomyces > Streptomyces sp. NPDC005761. Next base: position 130,169 of record NZ_JBEXXX010000002.1, on the reverse strand, counting down.
AGCAGTTCCCGCAGACCCGGTTCCGCGCCCGCATCGGTACCCGGCTGTGGCTGGGCGACCATGAGGCGACGGAGTACCGGGGCGCGGTGCTGGACGTCACCCGCGTCGTCAAGGGTGACCGGTTCGGCTACCGGCAGCAGAAGGCCGCCTCCGACGGCTGGCTGGTCGTCGTCGCGGGCGGGACGTCGCACGGTGTGGGCCTGGAGGCCCCGAAAGCCCTGCACGGCGTGATGCCACGTGCCAAGGGGGTGGCCCGGGCAGGGCTGGCCACCGTCAACCGCAATCTGTCGCCGTTCGTCTGGGCGGGCAAGCAGCGCTGGTTCGCCGAGCCGCCGCACATGCAGGTGTCGATCCTGTTCGTCCCCTCGGACGCGGAGGAGCCGCGGGTGGGCGACGAACTGGTAGCCCATCTGCGCCACACGACGACGCAGTTCGACCGGCTCGTCGACCGCTGAGGCGCCCGGGGCCGCCTGCCGCTCAGTCGGCGGCCGGCGTGCCCCACTCCACCCGCGGACCCGTCTCCGTGAATGCGGCATGGCGCGGCGGGTGCGCCGCGTGCCCCAGCACGAAGACGTCCTCGGCTCCGTCGAGCACCCCGCCCGACGGATCGTCCGAGCCGTCGCGCCGCACCACGTCGCGCTCCGGCATCAGGATGTCGCGTACGACCACGGCGCAGAGGTAGAGCGTGCCCAGCAGGTGGAGGACGATCGCCAGCTGATAGCCCTCCGTCGGCAGCCCCTGGTGCTTGTCCCCGCTCGTCGTGTAGGCGAGGTACATCCAGATGCCCAGGAAGTACATGACCTCGCACGCCTGCCAGATCAGGAAGTCCCGCCAGCGCGGCCTGGCCAGCGCGGCGAGGGGGATCAGCCACAGTACGTACTGCGGTGAGTAGACCTTGTTGACGAGGATGAACACCGCGACGACGAGGAACGCGAGCTGGGCGAACCGCGGCCTGCGGGGTGCCGTCAGCGTCAGCGCCCCGATCGCGGCGCACAGGCCCACCGTCGCAAGCGTGGAGACGGTGTTGACCGTGGAGACCTCGATGGATTCGCCGGTGCGCTGTGTGATGACCAGCCAGAACGAGCCGAAGTCGATCGAGCGCTCCTGGCTGAAGGTGTAGAACTTCTTCCAGCCCTCGGGCGCGAACACCATCACCGGCAGATTGACCACCAGCCAGGAGCCGACAGCGCCGAGTGCCGCCACCGAGAACTCCCGCCACTTCCCGGCCCGCCAGCACAGCACGAAGGCCGGGCCCAGCAGGAACACGGGATAGAGCTTGGCGGCCGTGGCCAGCCCGATCAGGATGCCGAACGCGAGGGGGCGGCTCCGGGACCACATGAGCATCGCCGCGGCCGTGAGGGCGACGGCCAGCAGGTCCCAGTTGATGGTGGCCGTGAGGGCGAACGCGGGCGCCAGCGCCACCAGCAGACCGTCCCAGGGGCGACGGCGGTGCGTACGCGCGACACACACGGCAATGACGGCGGTGCAGATCATCAGCATGCCGGCGTTGACGAGCCAGTAGGCCTGTTCCTGCTCCTGGATGGAGCCGCCCGGGGTGAACCAGGCGGCGATCTGCATGAACACCCCGGTGAGAACGGGGTACTCCAGGAACTGCATGTCGCCGGGCAGCCGGTCGAAGTACGGCACCAGGCCCTCGGCGAAACCGCGCCCGGCGAACAGGTGCGGGATGTCGGAGTAGCAGGCGTGGGTGTACTGGGAGCCTGCGCCTCTGAACCATGCCCAGTTGTAGCAGGGCAGCTTCTGCACCATGCCGAGCGCGAACATCCCGATGGCTACCAGCGCGACAGCCCCCACGGGGGTGAGCGCGGCGCTGCCGATCCGTGTCCAGCGCCCCGACCTCCCACCGATCAGCTCGCTGCCGGCCGCTGCGATCTCGTCCTGGTGCGTGGGCCGTACGACGGACCGTTCCTGGTGCACGCTCGTATCCTCTGCGCTTGGCATGCCGCACATCCTGCCGTACCGGACTGTGGAAACGACCAGGGCCGCCGCACCCTGGGGTGCCGCGGCCCTCGTCACACTCCTCGACTCTCCTCGGCCCGGTCTTGCGGACGCGCAGGATGAGTTGCCTGCCGGGCGCTACCCGGCCGGGCCACCGAAGACGTTGCCGTTCCCGTTCCCGTTCCCGTTGCCACCTGTGTCGGGTGAGGGACTGGTGCCCCCGGCACTGTCGCCTTCCGTGGTCCCTGTGGTGGTCCCGGCGTCCGTGCCGCTGGTCCCCCCGTCGGTCGTCCCGGCGTCGGTGCCCCCGTCGGTCCAGCCGGTGGAATTGCCGCCGTTGTTCTGGCAGTTCAAGTCCCACGTACCGCAGGTCGTCTGGGACGGGTCGGGCGTCGGGTTCTCAGGGGTGGGCGACGGCGTGGTGGTCTCTGTTTCGGTCGGTGTCGGCGTCGGCGTCGGGGTCGGCGTGGGTGTCGGGCTCTTGGCGCCACCGCCGTAGACCTTTTCACCGATCGGCTCCGGCTTCGGGAAGGACAGCTTCTCCTGGCCCTCCAGCGCGTCGGCCATGTAGTCGTGCCAGATCTGCGCCGGGAACGACGCACCGTGGATCGACTTCTCGCCACCGGTGCCGTACATCTTCTCGAACTTGCGGTCCTTGTTCTTCTCGTTGTCGTCCAGCCGGTACATGCTGATCGCTGTCGACAGCTGCGGGGTGTAGCCCACGAACCAGGCGGACAGGTTGTCGTCCGTCGTACCCGTCTTGCCCGCGACGTCCCGCCCGGGAAGCCTGGCGGGCGTGCCGGTTCCCTTGTCGACGACGTTCTTGAGGACGTCGGTGACGTTGTCGGCGATGATGTTGGAGAAGGCGCTCTTGGCGACCACCTTGTGCTGGTAGATCACCTCGCCGCCCTTCTTCACCTCGGTCACCGAGAACGGCTCACGCTGCTGGCCGCTGGCCGCGAAGGTGGCATACGCCCCGGCCATGCGGGTCGCGCTGGGCGAGGAGGTGCCGATGGAGAACGACGGGACGGTCGCGTTCGCCATGTACTGGTCGTCCTTGAGGCCTGCGGCGAGGGCCACGTCCTTCACCTTGTCGGTGCCGACGTCCATGCCCAACTGCACGTAGGGCGAGTTGGCGGACACCCGCATCGCCTCGCGAAGGGTGACGTTACCGAGCGACTCGTCCCCGTCGTTGACCTGGAGCCACTCCTCACCCTTCTCGTCGGTCCAGACGTCACCGTTGTACTTCTTGATCTTCAGCTCGTTGTTGCCGTTGTAGATGCTCTTCGGTGAGACCTTCGTACGCTGCGACTCATCCTGCTCGGGACCGCCCGAGGGATCCCGCTTGCCGTACTCCATCGCAGCCGCCAGCACGAACGGCTTGAAGGTCGACCCGACTGCGGCACCCGTGGGATCGGCGTTGCTGGTGTAGTGCTTCGTCGCGTCCACACCGCCGTAGATCGCTTCGATCGCACCGGTCTTCGGATTCACCGACGAGCCGCCGAACTGGACGTGGGTGTCCTTGTCGGGGCGCTTCTTGACGTCGATCTTCTCGTCGTAGACCTTCTTGACGGCCTTGCTGAGCTGGTTGACCTTCCGCTTGTCGAAGGTCGTGTGGATCTCGTAGCCGCCCTGGTCGAGCTGGTCACGGGTGATGTCGTAGTTGTTGAGGAAGTTGGACCTGGCCATCGCGACGAGGTAGCCGATCTGCCCACCCAGCTGCGCGTCCTTCTTCGGCTTGAGGGGCATCGGGAACTCGGTGTACTTGGCGCGTTCCGACTGCTCCATCCGGCCGTCCTTCACCTCCTCGTCAAGGATCCACTTCCAGCGCTTGATCGCCCGTGCCGTGTTCTTCTCCGGGGTGGCCTCGACCGAGTCGACCTCCGTGGCGCCTGCGGGGTCGTAGTAGCTGGCCCCCTTCAGCAGGGTGGCCAGGAAGGCGCACTGGCTCGCGTTCAGCTCCTTGGCGTCCTTGCCGTAGTACGTACGTGCCGCCGCCTGGATGCCCGAGGCGCCACGTCCGTAGTACGAGACGTTGAGGTACCCCGCCATGATCTGCTTCTTGTCCATCTCGCTGCCGACCTTCAGCGTGATGAAGAGCTCCTCGAACTTGCGGCTCAGGGTCTGTTCCTGGGAGAGCCGGGAGTTCTTCACATACTGCTGGGTGATCGTCGAGCCACCCTGGGTCTCGCCGCCCTTGGCCATGTTGAACACGGCGCGGGCGATACCCATGGGGTCGATGCCGTGGTCGGTGTCGAACGTCTTGTTCTCCGCGGAGATGACGGCGTTGCGCATCGCTTCCGGGATCTGGGCGTAGTCGATGATCTGACGGTTGACATCACCGCCGGTGGCCACCATCTGCGTGCCGTCTTTCCAGAAGTAGACGTTGTTCTCCGCCTTCGCGGCCGCCTGGACCTCCGGTTTGGCGACCATCGCGTACGCCAGGCCGGCGAGCCCCATCAGAAGACCCAGAAAGCCGATGCACAGGCCGGAGACCAGCTTCCAGGACGGCATCCAGCGCCGCACGCCGTACCTGTCGGCGCGCGGGTAGTCGATGAAGCGCTTCTTGGACGGACGCTGTCCACCGCGCCCACGCCCGCGACCGGGGCCCTCGTGGCCGCCGTCCCCACCTCCGCGACGCCGGCCACCCCCGCCGTCGGCACCACCGCGGCCACCGCCGCCGCGCTGGGCGGCCCGTCTGGCCGCGGCACGCCCGCCGTACGGGGTCTCCTCGCCGTACGAATCGGAAGGTGATTCTGATGTCACTCCGCGTGACGGTGCCGCGCGGCGTCCGGGGGACTGCTGGGCGGCTCGTCTGGCCGCGGCACGTCCGCCACCTTGCGGTTGCGGCATCTTGCGACGGTGCTCGCTCATCGAACGACTACTCCTCGGGCAGGCGAGAGCGCCTGGAAGCGGCAGTTGATATCCGGTCCCCCCGAATTACGGACCAGCCCCGCGAGAGGCTCATCCGCAGTGCGTCCGGCCAGTCCGCGAAGACTGACGCGCTCGGACGTCACACGGTTCCCGGTGGTCTGCATTCCGCACAGACTACGCACGGTCAAAACCCCCCTGGGGCCGAACTTCACCCCAAATTACGCAAGTCGGTTGCTACGAATTGGCGATGTGACGCCGCTCACTAAGGCCCCCCTTGTCGCAGCCCCGTCTCCGATCTATCGTGCTGATGTATCGAGTCGATACATCAGCTCGGTACATCGACTCGGTACATCGGCTCGGTACAGGGTCACGCGAGAGCACTCGAAGAAGGAGGAGGCGAGGTTGAGCAGACGCTCAGGCATCCTCGAGTTCGCCGTCCTCGGGCTGCTCCGTGAGTCCCCCATGCACGGTTATGAGCTGCGCAAGCGCCTCAACACCTCGCTGGGGATCTTCCGTGCCTTCAGCTACGGAACCCTCTACCCCTGTCTCAAGACGCTGGTCACCAACGGCTGGTTGATCGAGGAACCAGGGAATGCTCCGGCAGACCTTCCGCCCGGCACCGGCCGTGCGGTCGCCCCCGCCTCTTCGCTGGCAGGGCGCCGCGCCAAGATCGTCTACCGGTTGACGGCAGAAGGTAAGGAGCACTTCGAGGAACTGCTCTCGCACACCGGCCCCGACTCCTGGGAGGACGAGCACTTCGCTGCTCGTTTCGCCTTCTTCGGACAGACGGAGCACGACGTGCGGATGCGGGTGCTGGAAGGCCGTCGCAGCCGGCTGGAAGAGCGCCTCGAGAAGATGAGCGCTTCTCTGGCCCGCACCCGCGAGCGCCTCGACGACTACACACTTGAGCTGCAGCGACACGGCATGGAGTCCGTGGAGCGCGAAGTGCGCTGGCTGAACGAGCTCATCGAGAGCGAGCGGTCGGGACGGGATCAGCGACGATCCTCGCCCGAGGGCTCAGCTCAGCAGGACACCGCAGGAGAGCCGGACGGCCTGCCCCGGCGGGGTAACAACCCGCCGGATCCGTCCGGCGACACCGCCAAGTGAGTTCCCCGCAGATCCGCGGGGCCTCATCAGGAACATCCATTACACACAGGGAGCAACCGGAATGGGTTCGGTTCGCGTAGCCATCGTCGGCGTGGGCAACTGCGCCGCCTCGCTGGTCCAGGGCGTCGAGTACTACAAGGACGCCGATCCGGCCGGCAAGGTGCCCGGTCTGATGCACGTCCAGTTCGGCGAGTACCACGTGCGGGACGTCGAGTTCGTCGCCGCCTTCGACGTCGACGCGAAGAAGGTCGGCCTCGACCTCTCGGACGCCATCGGCGCCAGCGAGAACAACACCATCAAGCTCTGCGACGTGCCGAGCGCCGGTATCACCGTCCAGCGCGGTCACACCCACGACGGCCTGGGCAAGTACTACCGCCAGACCATCGAGGAGTCGACCGAGGCCCCGGTCGACATCGTCCAGATCCTCAAGGACCGCAAGGTCGACGTCCTGGTCTGCTACCTGCCGGTCGGCTCCGAGGTCGCTGCGAAGTTCTACGCGCAGTGCGCCATCGACGCCAAGGTCGCGTTCGTCAACGCCCTCCCGGTCTTCATCGCCGGTACCAAGGAGTGGGCTGACAAGTTCACCGAGGCCGGCGTCCCGATCGTCGGCGACGACATCAAGTCGCAGGTCGGCGCCACCATCACGCACCGCGTGATGGCGAAGCTGTTCGAGGACCGGGGCGTCGTCCTGGACCGCACGATGCAGCTGAACGTCGGCGGCAACATGGACTTCAAGAACATGCTCGAGCGTGAGCGCCTGGAGTCCAAGAAGATCTCCAAGACGCAGGCCGTCACCTCGCAGATCCGTGACCGCGAGCTCGGTGCAGACAACGTCCACATCGGCCCGTCGGACTACGTGGCCTGGCTGGACGACCGCAAGTGGGCGTACGTGCGCCTCGAGGGCCGCGCGTTCGGTGACGTTCCGCTGAACCTGGAGTACAAGCTCGAGGTCTGGGACTCCCCGAACTCGGCCGGTGTCATCATCGACGCCGTTCGCGCAGCGAAGATCGCCAAGGACCGCGGTATCGGCGGTCCGATCCTCTCCGCGTCCTCGTACTTCATGAAGTCCCCGCCGGTTCAGTACTTCGACGACGAGGCCCGCGAGAACGTCGAGAAGTTCATCCGCGGTGAGGTCTCCGACTGACTCACCTGACACGGTGCGTCGGCGCGGTGTGACGAGGAGCGGCAGCACTCCTCGACTCCCGCACCGTTGAGGGTCCCCGGGCAATCCGCCCGGGGACCCTCAACATATGTGACCCTTGCTCCCATGCCCGTCGTGCGTGACCTGCGCGTACTCCTGCGCCTTCGGAACTTCCGCCGCCTGCTGACCGTGCGGATCCTGTCCCAGTCGGCCGACGGCGTCTATCAGGTCGCCCTTGCGGCGCATGTCGTCTTCTCCCCGGAGAAGCAGGCGTCCGCCGGTGCGATCGCCTCCGCGATGGCCGTACTCCTGCTGCCCTACTCGCTCATCGGCCCGTTCGCCGGTGTACTGCTGGACCGCTGGCCGCGCAGGCAAGTCTTTCTCTACGGCAACCTGCTGCGCGCCGCACTCGCTTGCTGCACGGCGCTCCTGATCCTCGGTTCCGCCCCCGACTGGCTCTTCTACACCTCGGCGCTCTGCGTCACCGCCGTCAACCGCTTCGTCCTGGCCGGCCTCTCCGCCGCACTGCCACGCGTCGTCGAACGCGACCTGCTGGTACTGGCCAACTCCCTGTCACCGACCGCCGGCACCCTCGCCGCCACGGCAGGCGGCGGTCTCGCCTTCGCCGTCCGAGTGGTCCTCGCGGACTCCGATGCCGCCGTGGTGCTCCTGGGCGCCGGGCTCTACTTCGCCTCAGCACTGGCTTCCTTGAGTCTCGCCGCCGACCTGCTGGGACCGGACCGGCGTGAGAGCCGCCTTCACCTGCGTGCGGCGCTGGCCACCACAGCACGCGGCCTGCGTCACGGAGTGCGCCATCTGGCAGAGCGAAGGAACGCTGCCCGGGCGCTGGCCGCAATGACAGTGATCCGCTTCTGCTACGGGGCACTGACGGTCATGGTCCTGATGCTGTGCCGGTACGCCTGGACCGACAACGATTCCGACGGGCTGGCGCTGCTCGGCCTGGCGGTCGGGGTGTCCGGTGCGGGATTCTTCACGGCGGCCGTACTGACGCCCTGGGCCGCCGGCCGTCTGGGCAGATTCCGCTGGATGATGGTGTGCGCGGCAGCGGCCGCAGTCCTTGAACCGGCCCTGGGCCTCTGGTTCACGCCCGTCCCGATGCTCGTCGCAGCGTTCATCCTCGGACTGGTCACCCAGGGGGCAAAGATCGCGACGGACACCGTAGTGCAGACCTCAGTGGACGACTCTTTCCGCGGCAGGGTCTTCTCGCTCTACGACGTGCTGTTCAACGTGGCCTTCGTGGGTGCCGCCGCAGCTTCCGCGGTGCTCCTGCCCGCAGACGGGAGATCGGCAACGGTGGTGATCGGGGTCGCACTGCTCTACGCCGTAGTAGCCGTATTGCTGTCGCGATGGAGCAGGGCCGACCGAGGGCGCTGTTTCACGTGAAACAGCGCCCTCGGTGTATCCGCGGCCGGTCATGTTTCACGTGAAACATGACGTGCCGCGCAGGGGACTGAGCGGGCCTCAGCGACCTCAGCTCTGTGCCGCCCACCACTTCTTGAGCTCTGCCACCGCCGCGTCATGCTCCATCGGCCCGTTCTCCAAACGCAGTTCCAGCAGGAACGCGTACGCCTTGCCGATGACCGGTCCCGGTCCGACGTCGAGGATCTGCATGATCTCGTTGCCGTCCAGGTCCGGCCGGATCGAATCCAGCTCCTCCTGGTCCTGCAACTGAGCAATGCGCTCCTCCAACCCGTCATAGGTCCGCGAGAGAGCACTGGCCTTGCGTTTGTTACGCGTGGTGCAGTCCGAGCGAGTCAGCTTGTGCAGCCGCTCCAGCAGGGGCCCCGCATCGCGTACATAGCGGCGGACCGCCGAGTCGGTCCACTCGCCGTCGCCGTACCCATGGAAGCGCAGGTGCAGTTCCACCAGCTTGGCAACGTCCTTGACCAGGTCATTCGAGTACTTGAGCTCGGTCATTCGCTTCTTGACCATTTTGGCGCCCACCACCTCGTGGTGGTGGAACGAGACGCGCCCGTCCTTCTCGAACCGCCGGGTCCTCGGCTTGCCGATGTCATGGAGGAGGGCGGCGAGACGCAGAACGAGGTCCGGGCCGTCCTCCTCGAGGTCGATCGCCTGCTCCAGGACGGTCAGGGAGTGCTCGTACACATCCTTGTGACGGTGATGCTCGTCACTTTCCAGCTGGAGCGCGGGGAGCTCGGGAAGGACCTGCTCGGCGAGTCCCGTGTCGACGAGGAGGGCCAGCCCCTTACGGGGATGCGCGGAAAGCAGGAGCTTGTTGAGCTCCTCCCTCACTCTCTCGGCGGAGACGATCTCGATCCGGCCCGCCATCGCCGTCATCGCGGAGACGACGTCCGGAGCAACCTCGAAGTCCAGCTGCGCGGCAAAACGCGCGGCACGCAGCATGCGCAGGGGGTCGTCGGAGAACGACTCCTCAGGCGTTCCGGGCGTGCGCAGCACTCGCTCAGCCAGGTCCGCGAGGCCGCCGTGCGGATCGACGAACTCCTTCTGCGGCAGCGCGACGGCCATCGCGTTCACCGTGAAATCACGGCGGACCAGGTCTTCCTCGATGGAGTCACCGTAGGAGACCTCGGGCTTTCGCGAGGTTCTGTCGTACGCCTCGGACCGGTATGTGGTGACTTCGATCTGGTAGCCGTCCTTCTGGGCTCCCACCGTGCCGAAGGCGATGCCGACCTCCCACACCGAGTCCGCCCAGGGCCTGACGATCTTCAGTACGTCCTCGGGGCGCGCGTCGGTCGTGAAGTCGAGGTCGTTCCCCAGCCGGCCGAGGAGGGCGTCCCGGACCGAGCCGCCGACCAGAGCAAGACTGAATCCGGCATCCTGGAATCGGCGGGCGAGAGCGTCGGCGACAGGGGACACCCGCAGCAGTTCGCTGACTGCGCGGAGCTGCACCTGGGTCAGGGCGCTGGGGTTGTCTTCGTTGGCGTTCGGCACAACAGAAAAGGGTACGTGCCCGGACCGGCCCCGGCGTCATGGTTTCCGCTCACCCTGCGAGACTCTCCCGATCATGTGGCGGACTCCCCGGCACTTGGTCACTGCGCACCTCGTTACCATGCGGGGACGCAGCAACGGACAACGAGTGACAGCAGCTGACGACGACGAGGGACGGATACGCGTGGCCGAGGCGGCAGACATCCAGGGGATGAGTCCTTCTCCTGCCCGCCGGTGGCTGCGGCGCACAGCCACCGCGCTCGCCGGGGCTCCGCTCGTGGCCGCCCTGCTGGCGGGGGTGGCCGCTGCGCCTGCGCAGGCCGGCGGGACGAACAGGGCTCCGGAATCCAGCACCGTCTCGGTGACCCTGGACACCCTGACGCCTAGCGCCCCTGTGAAGGGAGACACGCTCACCGTCTCCGGCACCCTGACCAACAAGGGCAAGGAAGCTGTTACCGACGCACAGGTCGATCTACGTGTGGGCCCGCGGCTCTACGGCAGGACCTCGATCGACGCGGCGGCTCAGCGCACCGGTTACGTTCCCGGCACCGACCCCTATCCCGTCGGGGGCAAGTACACGGTCGAGATCGACAAGCTTCCTTCGGGCATCAGCCAGGACTTCACGCTTTCCGTGCCGGTCAGCAAGCTGGACCTCGGCGACGACGGGGTCTACCAGCTGGGCGTCTCGCTGTCGGGCCGGACAACTCGCGCCCAGTACGACCACGTGCTCGGCATCGAGCGGACGTTCCTGCCCTGGCAGAACAAGGACAGTGACTCCAAAACCGGGATCAGCTACCTCTGGCCGTTGATCGCGTCGGCCCATCTCACCGCGGAGACCGGATCCGACGAACAGCAGACCCCGGTGTTCGCCGATGACGACCTGGCGGCCGAGATCGCACCGGGCGGTCGCCTCGAGCGGATGGTGTCGCTCGGCAGCCAGCTGCCCGTGACCTGGGTCCTCGACCCCGATCTGCTGGCCAGTGTCGACGCCATGACCAAGAGTTACCGCGTCAAGTCGGGCGACACCACGGTCGCCGGGACGAATCAGGCCGTGGCCAAGAAGTGGCTCAGCTCGCTGGAAGCTGCGGTAGCCGACGCCAAGGTCGTCGCGCTGCCCTTCGGGGACCCCGACCTTGCTTCCATCGCGCACCGCGGCAAGAACGTGTCCGGCACGCTCAGCCACCTCCAGACGGCCAGCGAGGTCGCCGGGGTGACGGTGGAGACCATCCTCCACCTGAAGCCGTCGACCGACTTCGCCTGGCCCGTCGACGGTGCGATCGACCCGTCCATCGTGGATGTCGCGACCTCGACGGGCGCCCACAACGTGATCGCCCGCAGCGACAGCCTGCAGGAGACCGCCGACCTGGCGTACACACCGACCGCAGCCCGTCCGATCGGCGGCGGAACCACAGCGGTGGTGTCCGACGCCCGGCTCTCCACGGCTTTCCAGGGCGATATGGCGAAGGCCGGGGACTCCACGCTCGCCGTTCAGAAGTTCCTCGCGCTCACGCTCGCCCTGTCCGAGCAGGACACGGACAAGGACCGAAGCATTGTCGTAGCGCCCCAGCGCATGCCGACCATCGCCCAGGCCCAGTCGATGGCCCGTGCCCTGCACACCCTCGACGACGGCCGCTGGACGCAGTCCCAGACCCTCATTCAGGCAGCGACCGCGAAGCCGGACGCAGAGGCGACCACCGCGGTCCCCCGGACGTCCCAGTACCCGAAGAGGCTGCGCAGCCAGGAGCTGCCCACCCAGGCCTTCCAGGACATCAAGTCCACCCAGGCCTCCCTCGACAACTTCCAGGTCATCCTCACCCAGCCCGAGCGGGTGGTGACCCCCTTCGGTAACGCCGTCAACCGGTCCATGTCGACGTCGTGGCGGGGCAAGCCCCTGGAGGCCCAGCAGTACCGGGACTCGGTGCGCACCTACCTCCAGGGCCTCATCAACGAGGTCCAGCTCATCTCGAAGTCCGATGTCACCCTGTCCGGCCGCAGCGCCACGATCCCTGTGACGGTGCAGAACAGACTGCTCCAGGACGTCGACCACCTGGTGCTCCGGCTGAAGTCGGAGAATGCGACGCGCCTTGAGCTGAACGACGGCGGGGCCATGGCGGAACAGCCCATCCAGATCGGCGCCGGCCACAGCCAGTCCGTGAAGTTCGATGCCGCGGCCAACATCAACGGCCAGGTCCAGATGACCGCGCAGCTCTACACGGAGGACGGCAGGCCGTACGGCGCGGAGATGGCCTTCACCGTGAAGGTGTCCGAGCTCACCCCCACGGTGCTGCTCGTGATCGCCGGGGGACTCCTGCTCCTGGTCCTCGCCGGAATCCGGATGTATGCACATCGCAAGCGTGCCAACGCGGGCGGCGCGGCGGGCGACGACGGCAGTGAACCCGAGCAGCCGAGTGACCCGACGCCGGACACCGGTCCCGAAAGCGCGGAGCCGTCGGGCACGGGTGAGAAAGTGGACCGTTGAGCGATGTCTGTCGTGGCCGGTCGGCCGGGGACGATGAGGTGGGGTTTCGATGAACGCGCCGTACGACGGTGACCGCGGTCAGGGTACGGGCGGAGCTGGGTATCCCGGGGGGCCACCGGTGCCCCCCGGTCCGGAGCAGGAGCCGCCGGCCCCGGACCCGTATCTGCAGGCCGCGTACGACTACGACCCCTACAGGTCCCAGGACCTTTCCGCCCAGGACCCGGTGAGCGAGGCGCTGTACGACCGCGCCGCGCATCCGCCGCCACCCCCTGGCACCTACCAGCAGCCGCAGCCGCTCTACCAGCAGCCGCCGGCCGCCCAGTACCCACCCGACCCCCGGATCTGGGCGCAGACACCGCCCCCCGAGCCGGACGGCCCGTCGCGCCATCTGCCGTACGGGGACGACGCCGCGACCACCCAGTTCGTGGGCGTGGACGATCTCGTCACCCAGGCATCGACGAACCGCGAGGAGCCGGACGCGTTCGCGCACCTCTTCCGGGACCAGGAAGGCCCGGCAGGGGTCCCGGACCGGCCCGAGCCGTCCCCCGCCCCCGCGCCCCCGAAGTCCGGTGGCGGACGGGCATCCGGTCTGCTGAAGTCCAGCGCGGTCATGGCCGCCGGCACCCTCGTCTCACGGCTCACCGGCTTCGTCCGCAGCCTGGTGATCACCGCCGCGCTCGGCGCGGCCCTGCTCGGCGACAGTTTCACCATCGCGTACACGCTGCCGACGATGATCTACATCCTCACCGTGGGCGGCGGCCTCAACTCGGTCTTCGTCCCGCAGCTCGTCCGCTCGATGAAGGACGACGAGGACGGCGGTGAGGCCTACGCCAACCGGCTGCTGACCCTCGTGATGGTCGCACTCGGACTGATTGTCGCCGTAGCGGTCTTCGCCGCGCCCTTCCTCATCCGCCTGATGTCGTCGACGATCGCCTCCGACGCCGCGGCCAACAACGTGGCCACCACGTTCGCCCGGTACTGCCTGCCCACCATCTTCTTCATGGGTGTGCACGTCGTCATGGGGCAGATCCTCAACGCCCGCGGAAAGTTCGGCGCGATGATGTGGACCCCGGTCCTCAACAACATCGTCATGATCGTCACTTTCGGCCTGTTCATCTGGGTCTACGGCACCTCCCACGAGTCCCAGATGGGCGTCCAGACGATTCCGCCGGAGGGCATCCGGCTGCTCGGCATCGGTACGCTGCTCGGCCTGGTCGTGCAGGCCCTGGCCATGATCCCGTACCTGCGCGAGGCCGGATTCCGCTTCCGCCCGCGCTTCGACTGGAGGGGCCACGGCCTCGGCAAGACGGTGAAGCTGGCCAAGTGGACGGTGCTGTTCGTCCTGGCCAACCAGGCCGGGGTACTGGTCGTCACCCAGCTGGCGACCTCCGCAGGCAAGGCATCCGGTCAGAACGGGGCGGGCTTCCTCGCCTACTCCAACGCACAGCTGATCTGGGGCATGCCGCAGGCGATCATCACCGTCTCGGTCATGGCCGCTCTGCTGCCACGCATCTCCCGGGCCGCCCATGACAACGACCCGGGCGCGGTCCGCGACGACATCTCTCAGGGCCTGCGCAACTCCGCGGTGGCCATCGTGCCGGTCGCCTTCGCCTTCCTGGCCCTGGGCGTGCCGATGTGCACCCTGCTCTACGCTTCCAGCGGCCCTGAGGCCGCCCGCTCCATGGGATTCATCCTGATGGCCTTCGGCCTCGGACTGATTCCCTACTCCGTGCAGTACGTGGTACTCCGAGGGTTCTACGCGTACGAGGACACCCGGACGCCCTTCTACAACACCGTCATCGTCGCCCTCGTCAACGCGGCCGCCTCAGCCATCTGCTACGTCGTGCTCCCCGCCCAGTGGGCTGTCGTCGGCATGGCGGCCTCCTACGGGCTCGCCTACGCCGTCGGCGTCGGTATCGCGTGGCGCCGGCTGCGCAACCGCCTGGGCGGCGATCTGGACGGCGCCCACGTCCTGCGTACCTACGCCCGCCTGTGCCTCGCCGCGATCCCTGCGGCACTGGTCGCCGGCGGGGTGGGATTCGGTCTTCTCCACGCCCTCGGCGACGGTGCCTCGGGCTCGCTCCTGGCCCTGCTCTGCGGTGGCATCGTGCTGCTGGGAGTCTTCATCGTCGCGGCGAAGCGGATGCGGATCGAAGAGATCAACGGCATGGTCGGCATGATCAGGGGAAGGCTCGGTCGCTGAGGATCACCGGCCCGCACAACCATCGCCGGTCCCCGCGTGTCGTGCATGGTGCCGGAGTGTGGGCACAATTGGCGTGACTGTGCGGGGCTGGCTGGCATCGCCCAACGGATGGGGAGGCAGGAACGACGGTGGCGGAACGTAGCACGGCTGCCGTCGACGTGGCCGACAACAGTGGCGACGAGCCGCTGCCCGCGAAAGCGGACGAGGCCACGAGCGACGGTACGGCAGAAGCGCAGGATTCAACGGGTACAGGCCCCAAGGACGCGGAGAACGAGCCGAGCGGCTCCGGAATCACCGTGCCGACCCCTGATCTGCACAGCGGTCACAAACTTGCCGGGCGCTACCGGCTCGAGGAGTGCGTCACTCGCCTGGACGGGTTCAGCAGTTGGCGCGCCGTCGACGAGAAACTGCGCCGCGCTGTGGGCGTACACCTCCTGCCCGCAGACCATCCGCGGGCCCGTTCCGTGCTGGCCGCGGCCCGATCGTCCGCCCTGCTCGGCGACCCTCGCTTCGTGCAGGTCCTCGACGCCGTGGAGGAGAACGATCTCGTCTACGTCGTCCACGAATGGCTTCCGGACGCCACCGAGCTGACCGCTCTCCTGGGCGCGGGACCGATGGACGCTCACGACGCCTACCAGCTCGTCAGTCAGATCTCGCAGGCAATGGCTGCCGCGCACCGAGAGGGCCTGGCACATCTGAGGCTGACACCCGGAGCGGTGCTGCGCAGTTCCTCCGGCCAATACCGCATCCGCGGCCTCGCGGTGAACGCGGCGCTGCGGGGGATCACCTCCGACGGACCGCAGCGCGCCGACACCGAGGCGATCGGCGCCCTTCTGTACGCCGCGCTGACCCAGCGCTGGCCGTACGAGAGCGATGCCTACGGCCTCACAGGGCTCCCCAAGGGCGTGGGGCTGCTCGCACCCGATCAGGTGCGGGCCGGGGTCCACCGAGGCCTCTCGGAGATCGCCATGCGGGCGCTCGCCAATGACGGGGCCACGGCCTCCCGTCAGGAACAGCCGTGCACCACCCCGGACGAGCTCGCCAAGGCCGTCGCGGCGATGCCGCGCATCCGGCCGCCCGAGCCCACGTTCACCGCCCCGCCGGAGTACCAGCGAACCACGTACCAGCAGGGCACCTTCGGGCGCCCGGCCGGACCCGGCGCCGGCGTCCCCCAGCCGACCGTCGTCCCCCCTGCCCCGCTCCAGAGCCGCACCGGGAAAGCCCTCAAGTGGGCGGTGTCCGCGCTGCTCATCGCCGCCCTGGGTCTCGGCAGCTGGCAGCTCGCGGAGACGCTCCTCGACCGCGACAACGGCTCTGACGACCCGGGCACGACCCAGACCAACCCGGAGAACGGCGACGAGCCGAAGCCCCGTCCTGCCGTGCCGCTGAAGATTGAGGGTGCCTCGGAGTTCACGCCCAGCGGCTCGGGCATCAACCAGAACGATGCTCCGAACACCGCCGACGGCAAGCCGGGCACCTCATGGGTCACTCCGCGCTACAAGGGCTACCCGAATTTCGGCAACCTCGATTCCCGCAAGGACGGCAGCGGGATCATCGTCGACCTGGGCAGCGTGCAGGACGTCTCGGGCGTCGACATCACGATGTACCGCAGCGGGCAGACGGCCGAGGTCCTGGCAGCCGACGACAACGCCTCCGCGCCCTCGTCGCTCTCGGACTTCCCGCAGCGCCTCACCCAGCTGGGAACGGCGGGAAGCAGCCTCAAGGAGAGCCTCTCCAAGCCGGTGCGGACCCGGTACATCCTGATCCACATCACGGAGCTCGCACAGGACGACACCGGCAGTGGATACCGCGGAGGAATTTCGGAGATCTCCGTTCTCGGGTGATCAGCCCTCCCCCTGCCCACCTGAACCGTGATAGACAGACGCACCTTGAATCGGAGAGGGAGGGAGGGGGAGGTGGCCGCCGAGCCGTCCGGACCACTCAGCGACTCAGACCTCCTCGCTCGCCACGTAGCCGGCGACCCCGATGCCTTCGGTGAGCTCGTACGACGGCACCGCGACCGGTTGTGGGCCGTGGCGCTGCGTACCCTGGGAGACCGCGAGGAAGCGGCCGATGCCGTACAGGACGCCCTGATCTCCGCCTTCCGCGCAGCCCATACCTTCCGGGGTCAGTCCGCCGTCACCACCTGGCTGCACCGCATCACCGTCAACGCCTGCCTCGACCGGGTCCGCAAGGCCTCTTCCCGGAAGACCGCGCCCGTTGACGACCCGGAGCGGCTCGATCAGCTCATGGAGCCCCATGAGTCGGCCGAGGCTCCCGCTGAGCGCCAGGACCTTCAGCGCGAACTGCTCGCGGCCCTGGCCACCCTCCCCGCCGAACAGCGTGCTGCCCTCGTCCTCGTCGATATGCAGGGGTACCCGGTAGCGGAGGCTGCGCGCATCCTCGATGTGCCGGTCGGCACCGTGAAGAGCCGCTGTGCGCGGGGACGCGCCAGGCTGGCCCCTCAGCTCACCCATCTCCGGAGCAGCAACGGCGACGGCGAGCAGCCGCAGGCGGAGGCGGAAGGGAACCGGACGCCGAGAGCATCCGTCCCACCGGCGGCGGGACCAAGAGACGCAGCCAAGAGCGACCCAGCAGCAGTGAAGGGCGGAGGTGGACACGCATGACCTCGACGACCGATACGACCCAGCACCCGGACGTCTCGGAGATCTCCGACCTCACCGAGGGCCTGCTCTCCTCCTCCCGCACGGCTGACGTCCAGCGCCACGTGGACGGTTGTGAACTCTGCGCCGCCGTTCATACGTCGCTTCAGGAGATCCGCGACCTCCTCGGCACCCTGCCCGCCCCGGAGCCCATGCCCTCCGACGTCGCAGATCGCATCGACGCCGCACTCGCGGCCGAGGCCGCCACCGCCCGCGTGGTGCCCGAGGCGGCTGATGTTTCACGTGAAACAACGTCCTCCGAGATCGCGGACCGTCCCGCCGGACACGCGCGTGCCGCAACGGGTCCTGGCCGGCGCCCCGCGCGTCGGCGCCGCCGCACAGCCGTGCTCGGCGCCGCCCTCGGAGCTGCGGTGATCGGCGTGAGCATTTTCCTGCTGCAGAACGTCCAGCTGTCTCAGGGCAGCAACGACAGCACCGCATTGGACCGTGGCGCCGCCCTTTCGAAGGCCGGGCCACACGCGTTCTCCCAGTCCACGCTTGAGGAGCGAGTTCACAGCCTCTTGGATTCCGGCTCGGACGCCGCGAGCCCACAGGACTCCGGCGGCGAAGAGCGGGACCCGTCCGCGGACACGAAGTCCTCGGCGGAATCCACTTCTCCCCATTCCGCGTCACCCCAGAGCCCACTCCGCGCTCCCGCCGCTGCGGTCCCCTCCTGCGTGGAGCAGGGCATCGGCCGGGACAACCCGGCCCTCGCCGTCGAACGGGGCACCTACGAGGGGGCCGATGCCTTCCTCGTCGTTCTGCCGCACCCCACGGACCCCACCCGGGTCCAGGCGTACGTCGTCGACGCCACATGTGTCGGCGCCGAGCCCGCAGCCAAGGGGAAACTCCTGCTGACACACGTCTACGCGCGCCCCTGAGAATCACGCCGGATGGAGCCCCGGCACGTCGGGAATGCATCCCCCGTAGGATCCGTTGGGTGGGGTGAGAGTCGTTGAACCGACCCCAGTAGGCGTGGACAGTAGGCAGTCTGCAGAGACGAGGAAGAAACCCGTGAGCGACGTGCGTAATGTGATCATCATCGGCTCCGGCCCCGCGGGCTACACAGCCGCCCTGTACACCGCGCGCGCCTCGCTGAAGCCGCTGGTGTTCGAGGGCGCCGTCACCGCTGGTGGCGCGTTGATGAACACCACCGACGTGGAGAACTTCCCCGGTTTCCAGGACGGGATCATGGGCCCCGAGCTCATGGACAACATGCGCGCCCAGGCCGAGCGCTTCGGAGCCGAGCTCATCCCCGACGACGTGATCTCGGTGGATCTCACCGGTGACATCAAGACGGTCACCGACACCGCCGGCACGGTGCACCGTGCCAAGGCCGTCATCGTCACCACCGGCTCACAGCACCGCAAGCTCGGTCTGCCCAACGAGGACGCCCTCTCCGGACGTGGCGTCTCCTGGTGTGCGACCTGCGACGGCTTCTTCTTCAAGGACCAGGACATCGCCGTGGTCGGCGGCGGCGACACCGCGATGGAAGAGGCCACGTTCCTCTCCCGCTTCGCGAAGTCGGTCACCATCGTCCACCGCCGTGACTCCCTGCGTGCCTCCAAGGCCATGCAGGACCGCGCGTTCGCCGACCCGAAGATCAAGTTCGCGTGGGACAGCGAGGTCGCCGGTGTCCACGGCGAGCAGAAGCTTTCCGGTCTGACCCTGCGTAACACGAAGACCGGTGAGACGTCCGAGCTCCCCGTGACCGGGCTGTTCATCGCCGTCGGCCACGACCCGCGCACGGAGCTCTTCAAGGGCCAGCTCGACCTCGATGACGAGGGCTACCTCAAGGTCGCCGCCCCCTCGACGCGCACCAACCTCACCGGTGTCTTCGGTGCCGGTGACGTCGTCGACCACACCTACCGGCAGGCCATCACCGCTGCCGGCACCGGCTGCTCCGCCGCCCTCGACGCCGAGCGCTTCCTGGCCGCGCTCGCCGACGACGAAAAGGCTGCCGCAGCCACCGTCTGATCCACGCCTCACCCCACACCCCGCTTAGTTAAGGAGGCCGCCGTGGCCGGCGCCCTGAAGAACGTGACCGACGACTCCTTCGATGAGGTCGTCCTGAAGAGCGACAAGCCCGTGCTGGTGGACTTCTGGGCTGCTTGGTGCGGCCCGTGCCGTCAGATCGCCCCCTCCCTGGAGGCCATCGCGGCCGAGCACGGCGAGATCGAGATCGTCAAGCTCAACATCGACGAGAACCCGGCCACCGCTGCCAAGTACGGCGTCATGTCCATCCCGACGCTGAACGTCTACCAGGGCGGCGAGGTCGCCAAGACCATCGTCGGCGCCAAGCCGAAGGCCGCGATTCTCCGCGACCTCGAAGGCTTCATCACTGAGTAAGGCACAGCTGTCGTACCGCTGTTTCACGTGAAACGGGCCCATCCTCGCGAGGATGGGCCCGTTTCACGTAGGTGCTCACAACGGCCGAAGCGCGGGTTCTTTCTGTACGGCCCCCAGCAACCGGTCCAGTGCCAGCTCGACGTCTTCCTTCCATGACAGCGTCGTGCGCAGCTCCAGCCTCAGCCGCGGATGCACCGGGTGCGGTCGTACGGTCTTGAAGCCCACCGCCAGCAGGTGTTCTGCGGGCAGCACACAGGCGGGTTCCTTCCACCGGGCGTCCCCGAAAGCCTCGATCGCCTTGAACCCCCGCTGTATCAGGTCCTTGGCCACCGTCTGCACCATGACCCGGCCCAGCCCCTGGCCCTGGTATCCCGGCAGGATCAAAGCCGTCATCAGCTGAACCGCGTCGGGGGAGACAGGACTTGTCGGGAAGGCCGTGGCTCTCGGCACATACGCGGGCGGGGCATAGAGGACGAAGCCGACCGGCACATCATCGACATAGACCACGCGGCCGCAGGACCCCCACTCCAGCAGGACGGCGGAGATCCAGGCCTCCTTCTCCGGCTCGGCTCTGCCCCCTTTGACTGCCGCGTCCCCCCTCACGGGGTCCAGCTCCCAGAACACACACGAGCGGCAGCGCTGAGGGAGATCGGACAGGTTGTCCAGCGTGAGCGGTACGAGCCGACGCCCCATGAAGGCTGTTCCTCACTTCCCTCACCCACCGCATCGCGCGACGGACGGTGCACTCCGGTCACGGAGGTGGATCAATTGGATGTGCCCTACCAGAACGCATCGTATCCACCAAGGGATCAAGCCGACACCGTGAAAGAGCAAAGGGCAGACAGCCCTGGCCTCGCCCCTTCCCTTCCCCGCTCCGCCGCCCTCTCCAGAAAGCACAAGGCGGGCTGTACTCCGTCATCCACCGGAGTGCAGCCCGCCTCTCACCAGCCGGAGCCTCAGCCCTCGTCGTCCTCGGCCGTCTCCTCGGAGGGAGCTCGGTCCAGAACTCGGCCCTCACCCGGCGCGAGACTGCCGAGGATGCGATCCAGATCCTCCATCGAGGCGAACTCGACGACGATCTTTCCCTTCTTCTGCCCGAGGTCGACCTTCACCCTGGTCTCGAACCGGTCGGACAGCCGGGACGCCAGGTCGGTCAGCGCCGGCGACAGCCGACCGCCGGCCCGGGGCCCCTTGGACTTCGCGGCCTTCTCGGGCCTGGAGCTCATGAGCGTCACGATCTCCTCGACCGCCCGCACGGAAAGTCCCTCGGCCACAATGCGATGCGCCAGCTTGTCCTGCTCATCGGAGTCGTCCACCGAGAGCAGCGCCCGCGCATGACCTGCGGACAGAACCCCGGCGGCCACCCTGCGCTGAACCGGCGGCGACAACCGCAGGAGACGCAAGGTGTTGGACACCTGCGGCCGCGACCGCCCGATCCGGTCGGCCAGCTGATCGTGGGTGCACTTGAAGTCCTTGAGCAGCTGGTCGTACGCAGCCGCCTCCTCCAAGGGGTTCAGCTGAGCCCGGTGGAGGTTCTCCAGAAGCGCGTCCAGAAGAAGCTTCTCGTCGTCCGTGGCCCGGACGATGGCAGGGATCTGCTTCAGATCAGCCTCACGGCAGGCCCTCCAGCGCCGCTCGCCCATGATGAGCTCGAAGCGACCGGATCCCGCCTGCCGCACGACGACGGGCTGGAGAAGACCGACCTCCTTGATGGAGGTGACCAGCTCGGCAAGCGCGTCCTCGTCGAACACGTCACGGGGCTGACGAGGGTTCGGCGTGATCGAGTCGATGGGCAGCTCGGCGAAGTACGCCCCCGCCACCTCTGCCGGACCACCGGTCCCGTCGGATACGGAGACCGGTGCGCTCGGCTCCGGCACCACAGCGCCGCCCGAGCCCAGGGTGGTCACCTTCGCGACGGCCACGCCCCGTTCGGACGTCAGCACCGGCGTCGTTCCAGGCGCTGACGCACCCATCCCAGCTGCCGGAATCTGCTTCTCCTGCGGAGCGGCGGGGATCAGGGCACCGAGCCCTCGCCCCAAACCTCTACGACGCTCACTCACTGGATCCCCTCCGAAGTATTCTGCTGGCTGTTCCGACTGCCCGTCTGGGCATGCTGCGCCTCGTACTGGACGCCGACCCCGCGCAGCGCGATCTCACGGGCCGCTTCGAGATATGACAGGGACCCGCTCGAACCCGGGTCGTAGGTCAGCACCGTCTGCCCGTAGCTCGGCGCCTCGGAGATCCGCACCGAGCGAGGAATGCTGGTACGCAGGACCTCCTTGCCGAAGTGGCTGCGCACCTCCTCCGCCACCTGTGAGGCGAGCCTGGTCCGGCCGTCGTACATGGTGAGCAGGATCGTCGACACATGGAGATCGGGATTGAGATGCCCCCGCACCAGGTCCACGTTTCGCAGCAGCTGCCCCAGCCCTTCCAGTGCGTAGTACTCGCACTGAATCGGGATCAGGACCTCCGCACCGGCCACCAGAGCGTTGACCGTCAGCAAGCCGAGCGAGGGCGGGCAGTCGATCAGAATGTAGTCGAGCGGCTGCTCGTACGCCTGAATCGCTCGCTGCAGTCGGCTCTCCCGCGCCACCAGCGACACCAGCTCGATCTCCGCACCGGCGAGATCGATGGTGGCCGGCGCACAGAAGAGACCTTCGACGTCCGGAACCGGCTGGACCACGTCGGCGAGCGGTTTGCTCTCCACCAGCACGTCGTAGATGGAGGGGACTTCGGCATGATGATCGATACCCAGAGCCGTTGAGGCGTTCCCCTGCGGGTCGAGGTCGACGACCAGTACACGTGCACCGTGCAGTGCAAGTGAGGCGGCAAGGTTGACCGTCGAGGTGGTCTTGCCCACCCCGCCCTTCTGGTTGGCCACCACCATGACCCGCGTCTGGTCAGGCCGCGGCAGCCCCTCGCCGGCACGGCCCAGGGCCTCCACCGCCAGCTGGGCCGCACGACCGATGGGTGTGTCATCCATCGGCGGCGGAGTTTCACGTGAAACACCGTCCCCCACCGATTCGGTTCGGGGACCGGGGACCGGATCGGTCATCGGTCCCGCGATGTTGGCGTCGGACCGCAAGGATTCACTCTCCTCGACTTCAGGCTCGCAATGAGCAGAGCCTGCCATGGTTTCGGGTTCGTGAACCAGCGAGGCCCGCTCTTCTGTGGATGAATCCACTTCTGTGGACAACTCCGTAGCCCTAACGGGCCTGCGATGGCGAGGGGCGGCGGCCGCACGACCGCGGCCGATGATTCCATGCAGCAGAGAGCGACGTTTCACGTGAAACACGATGCCCCTGCAGCGTAGCTACAGGGGCACGACACTCCGCGCGGGGTACGTACAGCTCCATGACCGCCACATCACCGAGATGCGGATCAAATGGTAGGTAACGGTCAGACGCTCAACGTAATCGCGTTCTCAGCGGCGACGACGTGTCCGGCTGACCCTCGCAGCCTTGGCGCGCTTTGCGGCGAACCTCACACCGCCGGGGCTCTCGCCCACCACCACGCGCACCACGGTGGACATCGGGTCGACGATGCCCTCGCCGACGTGGAGCACCTCGGTCTCCACGACGCCGAGCTTACTGAGGGCCGCCCGCGCGCCGTTGATCTCTTCCTCGGCGGTATCACCCTTGAGTGCCAGCATCTCCCCGTAGGGGCGGAGCAGGGGCACTCCCCAGCCCGCCAGGCGGTCCAGCGGGGCGACCGCCCGAGCCGTCACCACATGCACCGGCTGAAGCGACCCCAGAACTTCCTCTGCCCGGCCACGGACGACCGTCACATGCTCCAGCCCCAGCAGCTCGACGACCTCCTGAAGGAAGTTCGTGCGACGGAGCAACGGCTCAAGCAGGGTGATCTTCAGATCCGGGCGCACCAGCGCCAGCGGAATCCCCGGAAGACCGGCGCCCGACCCCACATCGCAGACCGTGACACCCTCGGGGACGACCTCGGAGAGCACCGCGCAGTTCAGCAGATGCCTCTCCCACAGACGCGGGACCTCGCGCGGACCGATCAACCCCCGCTTGACCCCCGCATCGGCCAGCAGTTCCGCGTACCGGACAGCCTCGGGAAAGCACTCACCGAACACCTCCCGGGCCTCGTCGGGCGCCTGGGGAAGCGCTACTTCCTCCGTCACGGGAACCGTCCTTCCATACCGCATTACCGCACCATGGGTGGCTGACTATCAGGCTGACAAAGATCGGCCCCGTCTGCGAACAGACGGGGCCGACAGGAGAGGATCCGGTCAGGCCGGAAGGACGACGACGAAGCGCTGCGGCTCCTCGCCCTCCGATTCGCTGCGCAGACCTGCGGCCGCGACCGCGTCGTGCACAACCTTGCGTTCGAACGGCGTCATCGGGTCGAGCTTCACCGGCTCACCGGTGCTCTTGACCTCGTCCGCGGCCTTGGCACCCAGCTCGGCGAGTTCCGTGCGCTTCTGGGCCCGGAAGCCGGCGATGTCCAGCATCAGACGGCTGCGGTCACCGGTCTCCCGGTGCACGGCCAGCCGCGTCAGCTCCTGGAGTGCCTCCAGCACCTCACCGTCGCGGCCCACGAGCTTCTGCAGTTCACGTGCCGATTCACTGATGATCGAGACCGCGGCCCGGTCCGCCTCGACGTCCATGTCGATGTCGCCGTCAAGGTCGGCGATGTCGAGCAGGCCCTCGAGGTAGTCCGCTGCGATCTCACCTTCCTGCTCGAGGCGGGTCAAGGTGTCGCTGCCCTCAGCGGCCGTGGAGGTGGTGCCTTCCGTCACGGATGGACTCCTTCTTACTTCTTGGACGGATGCTTGGGCCGCTGCGGGCCCTTGCGCTGTCCGGACTTGGCTTGGCGTGAGGAGCCGGAAGCGGGCTTGCCCGCCGGCTTGGACTTGTCGTCCTGCGGTTCGCTCTTCTGCAGGGAGGTCTTGGACTCGGACTCGCTGGAATCGGTGTCCTTGGTCCCGCTCGGGTGACCCGCGGTGGTCTGGCGCTTCGCCTTCGTCTGCCGCTTGGGCTGCTGGCGCCGCTGCGCGGCTCCGCCCTCGGCCTCGGCTACGGCGGTGTCGCTCTTGGCCACCGTGCCGTCCTCCTGGGGAGCGAGGCCCAGCTTGGCCAGCCCGGTGACGAACTTCCGCTCGATGTCATTGCGGTCCGGCCCCTTGGCCACGATGCGCTTGACCG
Organism: Streptomyces sp. NPDC005761; assembly: GCF_040630635.1. Taxonomy (NCBI): domain Bacteria; kingdom Bacillati; phylum Actinomycetota; class Actinomycetes; order Kitasatosporales; family Streptomycetaceae; genus Streptomyces; species Streptomyces sp. NPDC005761. The sequence goes on along the minus strand of NZ_JBEXXX010000002.1, from coordinate 105,298 downwards.
TGTTGCGCCGGGTACGGCCCCGCACCTCACCGTGGGTGGTGACGCTCTTCAGGAGGCGCCCGAGGTACTGCTCCTGCGCCTTGCTGCCCGGGGTGGGGTTCTGGTTGATCACGTACATCTGCTGACCCATGGTCCAGACGTTCGTGGTGAGCCAGTAGACGAGGACACCGACGGGGAAGTTGATACCCATGACGGCGAAGATCAGGGGGAAGATGTACATGAGCATCTTCTGCTGCTGCATGTACGGCGTCTTGACCGTCAGGTCGACGTTCTTCGTCATCAGCTGGCGCTGCGTGAAGAACTGCGAGGCCGACATCATCACGATCATGACCGCGGTGACGACCCTGACGTCGGTCAGCGAGGCACCGAGCGCCTCGACCTTCTCGGCGCTGTCCATGAACTTCGCGGCCAGCGGAGCACCGAAGATGTGGGCCTGACGAGCGCTGTCCAGCAGCGACTGGTCGATGACACCGATCTTCTTGTTCGACGCGATGGCCGAGAGCACGTGGTACAGGGCGAAGAAGAACGGCGACTGCGCCAGGATGGGAAGGCACGAGGACAACGGGTTGGTACCCGTCTCCTTGTACAGCTTCATCATCTCTTCGGACTGGCGCTGCTTGTCGCTCTTGTAGCGCTCCTGGATCGCCTTCATCTTCGGCTGGAGCACCTGCATGTTCCGCGTCGACTTGATCTGCTTGACGAACAGCGGGATCAGACAGATACGGATCAGCACCACGAGGGACACGATGGAAAGACCCCAGGCCCATCCTGTGTCAGGGCCGAAGATCGCCCCGTACAACTTGTGGAACTGGACGATGACCCAGGAAACGGGCCACGTGATGAAGCTGAACAGACTGGCAATCGTGTCCACTAATCAGGCTCCTTGAGCATTGGGCGAAGTCTCTGCGGCCGAGCCCGGGAGGTCGGTGGCCGACTTCCCGGAAGGCACATCAGCGGCGGAGTCCCCGCCCTTGTTGCCACGTACGGCACTACGCAGCAGTTCGTGCCAACGCGGACGTTTGCGTGGTGGAACGTGATCCACGCCGCCGGGTGACCACGGATTGCATCGCAGGATGCGCCACGCTGTCAGCGCCGTTCCCTTGATCGCTCCGTGCCGGTCGATCGCCGTATATCCATAGTGGGAACACGACGGGTAGTAACGGCAGACAGGCCCGAGAAGTGGGCTGATCGTCCACTGGTACAGCTTGATGAGAGCCAGCAGCGGGTACTTCATCGCGCGCCCCCTCCCAGCAGCCGCTGAAAGGCGGCATCCAGGTCTCGGGCCAGCTGTTCATGGTCGGCGTCACCCGAGCCGGGCAACGCGCGTACGACAACCAGGCTACCGGGGGGCAGCAGGGCCAGCCGTTCGCGGACCAGATGGCGAAGCCTTCGCTTCACCGCTGTGCGGACGACCGCACCACCCACTGCTTTGCTGACAACGAAACCCGCACGCGGCGGGGGAGCAGTCTCCCCAGTCACGTGCGGGTCCGTTGCACCGCTGCGTAGATGAACGACGAGTAGAGGGCGACCGGCCCTGCGTCCTCGTCGTACTGCGGTCGCGAAGTCCTCGCGCCGCCTCAGCCGATTCTCGGTAGGCAGCACGTCATGACGACCTGTACGCGATCAGGCGGACAGGCTGGCGCGGCCCTTGCCACGGCGGGACGCGAGGATCGCGCGGCCGGCACGGGTCCGCATACGCAGGCGGAAACCGTGGGTCTTCGCGCGACGACGGTTGTTCGGCTGGAAGGTGCGCTTGCTCACTCGGGGGCTCCAGAAATGATTCGTGTGTTGGCGGGACATCGCCTGGCTGTCACCGTGCGCCCACGAGAGACTCGCGTAAACGCCCTAGTGCACCGCTTCACAATCACAGATCGTGATCTTTGCCCATCGGAGGCAGGCGGCAGCAGCCATCGACAACTCGACCTGGTCACGGTACGCGCGGCTACGCCATCCGGTCAAACCGACCCTGTCGGACCCCCCATTGTGCACAGCCTGTGGACAACGACTTGAACCGCATGGGTCGGCCCGCCTACCGTGGCTGAACTCCGGTTCTTTTTCTTCCCGCCTGCCGGTCCTCACCCAACCCGACCCATACGTCCCGAGAACCACACATTCGTGGGACCAGCGAGAGAGCGTGCCTTGTGGCTGACGTACCTGCCGATCTTGCCGCAGTGTGGCCACGAGTGCTGGAGCAACTCCTCGGGGAGGGGCAGCAGGGCATCGAGCCGAAGGACAAGCAGTGGATCGAGCGCTGTCAGCCGCTCGCCCTCGTCGCCGACACCGCGCTGCTCGCCGTCCCCAATGAATGGGGCAAGCGCGTCCTGGAGGGCCGGCTCGCCCCGCTCATCAGCGAGACACTGAGTCGCGAGTGCGGACGGACCATCCGGATCGCGATCACGGTCGACGACTCCGCGGGCGAACCCCCGAACCCGCCGGCACCCCCGATGCACCAGTCCCAGCAGCCGCAGCAGCACCGCTACCAGGGACCTCAGCACGACGAGGGCCGGCACAGCGACGCCTATGACGGATACGGCCACCGCCCCTCGGACGACGGAATGCCGACGGCCCGGCCCGCCTACCCCGACTACCAGCAGCAACGTCCCGAACCCGGCGCCTGGCCGCGCACCCAGGACGATCTCTCCTGGCAGCAGCCCCGGCTCGGCGGCTTCCAGGACCGCGAACCGTCCGCCGAGCAGTGGCGCGAGCCGTACGGCGGCGGCCGCCCCCAGCAGCAGCCGCAGCACGACTACCGTCCGCAGCCTCCCGAGCGCCAGGGGTACGAGCCCCAGCGCCCCGAGCGCCACGACATGCAGGAGCCGCAGCGCCGGCAGGGCGCCGGTACCGGGCGGCCCGGCGGCGGCACCGGTCCGATGGGGGCGCAACCCTCACCCGCGCCCGGCCCCGGCGAACCGCACGCCCGGCTGAACCCGAAGTACCTCTTCGACACCTTCGTCATCGGCGCCTCGAACCGGTTCGCGCACGCCGCGGCCGTCGCTGTCGCCGAAGCGCCCGCGAAGGCGTACAACCCCCTCTTCATCTACGGGGAGTCGGGGCTCGGCAAGACCCACCTGCTGCATGCCATCGGTCACTACGCCCGCAGTCTCTATCCGGGCACCCGGGTGCGGTACGTGAGCTCGGAGGAGTTCACCAACGAGTTCATCAACTCGATCCGCGACGGCAAGGGCGACACCTTCCGCAAGCGGTACCGCGACGTCGACATCCTGCTGGTCGACGACATCCAGTTCCTGGCGAGCAAGGAGTCGACGCAGGAGGAGTTCTTCCACACCTTCAACACGCTCCACAACGCCAACAAGCAGATCGTGCTGTCCTCGGACCGTCCGCCCAAGCAGTTGGTGACTCTGGAGGACCGGCTGCGGAATCGATTCGAGTGGGGCCTGACCACCGATGTGCAGCCTCCGGAGCTGGAGACGCGCATCGCGATCCTGCGGAAGAAGGCGGTACAGGAGCAGCTCAACGCTCCGCCGGAGGTCCTGGAGTTCATCGCCTCCCGGATCTCCCGCAACATCCGTGAGCTGGAGGGCGCGCTCATCCGGGTCACGGCCTTCGCCAGCCTCAACCGTCAGCCGGTGGACCTCGGGCTGACGGAGATCGTGCTGAAGGACCTGATCCCCGGCGGCGAGGACTCGGCTCCGGAGATCACGGCGACGGCCATCATGGCGGCGACCGCGGACTACTTCGGGCTGACGGTGGAGGACCTCTGCGGATCCTCGCGCAGCCGCGTGCTGGTGACGGCGCGCCAGATCGCCATGTACCTGTGCCGCGAGCTGACGGATCTGTCGCTGCCCAAGATCGGTGCGCAGTTCGGCGGCCGGGACCATACGACGGTGATGCACGCCGACCGTAAGATCCGCGCGCTGATGGCGGAGCGGCGCTCCATCTACAACCAGGTCACCGAACTCACCAACCGCATCAAGAACGGCTGACGGCACCGCCGTAGGCCCACGCGCTACGGCACCGCCGTAGGCCCACGCACGCAGCCGAAGGGCGCTGTGCGGACTCGTCAGGAGTCCGCACAGCGCCCTTCCCCGTTCCCCGTGAGGCCGCTCCGCAACCCCTGCGCGGAGCGATGGAGGGTGCTCGCACGACTGTGGAAGGGCGCTCACGAGGGCTTTCGGCCCACGGCTCTGTTCGAATACGCCCGAGGACACGGCTGTTCTCCACAGATCTGGGGAGAATTTTCCCTCCACAGCCTGGGGATCCAAAAGTTGTCCATACTGCTTCCACAGGCGCGGCAGCCGATACCCCATCAGGCCAGCTCAGGGGCCTGGGGATTTGTGGTCAACAATGATCCACAGGCTGTGGACAAGTTTTTCGTCCACAGGGGGCCGCCGACGTTGTCCACCGACGGCCCACAGGCCGGCGGCCGTTTTCCCCAGGACGGGCCGGCTTCTCCACACCGCTGTCCACTGTTCGGCAACGCAACACCCGCTTTCACCGCACCGAGTGAAAGGCGTCACACCAAGAGGGTCGGTTGGGCTGTGGGGAACGTGGGTAAAGCTGGGGACAGCCCTGGGGAGAAACCCCCCTGCCCTGTGCATCGGGTGTGCACAACTTTCGGGTGTCCACAGAAACACCGGGTTGTCCACCGGTGCCACCCACAGGGTCGGTGGACAAAAAACCGGGCCTGACCTGGGAAAACGACGTTATCCACCGTTTCCACAGGCCCTACTACTACTGCCACCTATAGTTAGCCCGGAATCCGCTTCGAAGTGGGGCCTGTGCACAACTCGGCGCCGGAGCTCTCCGAACCTCTTGTCGCGACTTGACCCCGAGCAGCACCGAGTGTCGGTGCCGTACGTCAGACTGGTCCCCGGCGACCTCCCCCCGGCATCGGTGGAGCGACCCGACCAGACGACGAAGGCCAGCAGGGCGAGCGAGCAACAGCAGGAGGCGGTTCCGGTGAAGATCCGGGTGGAGCGCGATGTACTCGCGGAGGCTGTGGCCTGGGTGGCCCGTAGCCTCCCGGCCCGTCCGCCGGCGCCCGTTCTCGCGGGCCTTCTGCTGAAGGCTGAGGACGGCGCCCTCAGCTTCTCGAGCTTCGACTACGAGGTCTCGGCCCGGGTCTCGGTGGATGCCGAGATCGAGGAGGACGGCACGGTGCTCGTCTCCGGCCGGCTGCTCGCCGACATCTGCCGTGCCCTGCCCAACCGGCCGGTGGAGATTTCCACAGACGGTGTACGGGCGACGGTCGCCTGCGGATCCTCGCGGTTCACACTCCACACCCTTCCTGTGGAGGAGTACCCCGCACTTCCCCAGATGCCGACCGCGACCGGCACCGTGCCCGGCGAGGTCTTCGCCTCCGCGGCCGCCCAGGTCGCCATCGCCGCGGGCCGCGACGACACGCTGCCCGTCCTCACCGGTGTGCGGATCGAGATCGAGGGCGACACGGTCACCCTGGCCTCCACCGACCGCTACCGCTTCGCGGTCCGCGAGTTCCTCTGGAAGCCGGAGAACGCCGACGCCTCCGCCGTCGCGCTGGTGCCGGCCAAGACGCTCCTGGACACCGCCAAGGCGCTGACCAGCGGTGACACCGTCACGCTCGCCCTGTCGGGCTCCGGCGCGGGTGAAGGCCTCATCGGCTTCGAGGGCGCGGGCCGGCGGACGACGACCCGACTGCTCGAAGGTGACCTGCCGAAGTACCGCACGCTCTTCCCCACCGAGTTCAACTCGGTCGCGGTCATCGAGACGGCGCCGTTCGTCGAGGCCGTCAAGCGCGTGGCCCTGGTGGCCGAGCGGAACACCCCGGTGCGGCTCAGCTTCGAGCAGGGCGTCCTGATCCTCGAAGCGGGTTCCAGCGACGATGCACAGGCTGTGGAGCGCGTCGACTCCGTGCTGGAGGGCGACGACATCTCCATCGCCTTCAACCCGACGTTCCTGCTCGACGGCCTGAGCGCCATCGACTCGCCGGTCGCCCAGCTGTCCTTCACGACGTCCACCAAGCCCGCGCTGCTCAGTGGCCGGCCTGCCGTGGACGCCGAGGCGGACGATGCGTACAAGTACCTGATCATGCCGGTCCGCCTCTCCGGCTGATCCGGTCACCGGTCCTGCCGACGCTGCGACAGCGTGGCAGGGCCCGACGGGCATGTTCAGCGCCGAGCATGCCCGGCGTCCTGTCCCCTGCCGGGCGTAGGCTCGGACCTTGGGTACGAATCGGCACAACGCTTAAGGAATCTCTGATGGAGCTCGGTCTCGTCGGCCTCGGCAAGATGGGCGGCAACATGCGCGAGCGCATCCGCCGCGCTGGCCACACCGTCATCGGTTACGACCGCAACCCGGACGTCGCCGATGTCCACAGCCTCGAAGAGCTTGTGGGCAAGCTGAAGGGCCCCCGCGTCGTGTGGGTCATGGTCCCGGCCGGTGCCGCGACCCAGTCGACGATCGACGAGCTGGCCGAGCTGCTCTCGCCCGGCGACATCGTCGTCGACGGCGGGAACTCCCGCTGGACGGACGACGAGAAGCACGCGGTCGAGCTGGGAATCAAGGGCATCGGCTTCGTCGACTGCGGAGTCTCCGGCGGCGTCTGGGGCCTGGAGAACGGCTACGCGCTGATGTACGGCGGCGACGCCGGGCACGTCGCGAAGGTCCAGCCGGTGTTCGACGCGCTGAAGCCCGAGGGCCAGTTCGGTTCCGTCCACGCGGGCAAGGTCGGCGCCGGCCACTTCGCGAAGATGGTTCACAACGGCATCGAGTACGCCATGATGCAGGCCTACGCCGAGGGTTGGGAGCTCCTGGAGAAGGTCGACTCCGTCACCGACGTGCGCGAGGTCTTCCGCTCCTGGCAGGAGGGCACGGTCATCCGTTCCTGGCTGCTCGACCTGGCGGTCAACGCTCTGGACGACGACGAGCACCTGGACCAGCTCCGTGGCTTCGCCGCCGACTCCGGTGAGGGCCGCTGGACTGTGGAGGCGGCGATCGACAACGCCGTGCCGCTGCCCGCGATCACCGCGTCGCTCTTCGCGCGCTTCGCCTCCCGCCAGGACGACTCCCCGCAGATGAAGATGATCGCCGCGCTGCGCAACCAGTTCGGCGGCCACGCGGTCGAGAACAAGAAGTAGCCGCAGCGGAGCGCGGGCCGGGGCCGGACGGTCCGCCCCGCACTTACGAAGCACGGAGCAGGAAGCCGGGAAGGTCGGCGTACACCATGCATGTCACGCATCTGTCGCTGGCCGACTTCCGCTCGTACGCCCGGGTCGAGGTGCCTCTCGACCCGGGCGTCACCGCGTTCGTGGGGGCCAACGGCCAGGGCAAGACCAACCTCGTCGAGGCCGTCGGCTATCTCGCGACGCTCGGCAGCCACCGCGTCTCCTCCGACGCTCCCCTGGTGCGCATGGGGGCCGACAGAGCCGTCATCAGAGCGGCCGTCACCCAGGGCGAGCGGTCCCAGCTGGTCGAGCTGGAGCTGAATCCGGGCAAGGCCAACCGGGCCAGGATCAACAGGTCGTCGCAGGTCAGGCCCCGGGACGTGCTGGGGATAGTGCGCACGGTGCTGTTCGCGCCCGAGGACCTGGCGCTGGTCAAGGGCGACCCGGGTGAGCGTCGGCGGTTCCTCGACGAGCTGGTCACGGCCCGTTCGCCGCGGATGGCCGGAGTGCGCTCCGACTACGAGCGGGTGCTGAAACAGCGCAACACGCTGCTGAAGTCCGCGGCGATGGCACGCCGGCACGGCGGGCGTTCCATGGATCTGTCGACACTCGACGTGTGGGACCAGCATCTGGGCCGGGTGGGCGCCGAGCTGCTGGCACAGCGGCTGGATCTGATCGCGACACTGCAGCCCCTGGCCGACAAGGCGTACGCGGACGTGGCGCCGGGCGGCGGCCCGGTGACGCTGGATTACCGCAGCTCGGTGGGCCCGGAGGTGGAGCCCGCACGGACGCGCGAGGAGCTGTACGCGCAACTCATCGCGGCCCTTGCCGACGTGCGCAAACAGGAGATCGAGCGGGGCGTCACCCTGGTCGGCCCGCACCGTGACGACCTGGTCCTCGGCCTGCGCGGGATGCCGGCGAAGGGGTACGCGAGCCATGGGGAGTCCTGGTCGTACGCGCTGGCCCTGCGGCTGGCCTCGTACGACCTGCTGCGCTCCGAGGGCAACGAACCGGTGCTGGTGCTGGACGACGTCTTCGCCGAGCTGGACGCGCGGCGCCGGGAGCGGCTGGCCGAGCTGGTGGCCCCCGGCGAGCAGGTGCTGGTGACGGCCGCGGTGGACGACGACGTCCCCGGGGTGCTCGCGGGCGCGAGGTACGCGGTGTCGGCCGGCGAGGTGGAGCGGCTGTGAACGGCGACGGAGACGGCAAGGACCCGGCGAAGCAGCCGGAGCCCTCGGGAATCGACCTGGCGCGGGTGGCCCTGCGCGCGGCGAAGGAGCAGGCCAAGGCGCGCGGCGCCGCCGCGCAGCAGAAGAAGCAGGCGCGGCGGGGCGGCGGGCTGCGTTCCGGCGCGCGCGCGGACGGCCGGGACCCGCTGCCGCTGGGCGCCGCGATCAATCGTCTGATCACCGAGCGCGGCTGGGAGACGCCGGCTGCGGTGGGCGGTGTGATGGGCCGCTGGCCGCAGATCGTGGGTGACGATCTGGCCAATCACTGTGTGCCGTTGCGCTACGACGAGGACCCCGACGAGCGGGTGCTGACGGTGCAGTGCGACTCGACGGCGTGGGCGACGCAGCTGAGACTGCTGGCACCGCAGCTCGTGGCCCGGCTCAACGCGGATCTGGGGCACGGCACCGTCAGATTGATCAAGGTGCTGGGGCCGGGAGGCCCGCAGCGCAGATACGGTCCGCTGCGCGCGCCGGGGAGCACCGGCCCCGGCGACACCTACGGCTGACCCTTTCTGACCTGCTCTTCTTCCCCCGGCCGACGACGGTCTCGGTCCTGCACGCGCGAAGCGCGGTGCATGGGGTGCCCCTGTTGTCACCGATGACCGAGATGCCCCTGTCGTGCGGGTGCGTGGTGGTTGCAACCGTACGGCTGCGAGCAGGTGTCCCTCACCGTAGCGGGAGGCTGACAGGCCGAAGCGCTCAATGCCCGTGTGAGCCTCTTGAGGCCCCTTCCCGGATATGGGGAGTCGTCAGGCGCTCATTCAGGGCGGCACATGCGGACTCAGGTACCGGCAAACCCCCATTCGGGTCGGCGCTACCGGTAGACTGGTGGACAATCCCGCGTCCATGCGGGATTCGTCGATACAAGCCGAACGACGCAGCCGCTCCCGCCTGCCCGGAGAACGGCCTGTGCTGTGCCAGAAAGGGCGCTTCGTGGCCGATTCCGGCAACCCCAACGAGAACATTCCGTCCAACCCCGGTGAGAGCGGCGCTGCTCCCGCATCGGCCGAGCCGAAGGCCTCGGGTGAGGTGAAAGCCTCGTACGACGCCAGCGCGATCACCGTGCTCGAGGGTCTGGACGCGGTCCGCAAGCGACCTGGCATGTACATCGGCTCGACCGGTGAGCGCGGTCTCCACCACCTCGTGCAAGAGGTTGTCGACAACTCGGTCGACGAGGCCATGGCCGGGCACGCGGACACCATCGACGTCACGATCCTGCCCGACGGCGGGGTGCGTGTGATCGACAACGGCCGTGGCATCCCGGTCGGCATCGTGCCGTCCGAGGGCAAGCCCGCCGTCGAGGTAGTCCTCACGGTGCTGCACGCCGGCGGCAAGTTCGGAGGCGGCGGTTACGCGGTCTCCGGCGGTCTGCACGGCGTCGGTGTATCCGTCGTCAACGCCCTGTCCACACGCGTGGCCGTCGAGGTCAAGACGGACGGCTACCGCTGGACCCAGGACTACAAGTTCGGCGTCCCGACGGCCCCCCTGGCCCGTAACGAGGCCACCGACGAGACGGGCACGACCGTCAGCTTCTGGGCGGACGGGGACATCTTCGAGACGACCGAGTACTCCTTCGAGACGCTCTCGCGCCGCTTCCAGGAGATGGCCTTCCTCAACAAGGGCCTCACCCTCAAGCTCACCGACGAGCGGGAGTCGGCGAAGGCGACGGTCGGCGCGGACAGCGCCGAGGCGGTCGACGTTCCCGAGGACGAGCCGGCCCGGACGGTCACGTACCACTACGAAAACGGCATCGTCGACTTCGTGAAGTACCTGAACTCCCGCAAGGGCGATGTCATCCACCAGTCGGTGATCGACATCGAGGCCGAGGACAAGGACCGTCTCCTCTCGGCCGAGATCGCCATGCAGTGGAACACGCAGTACAGCGAAGGTGTCTACTCCTTCGCCAACGCGATCCACACGCACGAGGGCGGTACGCACGAGGAGGGCTTCCGTGCGGCCCTGACCTCGCTGGTCAACCGGTACGCGCGTGACAAGAAGCTGCTGCGCGAGAAGGACGACAACCTCACCGGTGAGGACGTCCGCGAGGGTCTGACCGCGATCATCTCGGTGAAGCTGGGCGAGCCGCAGTTCGAGGGCCAGACGAAGACCAAGCTGGGCAACACGGAGGCCAAGACCTTCGTGCAGAAGGTCGTCCACGAGCAGCTGACGGACTGGTTCGACCGGAACCCCAACGAGGCCGCCGACATCATCCGCAAGGGCATCGCCGCCTCGACCGCCCGCGTGGCGGCCCGCAAGGCGCGTGACCTGACCCGTCGCAAGGGGCTCCTGGAGAGCGCCTCGCTGCCGGGCAAGCTGAGCGACTGTCAGTCGAACGACCCGACGAAGTGCGAGATCTTCATCGTCGAGGGTGACTCCGCCGGTGGTTCGGCGAAGTCCGGCCGGAACCCGATGTACCAGGCCATCCTGCCGATCCGCGGCAAGATCCTGAACGTCGAGAAGGCCCGGATCGACAAGATCCTGCAGAACACCGAGGTCCAGGCGCTGATCTCGGCCTTCGGCACCGGGGTCCACGAGGACTTCGACATCGAGAAGCTCCGCTATCACAAGATCATTCTGATGGCGGACGCCGACGTCGACGGCCAGCACATCAACACCCTGCTGCTGACCTTCCTCTTCCGCTTCATGCGACCGCTGGTCGAGGCCGGGCACGTCTACCTCTCGCGCCCGCCGCTCTACAAGATCAAGTGGGGCCGGGACGACTTCGAGTACGCGTACTCGGACCGCGAGCGCGACGCCCTCGTGGCACTCGGCAAGCAGAACGGCAAGCGGATCAAGGAAGACTCGATCCAGCGCTTCAAGGGTCTCGGTGAGATGAACGCCGAGGAACTGCGTGTCACGACGATGGACGTCGACCACCGTGTGCTCGGCCAGGTCACGCTCGACGACGCGGCGCAGGCCGACGACCTGTTCTCGGTGCTGATGGGTGAGGACGTCGAGGCGCGGCGCTCGTTCATCCAGCGCAACGCCAAGGACGTCCGCTTCCTCGACATCTGAGTCGGCCGTACAAGCAAGCTGCCGCGCGAAAGGACTTTGACCAGCAATGGCCGACGAGAACACCCCTGCCCCCGTGACGCCCGAAGAGGTCCCGCCCGTCGAGGGTGTGGGCATGCGTGTCGAGCCCGTCGGGCTCGAGACGGAGATGCAGCGCTCCTACCTCGACTACGCGATGTCCGTCATCGTGTCGCGTGCCCTGCCCGACGTGCGGGACGGCCTCAAGCCCGTCCACCGCCGGGTGCTGTACGCGATGTACGACGGTGGCTACCGGCCCGAGAAGGGCTTCTACAAGTGCGCCCGCGTCGTCGGTGACGTCATGGGTACGTACCACCCGCACGGCGACTCCTCGATCTACGACGCCCTGGTGCGTCTGGCGCAGCACTGGTCGATGCGCATGCCGCTGGTGGACTCCAACGGCAACTTCGGTTCCCCGGGCAACGACCCGGCCGCCGCCATGCGGTACACCGAGTGCAAGATGATGCCGCTGTCCATGGAGATGGTGCGGGACATCGACGAGGAGACCGTCGATTTCAAGGACAACTACGACGGCCGCAACCAGGAGCCGGTGGTCCTGCCGGCCCGCTTCCCGAACCTGCTGATCAACGGCTCGGCGGGCATCGCGGTCGGTATGGCGACCAACATCCCGCCGCACAACCTCCGCGAGGTCGCGGCCGGTGCGCAGTGGTACCTGGAGCACCCCGAGGCGTCGTCCGAGGAGCTCCTGGACGCCCTGCTGGAGCGCATCAAGGGCCCGGACTTCCCGACGGGCGCGCTCGTCGTGGGCCGCAAGGGCATCGAGGAGGCGTACCGCACCGGCCGTGGCTCGATCACGATGCGCGCGGTCGTGGCGGTCGAGGAGATCCAGAACCGCCAGTGCCTGGTCGTGACGGAACTTCCGTACCAGACCAACCCCGACAACCTCGCGCAGAAGATCGCCGACCTGGTGAAGGACGGCAAGGTCGGCGGCATCGCGGACGTCCGTGACGAGACCTCGTCGCGTACGGGCCAGCGCCTGGTCGTCGTGCTGAAGCGGGACGCGGTCGCCAAGGTCGTGCTGAACAACCTGTACAAGCACACCGATCTGCAGACCAACTTCGGCGCCAACATGCTGGCGCTGGTGGACGGGGTGCCGCGCACCCTGTCGATCGACGCGTTCATCCGCCACTGGGTGACGCACCAGATCGAGGTCATCGTCCGGCGTACGAAGTTCCGGCTGCGCAAGGCGGAGGAGCGCGCGCACATCCTGCGCGGCCTGCTCAAGGCCCTGGACGCCATCGACGAGGTCATCGCCCTCATCCGGCGCAGCAACACGGTGGAGATCGCGCGCGAGGGCCTGATGGGCCTCCTGGAGATCGACGAGATCCAGGCGAACGCGATCCTGGAGATGCAGCTGCGCCGGCTGGCCGCGCTGGAGCACCAGAAGATCACCGCAGAGCACGACGAGCTCCAGGCGAAGATCAACGAGTACAACGCGATCCTCGCCTCGCCCGAGCGGCAGCGGCAGATCGTCAGCGAGGAGCTGGCGGCGATCGTCGACAAGTTCGGCGACGACCGGCGCTCCAAGCTGGTGCCCTTCGACGGTGACATGTCCATCGAGGACCTGATCGCCGAGGAGGACATCGTCGTCACGATCTCCCGCAGCGGTTACGTGAAGCGCACGAAGACGGACGACTACCGCTCGCAGAAGCGCGGCGGCAAGGGCGTGCGCGGCACGAAGCTGAGGGAAGACGACATCGTCGACCACTTCTTCGTGTCGACGACGCACCACTGGCTGCTGTTCTTCACCAACAAGGGCCGGGTCTACCGGGCGAAGGCCTACGAGCTCCCGGACGCCGGCCGTGACGCCCGCGGCCAGCACGTGGCGAACCTGCTGGCCTTCCAGCCGGACGAGCAGATCGCGCAGATCCTGGCGATCCGCGACTACGACGCCGCGCCGTACCTGATCCTGGCCACGAAGGGCGGTCTGGTGAAGAAGACCGCGCTGAAGGACTACGACTCGCCGCGTTCCGGCGGCGTCATCGCCATCAACCTGCGCGAGACCGCCGACGGCTCCGACGACGAGCTGATCGGTGCGGAGCTGGTCTCGTCCGAGGACGATCTGCTGCTCATCAGCAGGAAGGCCCAGTCCATCAGGTTCACTGCGACGGACGACGCGCTGCGCCCGATGGGCCGCGCCACATCGGGTGTCAAGGGCATGAGTTTCCGCGAGGGAGACGAACTGCTCTCGATGAATGTCGTCAGGCCCGGTACTTTCGTGTTCACTGCCACTGACGGCGGGTACGCGAAGCGGACCCCCGTCGACGAGTACCGCGTCCAGGGTCGCGGTGGCCTCGGCATCAAGGCCGCCAAGATCGTGGAGGACCGGGGCTCGCTGGTCGGTGCGCTGGTGGTCGAGGAGACGGACGAGATTCTCGCCATCACGCTCGGCGGTGGTGTGATTCGTACGCGAGTCAATGAAGTCAGGGAGACGGGCCGTGACACCATGGGCGTCCAACTGATCAATCTGGGCAAGCGAGACGCCGTTGTCGGTATCGCGCGCAACGCCGAGGCAGGTCGCGAGGCCGAAGAGGTCGACGGGACCGATGACGCCGAAGGCGAGTCGGCCGAGGCAGTGACAGCGGAGGCCACCACGGCCGAGGCGGCTGCCGAGAGCACGGTCGACGGCACAGTCGAGGGCAACACGTCCTCGACCGGGGAGCACGAGGAGTAGAGCGTGAGTGGAGCCACGGGCGCCGGTTCGGCCGCTTCCGAAGCCGGCGGGAACGGCGCCCGTGGCCCTGCCACGGACTCCCAAGGGGGCACTGTGACGGATACCCGGGGCCCTCAGCCCCAGTACGAGGGTTACGCGACCGGGCCGTTGCCCGGTGAGCGGGAACCCGCACCGGGCCAGGCGGGCCCGTACCACCCGCCGCAGGCCTATCCCTCGCCTCCGGGCGGGACCCAGGGCGGCGGCCGGTCCTACGGCGGGCAGCAGGGCGCAGGAACGGCCCAGGCGACCCGAAGGCCGCGGACGGGGGCGCGGACGACTCCGCGTACCCGCAAGGCGCGTCTGCGGGTGGCCAAGGCGGATCCGTGGTCGGTGATGAAGGTCAGCTTCCTGCTCTCCATCGCCCTCGGTATCTGCACGGTGGTCGCGTCGGCGGTGCTGTGGATGGTCATGGACGCGATGGGCGTCTTCGAGACCGTCGGCGGCACCATCAGCGAGGCGACCGGCTCCAACGAGGGCAACGGCTTCGATCTGCAGTCGTTCCTTTCGCTGCCGCGGGTGCTGATCTTCACCTCGGTCATCGCCGTGATCGACGTGGTGCTGGCCACCGCGCTGGCGACGCTGGGCTCCTTCATCTACAACCTGTCGGCCGGCTTCGTGGGCGGTGTCGAGCTGACGCTCGCCGAGGACGAGTAGCGGCGGCGGTATCGATTTTGGGACTGGCCCCGACGTGCGCTAATCTTCTGAAGTCAGCGCGACACAAAAGCGCGGCGGGGCTATAGCTCAGTTGGTTAGAGCGCATCCCTGATAAGGATGAGGCCACAGGTTCAAATCCTGTTAGCCCCACCAGCACGAAGACCCCTCACCGGTAACGGTGGGGGGTCTTTGTCGTAGACCCGAGGTGTCACGAACTCCGGCCGGAGCCGGGCGGGGCCGTGGCGGGTCCAGCAGGCCTTGTGCACGAGGGCCGTGGCGCCTGTCCCTGATCCCCTGTGGATCCCAGTCGGGTGTGCCGGTGCGGCGGCGGCGGCACGGGACGAAGCGGAACGGAACGGAACGTGAGTCTGCCCGCCGCCGTGCGCGGGAACGGCGCCGGTGCGCGGGAACGCCGAGGGTCTGTGCCGCGACGACCCCGGCCACCTACGGCGCGGCGACGGGCCACCGCCCGGAGGGCACCGGATACGGGGCGCGGTGTGCGGCGTGACGTCGGCGGGGCATGAAGAAGGCCCCTGCCGGGGATTCCGGTCCAGGGGCCTCGCGTTGTCAGGCGCGGTGCGCTCAGGGTGGCAGGGGGACCCCGTCCTGGGCCTGTGCGTTGCCGAGGGCGGTGCGGGCGCCGTGCGGGGCGCGGGCGGTGTCGGCGGTGTCAGGGGCGAGCTGCCGGGTGGCGGGTGAGGACCCGTGTGCCTCGGCGCGGATGCGCTGCTTCATCGTGGGAGGCAGCGCCCGGTCACGCGGGAGGGTCCATCGCACCGAAGGGGCGTTCGGAGTTGCGGCGGTCGCGGCCCTGTGCTCGTGGCTCGTCGTCGCCGGCTCCGTGACCGTGGCTTCCGTGGCCGCCGCGGTGGAGCTTGCGAGGCCCAGCGACGCGAGGAGTGCGAAGAACGCGGTGATGAAGGCGGTCCAGATGCTCTTGGCCTTGAAGCTGCTCATGGCCCCTCACTTTCAGGTGGTCCGGTTTGCTTACCTTTCTGATGATGTGGATCCGGCTCGCGATTTCGTGGACCGACGTCGCCGATATGCCGTTCTTCAGATGAACACCACTCGTATGGTGCAACCGGTCCCGAGATGCGGTGTCCGGCCGCCCTCGCGGGGTGCTGTCGGCGTCGTCGGCCACCGCTGCACGAACCGGCGGTGATCGCTCGCCGGCAGGCGCCAGTTGGGTTGCGGGGAGGTCACCGGTCGATATCGGCCGATGTGTATAGTCGGGCAGCAGAACTCCCCAATGCCAAGGAAAGACGAGGTAGCGCGGTGAAGAAGCTTCTCCTGGTCGCACTGGCCGCCATCGGCGGGCTCCTCGTGTACCGCCAGATCCAGGCGGATCGCGCCGAGCAGGATCTGTGGACGGAGGCGACTGACTCCGTGCCCGCAGGTTCGGGTGTGTGAGACAGAACAGCCTGTCGCGAGCCCCGGTCGCTGATGCGACCGGGGCTTCGTGCTGTTGCGGGACCGTGACGCCTGTGCTCTTGAGTTCCCTCAAGCAAATCATTAAGTTGCTTGAGCAAAGAAGCCGGGGTTTCGGTCGAGGGGGCACGGGTGAAGGCACGGAGGCAGCACCGCACCGTACGGGCGGGCGCATTGATCGGCGGGGCGCTGTTCGCCCTGGTGGCAGCCGCACTGCCGGCGTCGGCCGGTCCCCGGGCGGCCCCTGACGCACCGCGCGCGACGGGCGGGAGCGGCAGTCTGGTCATGGTGCTCGACTCGTCCGGATCCATGGGGGACGACGACGGCACGGGGCGCACCCGGATGGAGAGTGCCCGAGCGGCGGTCGGCACGGTCGTGGACGGCCTCCCCGACGGCCATCCGACCGGGCTGCGCGTGTACGGCGCCGATCACCCGCGGGGCTGTGCCGACACCCGGCTCGTGCGCCCGGTGCGCGCACTCGACCGGGCGGCGCTGAAGCAGGCGGTCGCGGCCGTACGTCCCCGAGGGGACACCCCCATCGGTCTGTCGCTCCGGAAGGCGGCGCAGGACCTGCCGGAGCCCGCGGGCGGCGCCATCGGTACCCGCACGATCCTGCTGATCTCCGACGGCGAGGACAACTGCGGTACGCCACGGCCCTGCGAGGTTGCCGAGCGGCTCGGCAGGGAAGGGGCCGGCCTGCGGATCGACGCCGTCGGCTTCCAGGTGAAGGGCGCGGCGCGCGAGCAGCTGGAGTGCATCGCGCACGCGGGCAACGGCCGCTACTACGACGCCCCGGACGCCAAGGCCCTGGCCCGTCAGCTCCAGCGGGCCTCCCAGCTCTCCGTCGACGCCTACCGCCTGAGGGGTGAGCGGGTGGCGGGCACGGCCACCGCGGGCGGGGCGCCCGTCCTCGCACCCGGGCAGTATCTGGACACCATCGGGCCGGGCGAGAAGCGGTACTACGCGGTCGCTCTGGACTCCGTGTCCACGGCGGACTTCGCGGCGACGGCGGTGCCGCAGCCGGGGGCGGCCGTGGACACGTTCGACGCCCTGAGCACCCGGATCGAGTACGACGAGCACGGCTCCTGCGGGACGCACACCGCGCGCTTCCTGCAGAAGGAGGGGGCCGTCCCGCTCACGTCGGCGGTCGCCCGCATCCGTTCGAAGGAGGGCGGCCGCACCTGCGACCGGGCCGGCCGGTACCGGCTGGTGGTCGAGCGGGAGAGCAAGCAGGGCTCCGACGCCGCGCGTTGGCCCATCGAGCTCGTGTACGGGACCGAGGCGCCGCTGACGAAGGACGTGACGCCCGCCCAGTCGCTCACGGAGTACGGCCGGGGCGGCAAGGACGCCGTGCTGCCCGCGGGCGATCCCCGTGACGTACGGGGCGGCACCGGGTTCAACGACGCCGAGACGATCGGCCGGGGTGTGTGGCGCGACCGGATCCTGCCGGCCCAGACCCTCTGGTACAAGGTTCCGGCCGGCTGGGGCCAGCAGGTGCGCTACGACGTGGAGTTCGCCAACGAGCCCACGGTGGGCCGCACCACGGCGACGTACTCGTACGGCTCCACACAGCTGTACACCCCGGCCCGCCACCCGCTCACCGGAGGCGGTGAGTTCCACCCGAGCGCGATGTACAGCGGACGTCCTTCCGCGGTCGCGATGGGCGGGGTCCCGGTCGCCTGGACCAACCGCTACGAGGACCGTACCGATGTCCAGCCGGTGCACGCGCGAGGCGGCTTCTACATCTCGGTGACGCTGGGCGCGCAGGCCGCGGAGATCGCGGAGAACCCGCAGATCGGTCTGGTGCTGCGGGTGTCGGTGCTCGGCGACGAACGGAGCGGTCCGGAGCACGGTGCCCCCGCGGCCGTGCCGGACGGGGACAAGACGGGCGACTCGATCGCGTCCGCAGACAGCAGTGGGGCGCGAGGGGCAGGATGGACCGGCATCGCGGCTGCTGCCGGGGCTGCCGTCATGGCCGCGCTGGTCGCCGTGTTCGTATATGTACGCAGCCGTCGCGGGGACGCCGCACGGAAGACGAGGGGAAGCGCGTGATGAGGCAGCGCAGCAGGGGCCGGGTGACGCTGGCCGCGATCGCGGCGATGTGCGCGGTGACGGCGCTGCCGGGAGCGGCGCACGCGGACGGCGCCACGGGCGCCTACACCTTTGACCCGGGTGCCGAGGCGGTGACCGGCGCCGAGGTGAACACCGACGCGGAGGCGCTCAAGGCCGGTTCGGTCTACAAGAGTTCGATCAAGGCCGGTCAGAAGCTCTACTACCGACTGAATCTCGACGCGACGACGAACGCGTACGTCTCCGCCGTCGCCGTGCCCGAGGCCGGCGGCAAGGTGGCCTACGGGGACGGTGTCACTGTGAGCCTCAGGAGTTCCTCGGATCTGCAGTGCAGTACCGAGGACGCCCGGTTCGAGTCCGCGGAGTACCCGCGACCGATCGCCGCGTACGCCTACCGGGTCGTGGCGAAGGACAGCAGCACCTGCCAGGGGCCCGGCACGTACTACGTCCTCGTCGAACGGGAGAGCAAGGCCACCTCGGGGCCGGGGGACTGGGAGCTGGAACTGCGGTACGCGTCGGAGCCGGGGCTCGCCGATGACGCCGCGATGCCGACCGAGGCGCCGGAGGACTGGCCGTCCGCCTCGCCCGCGCCGCCCACGCAGGCCACCGACAACCGCAGGCAGGGCGGGGCCGGTTACTACGACGCCACGAGCCTGGAGACCGGTGAGTGGAAGGACGGTATCGCGCCGGGGCAGACCCTCTTCTACCGGGTTCCGGTGGACTGGGGGCAGCAGATCTTCGCGACGGCCGGCCTCGGCAACAGCACCGCCTCCGACGAGTACATCAGCGGCGCGCTCGCGATGTCCCTGGACAACCCGGCCCTCGGCCACGTCGACGACGTGTCGCCCATGGCGTACTCGGGCAAGCCGGCCTCCGTCTCCCTGGACCCGGTGCCCCCGGTCGCGTACCGGAACAGGTTCGATCCGAGCAGCAGCGTCAGCGCCATGCGTTTCGCGGGCTGGTACTACCTGTCCGTCACGCTGAGCCCGGAGGTCGCCGAGGACTACGGCGACAAACCGTTCCCGCTGACGCTGTCGGTCAAGGTCGTGGGCAAGGCCGAGGGGACTCCGTACGCGGGTGACGCCGGGATCTTCGCGGTCACGGAGAAGGACAAGGACCTGGCCGAACGCGGCCAGAGCGGGCCGCAGGCGGCCGAGAGCGAGAGCGACACGATGAAGCTGGTCGGAGCCGCCGGGATCGGCGCGGGTGCCGTGCTGGTCCTCGCGCTGGGCGTGTGGACGCTGCTCGCGCGGCGGCGCGCGGCCACCACCGCCGGCGGCGGTCAGCCCCCGTACGGAGGGCCGCCGCAGGCCTGGTAGCGGGCTCAGGCCTGGGTCAGCGCCCAGATGCCCACGGCGAAGCAGATCAGCGCCACCAGCAGCACCGGGACCGCCACCTTCGGGGGCGGTCCCGGACGCGTTCGCGGTGCGTGCGGTGCCGGTGCGGGCACGGGCTGCACCCCCGGGGCCTGCGGGTGCCGGGCGGTGTAGGCGCGGGTGAGTGGCTGTTCGTGCGGGACGGCGGAGGTGGGGGCCTGCGAGGAGTCCGGCACGGCGGCGGGGAAGGGGGCCGTCGTGTGGGTAGCCGTGTGCGGGGTGAGGGGGTGCGAGGCCTGGGGTGTGGAAGGCGCGGGGGCCGTGGGCTGCGGGGGCGGGGGGAGGTGGAAGCTGCCCGTCTCCGACATGGCGGTCGAGGGCTGTGTGTACGGCTGTTGCCCCGTGGCCTGCTGTGCTGCCGCGGGCTGCTGGGGCTGTACGGGCCCTGCGGGGCCGAATCCGGCGGGCAGCGGGCCGATCTGGTCGAAGACCTCCACCGGCTCGTCGTCGGTCCCCGGCTCGGGCAGCATCTCGGCCGCGGCCGACAGGGCCTTGCGCGCGCCGGTGGCGGTACGGAAGCGGGCCTGCGGGTCCGGCTGCAGCAGCCCCGCGAGGACCTGCCACAGCGGCTCGGGGATGCCCTGCGGGGCGCTGGGTGTCCCGTACGAGGCGAAGTGCTCGACGAGCGCCTGGGAGTCGGGCTTCTGACCCTGGAGCAGGTAGAGGGCGACGAGACCGACCGCGAAGAGGTCCGCGGGGAAGTCCGGCTCGGCGCCCATCATCTGCTCGGGCGCGAAGTAACCCGGCGTCCCCACCACGTAGTTCGTCTCGGTGAGGCGGGGCTCGCCCTTGCGCATGGAGATCCCGAAGTCGGACAGCCGCAGATGCGGCCGGCCGGTGCCGGTGGCCTCCATCAGAATGTTGGCGGGCTTGATGTCCCGGTGCACGACCCCCTCGGCGTGCACCGTCGACAGCCCCGACAGCAACTGGTCGAGCAGCGTGCAGACGAACCTCGGCGGCAACGGGCCGTAATCGCCGATGACATGGGCCAGCGAACCGCCGCTGACCAGGTCCATGGTGAACAGGACCTTGTCGTCGTCCGCCGCCCAGCTCGCGGGGGCGAGCACGTGCGGGTGCTCGATCCGCAGCGCCTGCTCGCGGACGAAGCGCAGCAGCGTGTGCGCGTCGCTCTGCTGGAGGACCTTGGCCGCTACGTAACGGCGGCGCCGGTGATCCCAGGCACGCCAGACAGCACCGACCCCACCACGTCCGATCGGATCGATCAGTTCGTACCGACCAGCGAAGACCTCACCCATTGCGCTGCGCCCGCTCCCCGTTCCCGTCTCGGCCCGTGCCTGTGCCCGGTCTGTCCGTCGCCTAGTTCTGGTGGCCCTCGTAGTGCGCCACCGCGTCCGAGGTGCGTCCCGCGCCGTACACCTTGAGGAACTCTGCCAGTTCCGGGTGGGTCGGGGCGAGGGAGTCCGCCGCATCGATGATGTCGCCGGCGGCCGCGACGGACCGCAGCAGCGACTGGATCTCGCGAACCACGCGGCGCACGGTGGGGGCACCGCCGGTCGTCGTGGTCTGGCCGGTGCCGGTGAGCACGGAACCTCCCTGGGACTTCTTGATCTCTTCCATGCGGTCGGTCGCCTCTCCCGCGCTGACGCTGCCGTCCGCCACCTGGCCGGACAGTTCCTGGAGCGCCTGGACGCGCTGGACGACCGCGGGATTGCCGATCTTCGCCCGCTGGCCGCTCATGAGCTGGGAGAGCATGGGGGCGGACAGCCCGAGCACCGCGGCGAGCCTGGCCTGATTGAGCCCGAGGTCATCTATCAGCCGTCGGAAGAGCGCGCCGAGCGGCTCCCCGTACCAGCTGCGCTGAAGATCCCTGGCTCTGGCCGTTGCCTCTTGCTGCGCTGCATCCATGGCGTCTCCCCTTCGCTGCGGCTTCGCTGCTGCGAACCTCGACGTGCATCTTACGGAGAGTGGTTGCCCACCGGGAGTCCCTATCTTTTTGGAGGTTTCAGGGGGTCACCCGGTACTCTGGTCTGCGGTGGTGGCCACGACGCCGAGCGTCGGGTGCTGCTCCCTTTTCGGGGCCTTAGCTCAGTTGGTAGAGCGCTGCCTTTGCAAGGCAGATGTCAGGAGTTCGAATCTCCTAGGCTCCACAGTCAAATGCCCTCTGACCTGCGAAAACGCAGTGTCGGAGGGCATTTTTCGTGGGCGCTCGTGGCTGCCGCCGTGTTCAGGGCCGGTCTCCTTGGGGCCCGGCCTCGGCCCACGTGACCGGTCTCCTGTCCCGGTCGACGCGGCCACAGAGGGCGGCGGGCGCGGAATGGGGCCAGGAGAACGGGCCGCCGATGCCGCGGATGTCGCCGCGCGGCAGGCCGGGCGCCGGAGCGAGTTCAGGCACTCATGAACTCCTTGGACCAGAAACTGCGGTAGATCAGCTTTCGGGAGACATCCATGAGGTAGGTGATGGCCCGTACCTCGACCTCGCTGAGGTCGGGGTGCCAGAGGTCGAACAGCAGCACGGCACGCCCGGAGTCGCTGTCGTTCCACACCTCGTGCTCGAAGGAGTCGTCGAAGACGAACGTCCTGCCCTGCTCCCACTGCCTCGACTCGTCGCCCACGCGGATACGGGGGCCCTCCGGCGTGACGAGGCCGAGGTGGCATCGCAGATGGGCGTTCGTATAGCCCGTGTGGGCCGAGATGTGGGTGTGGGGGTCCAGGACCGAGAAGTACGTCATCCCGCACCCCAGGGCCCCGGGAATCGGCTCGAGGGCGGCCACGGTCTTCGGGCAGGCCTTGATGTTCTTGGGGTACGCCTTCGCCGTGTAGTACAGGTAGTGCGCGGACCAGCGGCCCTCGTCGGCGAGTTCGGTGGGATTGCTGCTCAGGGTCCGCTTCCCCTGCAGGCCGCCCAATGTCTCGAACTCGGCGGTGATGTCCGGCGCGGCGGCCTCCAGGCCGGCTGTCCACGGGAAGCGGTCGTTCTCCCACCACGGCACCGCGGAGAGGCCGGGGATGAAGAGGTTCGGCTGCTGCCCGCCGGTGGTGTGCTGGAGGACCTCGTCCCGGGCCGCGATGTCCAGGCCCTCGATGACGCGTGCGACGGAGGACCGGTCGATCCCCTCCTCGTCGATCCACCGCTCCAGGTAGGCGGGGCTCTGGGTGATCCACGGCTGCATGTGTGCCTCCATTCGTAGGGGTGCGGTGCGGTCGGTACCGCTTTCAGTCGGCGAGGATCGCCGTGAGCTTCTCGCGGGCGCTCCCGGGGCCCGCCGAGCGCTCGGGGCTCAGGGACACGAAGCCGGTGAGCGAGCGACGCAGGGTGTCCCCGGCGGTCGGATCCACCCGCCCGATGGTGTGGACGGTGTCCGACTTCACCAGGACGAGCCGGTTCGGCCGGGGCACGATGGCCACCGGACTGGTCGTGCTCCGTTCGATCCGCCTCTCCATCCGGAGGACCAGGTCGCTCTCCGCGTCCTCGGCGGCGTCCGACGGCTGCGGTTCCTCGTCGATCAGCTTGAGTTCGCCACCCCACGACGGTCGCCACCGGTCGTGGAGGAACAGGATGAACTCGCCCTTGCGGCCACGGCCCGCGTCGTTGTGCCAGCCGAGACGGCTGCCGGCCGGGTACTTCCAGAACGCGAAGGCGATCCTGTTCCAGTCAGTGCTCGCCTCGCCGAAGAAGTCGCTGCGCGCGCGCACCGCACGGCCCAGCTCCTCGTACGCCTTCGGCCGGCCGCCGACCTCCAGGGAGCCGAGCTCCTCCTTGAACCGCACGCCCTTGGAGCGGAAAGCCGGACCGTCCTCGTCCGATATGACGCTCTCCCTCCGGGTGAACGTCGCGCGTTCCATCAGGCCCTGGGCGGCGGAGAAATCCGGCTCACTCAGGAAATCATCGATGATGATGAAGCGCTTTCCGCGCTGAATCTCCCTCATGTGTCCCAGCCTTTCCGTCCATGCGTGTTCGTGTTCTCGTCCATGAGGTTCCGGGCGGCGAAAACCGCCTCACCCCATCCCGCCACACAGCGGCTCTCCGGCCGGACAAGAACCTGGTCGGGTATTTCCGTACCGCTGGCGTCCTCGATCCTGGAGGCGAGCGCAGTCCAGTCGAGGGAGTTCAGGCCGAGCAGGGCGAGGTCGAGGGAGCGCAGTTCGGCGTTCCCGACCAGCTCCCCGGCTTCCGGTGCGGATATGCCCCGTTCGGCCAGCGCCTGGACGACCAGGTCGGCGACCAGGCGTTCGCAGACGTCACGCCCGGGCGAACCGTGGGAGTTCATGCGGCCTCACTTCCCTTCCGTACCATGTCGGTCAATGCGTTCCGGTCAGGTTTTCCCACCACGGTGCGGGGCATTTCCCGGCACACGAGGACGCGCGGAACAGGTGACCCATCAGAATGTTCGGCCAGCGCCGCGACCAGATCCGTCCCGGCCGGATTCCCCTCGACCACCGCATGAAAGTCCTCGATTTCCGGGCTGTCGGTGCGGGGGAGGACGAGCAGAAAGACATCCCGTACCCCCGTGACGGCCTGCAGGGATTTCGTGATGCCGTCCGTACGGACAAATCTCCCGTTCAACCGGAGCGGGCCACGGACCCTCTGCACGAAATGCACGGAGCCGTCGGTGCCGTGCCGGACGATGTCCCCGCTGCGCCATTCCCGGGTCGGCTGCACGGGGTCGCAGAGGTAGCCCTCGACCGGTGCGGGCAGCCGCAGGACGAGCTCCCCACGCGCTCCCGGCGGGGGATGCAGGATGTCGACGCCGGAGACCGGCCGGCCCATCCCGCGGTCCCCGAAGAAGGTGCCGCCGGTCTCCGAGCAGCCGTATCCGCGCAGGAGCGGTACCCCGAACCGCTCCCGGAACGCGGCGTCGAGATCGTCTCCGATCCGGCCGGCGCCGGCCATCACGGCGCGCGGCCGGAACTCGCCCTGGCGTCGGGTGCCGGTCAGCAGCCGGGCCAGCGGCGGGGTGAGGGCGAGGACCGATACCTCGCCGGAATCGAGCCTGCGTGCCAGGGTGCCCGCACGGACGAAGGGGGTGACCTCGATGTCGGCTCCGGCGAGCATCGTGCTCATCGCGACTCCCCAGCCGAACGAGTGCACCAGCGGGACGGGCACCGCGACCCGGTCGCCGGGGGTGAGGGCGAGCCCGATGCGGTAGCCCTCGGCCTCGCAGAGCAGGCTCGCCACGCCGCGTCTGGTCGCCTTCGGACGGTCGGTGCTGCCCGAACTCAGGTGCAGGACGGCGGTGGTGGCAAGCCCGAGGTCCCCCTGCTCCCCGGTCCGGGGGACCACGGTCAGATCTTCGGTCACGCGGCAGGCGCCACGGGTGGCCCCCAGGGGCGGCTCCCCCGCCTCCGGCACCGGCAGGGGGACCGCGTCCAGCCGCCACGCCGCCACGGCGGCAGTCACCAGGGCCCGTCCCGTCAGGCCGTTGAGCACCACCACGTCGCCGGGTCCCACCCCGGCCGAGCGCAGACGGTCGACGAGGGGCTGGAGTGAGGAGCCTGCCGCGTCGAGGGTCTCATCGTTGACGCGCACACCCTGGGACAGGATGCGCCGGGCCAGTTCCGGACGGCCGCTGCTCATCGGATGCCCTCCACCACCGCAGGCCGCTCCCCGCCCACAGCGAGGACCTTGTCGATCGTGAGGATCGGCAGGACGGTGACGACGCTTCCGACCACCCCGATCCACAGCGTGGGAACGACACCGATCGCCGTACCCAGCCAGCCCGCCGCGATCGCGGCGACCGGCATGCTGCCCCACACGACGAAGCGGATGGAGGCGTTCATCCGGCCGAGCAGGTTCTTGGGGCAGAGCTTCTGCCGCAGGCTCACCTGGGTCACGTTGTAGAGCAGCGCCCCGACCGTGAGCCCGAACTCCCCGACCAGCAGGACCGCTCCGGCCAAGGCCTTGCTGGAGTCACTGACCAGGACCGCCAGCGGGCTGGCCGCGGTGAAGAACGCGGCGGTGAGCAGCCCCGCCGACATGATCGTGCCGAGGCTGAACCGCTGCCGGGCCCTGGGGGCGAGCATGGCTCCCAGTACTCCGCCGATGGCGCCGAAGGTCATGATCAGCCCGAGCATGAACGCGTCGAAGCCGATCGTGGTCATGACGAGGACGGGGACCAGGGTGGCCACCATCGTGGCAAAGAAGTTGGACACGCCCATGGAAACCGCGAGCCGTCTGATGACCGGCTGATCCCGGACGAAGCGCAGCCCCTCCCCGATGTCCGCCGCCAGCCGGCCCTTGGTCCGGGGCGCCAGATCGGACTTCTGCTCGCCGTCCTTGGTGGCCGTCAGACACAGGAAACTGAAGAAGTAGGCGAAGGAGTCCATCAACAGCACGACGGGCGCGCTCACGACGCGCATGAGCAGTCCGGCCAGCGCGGGCCCGGCCAGGGTGGACACCTGGGAGGTCGCTTCGAGACGTGCGTTGGCCGGAGCGATGTCCTCCTCCGGGACGAGGACGGGGACGTAGGACTGGTAACCGACGTCGAAGAAGACCGTCACCACCCCGACGACCAGCGCGACCGCGTACAGCGCCCCCATCCCCAGGCCCCCTGTGAACCACAGGAGGGGAAGCACGAGGACGGCCAGCGCGCGGACGAGGGCGGCCCACATCATCGTCCGGCGCTTGAACATCCGGTCCACCCACGCTCCCGCGGGCAGGCCTATCAGGAGATAGCAGACCGTCGAAGCGGCGCCGAGGATGCCCACTTCCCGGCTGTCCGCGTGCAGGAGCTCGATCGCTGTGACGGACATGGCGAGCGTGCCGATGCGCGCACCGAACTGGGAGAGCGTCTGCCCGAACCAGAACCGTCCGAAGTTCGTGGACGTCACGGAGTACGTGCTCACGAGGCGTACTTCAGCGCATCGCTGGTGGTGGGTGCGTCCAGGAAGACGGAGCCCCTGGTCCGCATGCCGGCTTGCGCGACCAGCTCCTGGACGTGCTGCTTGCGGACCACGTAGCGGTCCTTGCCGTAGATCAGGTAGCGACTGAGATCGGCCTCCCCCGTGAAGTTCACCGTCATGACGTTGGCGCCGGCGGCCAGGCCACGGGACTGGCCGCCCTGCGACGTCTTCTCCAGCGCGCTCACCGAAGGAATGAGCAGGGAGGGGAGATGCACCCGGAGTGCGGCGAGCGCGTTGAGCGCGAGCTCGTTGGATCCGATGGGGGCGAGCTGCAGGGGGGTGTTCGGGGCGGGCACGAAGGGACTCACGCTGCACATGTGGACGCCGAGCGAGGCCGCCAGCTCGATGTCGTCGACGATGCTGTCGAGACTCTGGCCCGGCAGGCTGGAGATGAGTCCGGTACCCACCCGGTAGCCGAGGTCCAGCAGATCCCGCATGCAGCGCAGACGTTCCTCCAGTGACTCGTGACGCAAGGCCTCGTGCAACCGGGGGTCGCTCGTCTCGTGCTTGAGGATGTAGCTCGTTCCGCCGAGCTCGCGCAGGCGCTCGTACTGTCCTCGGCGCATGTTCCCGAGGTTGAGCAGGATCTCCACGCGCCCGTCGAAGAGTTCCCGGATCCGGGGCATGGCCTCCTCGACGGCGGAGAGGTTGCGCGGGGTCTCACCACCCTGGACGAGGATGATGTCGATGCCCGCGTCCCGGATCTCACGCGCCCTTGCGACGATGTCGTCGCTGTTCATGAAGTAGCGGTCGTTGTCACTGGTGTTGTCGCGCCGCATCGGGCAGTAGTCGCAGTTCACCCGGCACACGTTGGTGATCTCGATGACACCGCGCAGTACGACGGTCGGTCCGAAGTGCTCCTCCCGGAGCCTTCGGGCCTCGGCGAACAGTTCTTCCTGGGCCGCGCCCCGGGCTGTCAGACACCCGCGGATCTCGGATCGCGTGAGCATGTCGCACCTTCTTCCTGTCAGTCTGTCGGTTCAGCGCTCGGGGACAGCGCAGTGCACGATCTGTTCGGCGACGAGACCCGGGTCCGCCGTGTCGCGATAGGAGTCGACGACGGTGGGCAGATCCGGAGCGAACCGCACCGACGAGGCGGCGCCGTTGACGGAGATCTCGCAGGTGGCTCCCGCGGCGAGCCGGTCACCACGGAGGTGGAGCGTGACCTGACGGGCCCCGCTGACCTCCACCTCGATGCGGTCCGCGGACGTCCGGACCGCGTGGACCTCCGCGGCCCGGCCCGGCGCGATGCCGCCGACTTGGACCCAGTGGGCGCGGCCGTGCCGGTCGTCGTCGGCCCGGTGACGTATCTCGTCCGGCTGTGCTGTGCGACGCGTACCGCCCAGCCATTGCTCGAGGCGGGTGAAGAGCGGGCTGTCCGGCTCGAGACCGAGCGTCTCCAGGCCGTGGCCGCCACCGGCCACCTCCTCGTACCGGAGGTTCTTGTGGCCGAGCGCGCGCAGGGTGTCGACGGACTCACGGTCGAAACGCGCGGGTATCTGCTCGTCGGCGCTGCCGTGGACGACGAACAGGGGCAGCGGCAGGGTGTTGGGAAGCAGGGCCCTGGTCCTCCTGTCGGTGCCGAAGGACTCCCAGACCGAAAGGGCTCCGTTGATGGGGACGGCGGCGGAGAAGGAGTGCCGAAACCGCATGCCCAGATTCCAGGTCGCCAGGCCCCCCATGGACACCCCGGCGAGAACGCACCGGTCCGGGTCGGCGTCGAGCGTGGTCCGCGCCCATCGCAGCGCCGCCGGTAGGAAGTCCGGGCCCGACAGGTCCCAGCGCGGCTTGTGGAACCGGCTGCCGAAGATTCCCGCGACGTCGAGGTTGTTCGAGGGCCGGGCGGGGAGCTGCGCCGTCGGGCAGAGGACGGCCAGGGACAGTCTCTCCCCGAGTGCGGCGAAGTACGGGAGTATCTGCTCCCCACTGCCTCCGACCCCGTGCAGGACGACGAGGACTCCCGGGCGCCGGCCCGCGGACCGGGGGACCCGGACGGCCATGTCCGTACGGCGGCCGTGGTCGTCGTGCAGTTCCACGGTCCCGGACCAGGCCTCCCGCGGGCGCTCCTGCGACCCCTCCAGCAATGCGCGCAGTGCGCTCGCGTCGATCTTCCGGTCCCGCAGTTCGGCGAGGACGGCTGCCCGGTCGGGAAGCAGGCACAGCGCGCGTGCTTCGTGCGGCGGCATCATCTCCGGCCAGCCCCTTCTGTGACGGCTCCGGGCACGAAGCGCAGGATTCCCAGGCGGACGGGGGTACGGCTCAGCCGCCGCGCCTTGACCGCTGCCAGACGGAGAGCGGCGGAGAGGTCCGCCGCCGGCATGGGGAACTCCAGGAAGCGAGCCCCTTGCGCCCGCGCCAGTGGTGCGGCGGCCGAGACCAGCTCTCCGAGGTCCGCGACCGACTCTCCGGGAAACCCGCTCAGCACCAGACGATGCCGGTCCAGGACCCAATGGACCCGGGCAGCACCCTGGGTGGGGCCGCGCTCGTCGTCATCGGCGACGGCATCGGCCACGAGAGGCGTCTGCGTCGCCCGCCCCGGCAGTTCGAGTACGCGGCCGGGATGTCCCGGTACCGGGACGTGTGCCGGCCGGTCCCCGTCCTGGACAGCGACCTCGAAGCGGTGGAGCAGGGGCCCGGAGGTCCGCAGACGGAGCATCCGCGCGAGGCCGGCTTCCGGCTTGTGCGGTTCGACCCAGGCGGCGACGCCGGCGTAGCCGCTGTCGCGTGCGTGATCCCGTATCGCGAAGCCGAGCTCCAGGGCGGCGCCGCTTCCGCGCGCTGATTCGTCGACGAAGACGCCCTTGAGCAGGAGGTGACTGCCCCATCGCATGCTGCGGTGAACGGCGCTCAGGCCACCGGCGGGTGAGGTGAGCCCCATCCAGAGATAGTCGTCGTCGACGGTCAGTTCCCGGGTCAGCACGGTGGCGTCGAGCCCCTCGAGCGTGACGATCCGGAGGATCTCGTCGGCGTCGGCCGGCGTCAGCCGGCGCACTCGGCCGGTGGTC
Source organism: Streptomyces sp. NPDC005761 (assembly GCF_040630635.1). Taxonomy (NCBI): domain Bacteria; kingdom Bacillati; phylum Actinomycetota; class Actinomycetes; order Kitasatosporales; family Streptomycetaceae; genus Streptomyces; species Streptomyces sp. NPDC005761. The sequence goes on along the minus strand of NZ_JBEXXX010000002.1, from coordinate 75,808 downwards.
ATGAGCATTCACCTACAGATGCGTGGGGGCGGTCACACGAGCGGCAGTTGCCGGCTCAGCGCGAGGTACGGGAATTCCGTGGGTGCCGCGTCCTGCAGCTCCGGGGGGAGCGGGACCTTGGTCATCCGCTTGCTGGCGCTCCGCGCGGCCATGAAGTTGATCAGCACGCGGGCCGGCATGAAGCGCTTGTCGAGGTCCTTGATGATCCACGAGAACAGGTCGGGATGGAACGGGTAGAACGTCGGGTCCACCAGCTCGGGGTCGGCCATGCCGAGTTGCCGGGCCATTCCGGTCTGCGGCAGCACCCGGTATCCGACATGCATGACCAACTCGCCGTCCTCCAGACGCGAGTTGATGTACTCGGCGCTGTTCCGGATGCTCTCGCGGTCCTCACCGGGGCCGCCGAATACGACGTTCACCCGCGCGGGGATGCCGTGCCGTCGGCACCGCTCGAGGCACCGGTCGACATGGCGGGTTCCGAAGGTCTTGCCCAGGAGCTTCATGACGCGGTCGTCGAGGCTGTCGGGCGAGATGACGACGAATTCGACATTACTGAGCGCGAGCAGTTCGGCGAACTCGTCGTCGAACGGCTTGGGGGTGAAGTACGCGGACCACGTCAGCCCCGGCAGCTTCAGGTCGGTGATCAGCCGGACGACGTCCTTGGCATAGCGGAGTTCACTGTTGAAGATGCCGTCGGTGAAGAACACCCGGCGGATTCCCGATGCGTGGATGGCGCGGAGCTCCGCCGCGATGAGTTCCAGCGGCTTGAGATCGCCGGAGTTCTCGCCGGTGATGTACGCGTAGGGGCAGTAGACGCAGCCCTGGTAGCAGGTCTTACGGCGGGTCTCCACGCCGATCATGGCCTCGTCGAACCGTGTATAGGTTTCCATCAGCGACCGCGGGTGCTGAAGTTCTTTTGTCATGAAGGCGTCGTAACGCCGGCCGGTGAGGTTCTGGTGCGAGCCCCGGTACAGGTCGGGGGCGGCCAGGATGTCGAGCATGCTCTGCTCACCGGGGCCGACGACACCGACGTCGAACCCGAGCCGCTCCATCAGCTGGTCGGCGAAGAGGCTGTAGCCCGGCCCACCGCCCACCAGGAGGGGCTCGCGGCCGCCGAGCGCCTGGCGCACCCGGTCGAGGAACGCCTGGTAGTGCGTGACGTGGCCGTCGCAGGACATGTCGATGGGGTCGATGTTGCGGATCGTGAACCCGATGACGTCCCACGGCTCGGCCACCCAGGACAGATCCTCGACGGCCGCGGGGTTCTCGACGAAGTCGATCAGCCGGGTCTCGTGGCCCGCGTGATCGAGGGCATCCTGCACGCACCGCAGGCCGATGGGGAAGATCGGTTCATTGCCCGGCATGGGGAGACTGGCCAGATTGACGAGGGCGACGCGGGCCATCTTCGGTCCTCCGGAATTATTCTGCGAGGGACGGTCAGGTGAACAGCGGGGATAGACCGCAGAAGTGCGGCCTATCCCCGGCACAGGTGTTTTTCACCCTACGCATCGATCAATACTGAGAAATGATGCGCAGAATTTCTGTGACTTCAGGTCACGCGCAGGAAGGCGCGACCATCTGGTGCAGGAAGTCGGAGTCGACGAGGTCGAAAAGCGCCTCGCAGAGCTTGTCGAAGCGCTCCGGGTCGGTCGCCATGAGGACCTCGATCGCGTCCTTCTCCATCAGCATTCCCGCGCCGTCGAGAGCCTCACGGGGGTTGTTCGCCAGGCGGCTCGCGAAGTTCTCGTCGTAGCTGAGACGGCCGATCATCGCCTCCATGGTGTGCGCAGCCTTGTTCGCGTCAAGGATCTGCTCGGCGGTGTACTCGGCAACCTGCTGAGACATTTATGTCTCCTTCTCTTCCCCGAGTTCAGGGATAGGCGGGCTGGACGAGGAGAAAGCTGACACGGACGAAGGTGTTCAGTCAACGAATATCGTTCCGCAGGGATCCGCGTCCCGGCGGAGAAAAATTTGATGAACGGTTGAACAGGGGTTGTTCAACTGAAAGGTGTGAGCGGTTGAACGCCGGTGCTCAACCGCTCACACCTTTCGTTTGAACGGGCGCCTCGGCAACGGAAAGCCGTGCCCGGCCGGACGCATGGCGCCCAGCCGGACACGGCTTCGGTGATCCTTCGCCCGTCAGTCGGCGTGCTGTGCCAGGAGGCGCCGTTGCACGGCGTGGACGCCGGCCTGGAACCTGCTCTCCGCCCCCAGGTGGGCGAGCAGGCTCGCCGCGGTCCTGCGTACCGTCCGGGTCGAGACCCCCAGACGGTGGGCGATCGCCTCATCGGTACGGCCCTCGGCCATCAGGTGCAGTACTTCGGTCTGCTGCTTGGTGAGCCCCGATTCCGATCTCGGCTCCGGACGCACACCAAGGGGTCGCGCAGACTGCCATACGCTGTCGAAGAGCGTGCACAGGAGCGTGATCGTTCCCGGGTTCTCGACCAGGACCGCGCCTGTTCCGGTGTTCTCGCTGTCAGCCGCTATGAGGGCGGTGCGACGGTCGATGACGATGAGCCGGTTGGGCAGTGTGGGAGTGGTGCGGATGTGAGCGCCCTGATTTACCAGCCATTCGGCGTGGGCTACCGTGTGTGCATCGCGCCGAATGCTGTCGAGATATATGGTGCGCATCCGCACCCCTCGGCTGAGGAGTCTCATATTGAGAGGGCGGGAACACGCCGTGTTCTCCGGGGTCTGCGCACCACCTGGAGCGAACGTCAAGAACTCTTCCCGGACCTGATTGTTTATGATTTCGAGCTGCTCCCTGATGGCTTCTATTCCAGAAATGTACTGGAATCCTGAGCCCGCCCCGGGAGCGTGATTATGGGCGTACATGGCAATGGCGTCCGCGACCGCCGCACGGCTGGATTCGACATGCTGCTGATGCGCTGTCAGCTCTGCCTGCTGCCTAGCGAGCAGGGCCTCCAGGCCCAGAAGGGGATTGACCGCACGTATCTGTGTTCGATATGCCGTCGATTGCTGGACCAGTGCGAGACGGCTCAGTCGGTCCAGTGCTTCGCGTGCTTCGTGCTCCGTGATTCCTAGCGTGGCCGCCCAGTCGGCGACATCCGCTTCCGGGTGGGTGAGCATGGTCCTATACACGGCTTCTGCGGTCGAATCAATACCCAAGTCGGATAGCAAGTGGAATCTCCCCCCGGGGAACACTGTCCATGTGAGCTCACTCAAGTTTGCATGCTACATGAACCCCTTATTAGTGCGGAGTGAGAGAAATGGTCTATCTCGTTCATATTCATCTTGTGCCGCATCCGGCCGGCGCCGGGCTCCCCTCGGACACGGCCGCGGCCATTGCCGCGGCCCTTCCCGATGACATGGGGATCCGCCATATCTCCGTACACTCCTCGGAAGGCGAGGCCCCGGTCGTGGGCGTCTACCTGGAGTCCCGGACGCTGGCGCTTGCCGAGTCCTCGGCGCGCGCCCTGTGGGCAGCCGCGGCCGACACGCTGCTGTGGCTGCGCGAGTGGCCCCTTCTCCACGCGGAAGTACCCCTGATGCCCGCCGCGTACTGAGTCCTTGTCCCTTTGCGGACATGGCCGCTTTGCTCACCCCCGAAGCCGTTCTCTTCACCCTTGGCCGAGGCCAGACTTGATCACAGTTCGAGCAGCGAACGAGGGCTTCCGACTCAGGGGGAAGAGAACGATGACTGCACGTCGAATGGCGCTTCTCACGGCAGCGATTGCGGCCGTCCTGTCCGTGGCGGGCGGTGCGGCGGCCACCCAGTCGGCGCACGTGGAGACCAGCCTGGCCGACTCGGGCTGGCAGGCACCGGTTCCCGCGATGCATTCCGCTTCCGCCGAGCAGGACCCGGCCGTGGTGCCGGGAGACGACTCGGGCTGGCAGTAGTGGCCGGGCCGGTGCGGGCTCAGGAAAGCGATTCCGCTTATCTGCTCGGGCTGCGGGACGGTCTGCACAGGATCCCGGTGGTCGATGTCCCCCTGCGGGATCTGAGGGTCGAATCCTCCCCACGCAGCCGCGTGGAGACCCCGGAACACACCCGCACCCTCGCGGAGGCAGGAGAGGACCTGCCGCCCGTACTGGTGCACCGTGCGTCGATGACGGTCATCGACGGCATCCACCGCCTGCGAGCCGCGCAGGTGCGGGGCGCGGCCAGTATCGCCGTCCGCTACTTCGACGGGAGCGCGGAGGACGGCCTGCTCCTGGCCGTGGCCGTGAACGGCACGCACGGTCTGCCCCTGTCGGTCAGCGAACGGACCGCGGCTGTGAAGCGCATCGTCACGGCGCATCCGGAGTGGTCGGACCGGTCCGTGGCCAAGCTGGCGGGTCTGTCCCCCGCGAAGACGGCGGAGATACGACGCACTCAGTGCGGGGACGTCCCGCCCGGTGTCGCACGGGTGGGACGCGACGGTCGTGTCCGGCCCCTCGACTCGGCGCGGCGCCGTGAACGGGCCGCGGAGCTGCTGAGGGAGAGCCCGGAGGCGTCCCTGCGGCAGATCGCGAAGAAGGCGGGCATCTCCCCCGCCACGGTCGCCGACGTCCGGGACCGGATCGCGCGGGGCGACCCCCCGGTCGCACCGGTGCGTGGGCCCCGCACCGCGGTGACCACGAGCGGCGCCGCGCCGGTCCCCGCCGAGGCGGCGCCCGTGGACCCCGTGGAGATCTGCAGCCTGCTGCGGCGCGACCCCTCCCTGCGGCTCAGCGAGGCCGGCCGCGCCATCCTGCGCCTGCTGGACGCGGGGGCCGTGGTCGCGAGGAACAGAGAGGACATAGCCGCCGGTCTGCCGTCGCACTGCAGGGCATCGGTGGCCCGGCTCGCCCAGGTCTACGCGGAGAGCTGGCAACTCTTCGCCGCCGAACTGCAGCCGGCGGACGCCCGGCCCACGGGCAGCCGCTTTCGCCGGGGCGACGAGCCTGTCCGGGGCGCGCGGGCGTCGTAGGGGAACGCCGGACGGGCGCCGGAGGACCCGTGAGGTCCTCCGGCGCCCGTCCGTCCGGCGATTCGTCCGGCTGTGGAGATGCCGGGCCGGCCACTGTCCGGCGGCAGGTCAGGGGCGGTCGTCCGGGTCCTCGTCGTCCACGATGCCCTCGGCGTCGGCCTGCTTGGCCTGGACCTCCGGGTCCAGGATCGAGCGGTCGCTGCCGTCGACCGAGGACAGCGGGTCGCGGTCGTCGACCTCGGTGGGGGCCGGGGGCTCGACCAGCCAGTCAGGATTGGCCTGCTTGTCCCACCACCGCCAGACGGCGTAGGCGCCGCCCGCCAGGATTCCGGCCACGGCCAGCCCCTTGAACGCCCGGCCGCACTTGGCGCGCCGGTCGTGCTTCCGGGCCAGCTTCCTGATCTCCTTCGCCGTCACCTGCCCGCGCAGGGCGGCCAGTGCGGCCGCGCTGCGGGCCGTGGCCTCCTCGGCCACGGGCTGCGCGGTGGCGAGGGCGTGCTCGAAGCGGGGGACGGTGTAGTCCGCGGCGCTCCGAGCGGCCTGGCGGGTGCGCAGTGCGGCGCGCTGCGCGGCCTCGTCGACCTTGGGCGGCACGTGTGCGAGCGCGCCTTCGAGACGGGGTGCGAGGTGCGCGTCGTACTGGATGCGGGCCTGCTGGGCTGCCTTGGACATCTTCGGCGCGAGCAGTGTGCGAGCCTCGTGCGCATAGTGAACGGCCTGTTCCCTGGCCGAGTCGGCGTAGGGCGCCACCACTACCGCGGCGTGCTGCACGCTGTCCCTCGCCGAGTCGGTTGCGGCGCGCACGCTGTCGATGCGGGTCACGGGATCCTCCTCCTTGGTGGCGGGTAGATACTCCGCCTTTCCACCCAGATCGAGATCATGCCTGCACGGGACCTATGCGGCACGTGGGGCGGGCATCCGGGTCATTCGGGCCATCAGGGATGCCCCAGGGCAAGCAGGTGCAAGGGGAGCCTGCCGACGACAATGCCACGGTTCGGTCCGCCACGCGCTGGTTCGTCACGCACTTGGCCGCATTTGTTCCTGTGCCGTTTCCGCCCGCCGGTGGGGAAGCCGCAGGCAGGCGGCCTGTGTGGGGGAGGAATGGTGCGTGGGCCGTGTGGGGCGCAGCCGGGCCGGGCGCCGGGCGGGGTGGACCGTGCGAGGATCGGCTGACGTCAGATCAGACTTACGGAAGGCAGATCGTGGCCGAGCAGCTTTACGCCACCTTGAAGACCAATCAGGGCGACATCGAGATCCGGCTTCTGCCGAACCACGCGCCCAAGACGGTCAAGAACTTCGTCGAGCTCGCCACCGGTGAGCGCGAGTGGACCCACCCCGCGACCGGGGCCAAGTCCAAGGACCGGCTGTACGACGGCACCGTCTTCCACCGGGTCATCAGCGGCTTCATGATCCAGGGCGGCGACCCGCTGGGCAACGGCACCGGCGGCCCCGGGTACGAGTTCGGTGACGAGTTCCACCCCGACCTCGCCTTCACCAAGCCCTACCTGCTGGCGATGGCCAATGCCGGCCCGGGCACCAACGGCTCGCAGTTCTTCGTGACCGTGTCGCCGACCGCCTGGCTGACCGGCAAGCACACCATCTTCGGTGAGGTGGTGGACCCGGCGAGCCAGAAGGTGGTGGACGCCATCGCGGCCATCCAGACCAACGCGCGCACCGACCGCCCGGTGCAGGACGTGGTCATCGAGTCGGTCGTCGTCGAGAAGCGCTGATCGCCCGACGTCACCTGCCGGTCACTCTCCGGTCCTCCCGCCGGGAACCAACCGCCCTGTCTGTCCGTACTTGATGAGAGACGCGGACGCGCAGGGCGGTGCCGTGTTCGCCACGACGAGGACCGAGGGGACCGGGAATGATGGGACCGATGGACCAGCAGCCGCCGGGCGGCCAGGACCCGACCTCGCCCGTCGACGGCCCGGTCAGCTGTTACCGCCACCCCGGCCGTGAGACGGCGATCCGCTGCACCCGCTGCGAGCGGCCGATCTGCCCCGACTGCATGGTCAGTGCCTCGGTCGGGTTCCAGTGCCCGGACTGTGTGCGCCAGGGGGCCGGTACGGGGCACCACCCGGCTGCCGCCCGGCCGCGCACGCTTGCCGGCGGCTCGGTCGCGGCCGACCCCCGGCTGATCACCAAGATCCTGCTGGGGATCAACCTCGCGGTGTTCGTGGCGGGGCTGGCCAACAGTGCGCTGGTCGACGATCTGGCCCTGCTGGGCCGGGCGAACTTCTACTACGGCGGTCCGCCCGAGGGTGTCGCCGAGGGGCAGTGGTACCGGCTGGTGACGTCGATGTTCCTGCACCAGGAGGTGTGGCACATCGGCTTCAACATGCTGGGGCTGTGGTGGCTCGGTGGACCGCTCGAAGCGGTGCTCGGCCGGGTCCGCTATCTCGCGCTCTATCTGCTCTCCGGGCTGGCGGGCAGCGCTCTGACCTATTGGCTCGCTGCGGAGAACCAGCCCTCGCTCGGTGCTTCCGGCGCCATCTTCGGTCTGCTCGGCGCCACCGTCGTCCTCATGCGCCGGCTGAACTACGACATGCGTCCGGTGTTCATGCTCCTCGCGCTCAACCTGGTCATCACCTTCAACCCCTGGGGCGGAATCGCCTGGCAGGCGCATGTGGGCGGACTGGTCGCGGGCGCGCTGATCGGGATCGGCATGGTGCACGCGCCCCGCGAGCGGCGGAACCTCGTGCAGTTCGGTACCTGTGCCGTGGTGCTGGCCGTGGTGATCCTGATCGTCGCCGCGAGAACGGCCTCGCTGACGTAGCCGTGCACAAGCGTCAGCCCGATATGGACCGTTTGTGATCGAAGTTGTCCACAGCCTGTACCCGATCTTGTGTATTCCGCGGGTACAACTGTGCCCCTTGCCGCTGAGCTGGGTTTTTCCAGCTTTTTCCAGCTAGGACAAGGGGCGTGCCACCCGCTTCGAAGGGTGGCTGCAGTCACACCGGCGTCAACGACCGAGGAGTTATCCACAGATCGTCTGACCTTTTCCCCCGCCTGTGGATAACGCTGTGGGTAACTCAGGGCAGGGGTTGCGGGGCCGGTGCCCGCTGTGGTGCTAGGCGGTCTGCGGTGCTACTTCCACTGGGTCGATACGCCGAAGCCGCCGGCGATGAAGCCGAAGCCGACCACGATGTTCCAGTTCCCCAGCGAGTCGATCGGCAGATCGCCGTCGGTCACATAGAAAACGACGATCCAGGCCAGGCCGATCAGGAACAGCGCCAGCATCACCGGCGCCACCCAACTGCGGTTGGTCAGCTTTATGTTGGTTGCCTGCTTCGCCGGAGGGGGCGTGAAGTCGGCCTTCTTGCGGATACGTGACTTCGGCACGAGGAACTCTCCTGTCGATGCGCTGCGTGACCGCGCAGGGAACTGTGGCTGGCGCCGGGGCTGGGCGCGAGGGGGAATGCTGCCTCCCCCGGGCGTCCGTTAGCGTAGTGCTTCCGTGGCGCCGAAGGAGATAAGGGTACGTTGAGCAATTCTGCCGACTCTCCCCCAGGCCCGGTCCGGCGCACCTTCCGGCATCCGGCCAAAGTGCTCACGGCTGCCGTTTTCGCCCTGGCCGGCCTCATCTTCGTCACCAGCGCCAATACGGCCAAGGGCACCAATATCCGTACGGACTCCTCACTGCTGAAGCTCTCCGATCTCATTCAGCAACGCAGCGAGAAAAACGCAGCTCTGGACGAGTCCGCCGCCTCCGTGCGCGACGACATCGACACCCTCGCCCAGCGCGACGACGGCAGTACGGAGGCGGAGGACGCCAAGCTCAAGGCGCTGGAGCGCGCGGCCGGCACTGCCAAGCTCTCCGGGCGGGCGGTCTCCGTCACGCTCGACGACGCTCCGCAGAACGCCACCGCGAGCCCCGGTTACCCCGAGCCGCAACCCAATGACCTGGTCATTCACCAGCAGGACCTCCAGGCCGTCGTCAACGCCCTGTGGCAGGGCGGTGCCCGCGGCATCAAGGTCATGGACCAGCGGCTGATCTCCACCAGTGCGGTGCGGTGCGTCGGCAACACCCTGATCCTCCAGGGCCGGGTCTACTCCCCTCCCTACAAGATCACCGCCGTCGGTGATCCAGGAAAGCTGGAGCAGGCGCTCGACGGCTCCCCGGCGATCCAGAACTACCTGCTGTACGTGAAGGCCTACGGGCTCGGCTGGAAAGTCGACGAGCACGGGGCGGTGACTCTTCCCGGGTACTCGGGCACAGTGGATCTCCACTATGCGGAGCCGGTGAAGTAGCGAGCAGCTGCGGGGAGGCCGCCCGGTGTCGGTGCGACTGATCGTCAGGACGTTCAGCGAGCTGTGCATCACCGTCGGCGCTCTGATCATCCTCTTCGTCGTCTACGTCCTGTTCTGGACCGGGGTGAAGGCCGCGGGCGCGACCGAGGGGCAGATCGGCGATCTGCAGAACGAGTGGGCGCACGGGACGGTGGCCGCACCCGCGCCGCCGGACTCCGCGAAGGCCCCGGAGCCGACGGCCCCGGCCGCCGCCCCGAGGACGTACCGCGACGGGAAGCCGTTCGCGATGCTCTACATACCCCGCTTCGGGAAGGACTGGGAGTGGCCCGTCCTGGAGAACACCAAGGTCAAGACCTTGCAGAAGGGTCTCGGGCACTACCGGGGCACCGCGGCGGCCGGCGCGACCGGCAACTTCGCGGTGGCCGGGCACCGGCGCACGTACGGCGATCCGTTCAAGGACTTCCCGAAGCTGCGGCCCGGTGACGCGGTGATCCTGACGGACGGGACGACGTGGTTCACGTACCGCATCGACAGGAAGCCCTACCGGACCGTGCCGAGCGATGTCGGGGTCATCGACCCGGTTCCCCGCAAGTCGGGCTTCGACGGCCCGGGCCGGTATCTGACGCTGACCACCTGCGAGCCCGAGTGGGGCAGCAGCCACCGGCTGATCGCCTGGGCACACCTGGACGCGACCCAGCCCGTGACCGGCGGCAGACCGGCAGCTTTCCACAGCTGACCCATGACGATGCCCCAGGCCTTTAGTCTGGTCCCGTACCGAATGAAGGGGTCAGCATGTACGGCTGGATCTGGCGGCATCTGCCGGGCAACGCGTGGGTGCGTGGGTTCATTTCGCTCGTGCTCGCCCTGGCGGTTGTCTATGTCCTGTTCCAGTACGTCTTCCCGTGGGCGGAGCCGCTGCTTCCGTTCGGCGACGTGACTGTGGACGGGGACGGCACGAGCGCGATGGGGGCCGGCCGATGAGCGCCCGCATCCTGGTCGTCGACAACTACGACAGCTTCGTCTTCAACCTCGTGCAGTACCTCTACCAGCTGGGCGCCGAGTGCGAGGTCCTCCGCAACGACGAGGTCACCACCGCCCACGCCCAGGACGGATTCGACGGAGTCCTGCTGTCGCCCGGACCGGGCACCCCCGAGCACGCGGGCGTCTGCACCGACATGGTGCGTCACTGCGCGGCGACCGGCGTCCCGGTCTTCGGTGTCTGCCTGGGCATGCAGTCGATGGCGGTGGCGTACGGGGGCGTGGTGGACCGCGCCCCCGAGCTGCTGCACGGAAAGACGTCGCCGGTGATCCACGGGGGCAGAGGCGTCTTCGCCGGTCTGCCCTCGCCCTTCACCGCGACCCGCTACCACTCCCTCGCAGCCGAGCCGGGCACGGTGCCCGAGGAGCTGGAGGTCACGGCGCGGACGGCCGACGGCATCATCATGGGGCTGCGCCACCGGGAACTGGCGGTCGAAGGGGTCCAGTTCCACCCGGAGTCGGTGCTGACCGAGCACGGCCATCTGATGCTGGCGAACTGGCTGGCGCAGTGCGGTGACGCCGGGGCCGTCGAGAGGTCGGCGGGACTCGCGCCGGTGGTGGGCAAGGCCGTCGCGTGACCCCACCCCGCCACGGATCCGACGCCGGACAGGACGGCCCGTACGAACCGGGCGGGTTCGAGGGCGCCGGCGCGTTCGAGGCGGCGGTGGACCACCTGGCGGACCCACTGAACGACCCGCTCCCGGGGCGGCACGCGTCGCCCTGGTTCCTGGCGGAGAGCGCCCCCGGCGAGCAGGCGGCCACGGACGGCCGTGGGGCCGGGGAGCCAGGCGTCGACGTGGCATCGCCGCAGGCGTCACACGGGCCTCAGACGGCCCAGGACCCACCGCGCGAGTGGTACGACCCCGAGGGATACGAACGGGACTGGTACGGCCACCAGGAGCCTACGCAACCCCCGCCCGCCACCGCTTCGCCCGCCCCTCCCGCCGAGCCGCTGCCACGCCACGACGAGACCGTCGCGCTGCGGAAGGCGGAACCCCGGCGCGTGGTCGTCACCGACCAGGCGGTGACAGCGGTCCTGCCGGTGACCACGATCCCGCCGCAGCCGGACCGCGATCGCGATGCCGTGACGGCGGGCGCCCCCGAACCGGAGGTCTCGGGTCCGGCCACCGGCGGACGGGCCGAGCGGCGTCGCGCGGCCAAGGGCAGGGGGCGCAGGCGGGTCGACGGGCAGCCGGAGACCCCGGCTGCCGACGGCCGGGACGCCGTACCCCCGAAACCGATGTCGCGCGTCGAGGCACGACGGGCGGCCAAGGCGGCCAAGGACAGCCCCGCGGTCGTCGTCAGCCGGGTGGTCGGCGAGCTGTTCATCTCGCTGGGCGTGCTGATGCTGCTGTTCGTCACGTACCAGCTGTGGTGGACGAACGTGCGCGCCGACCAGATCGCCGGCAAGGAGACCCACAAGATCCAGAACGACTGGGCCAAGGGCAAACGCAGTCCCGGTGTGTTCGCCCCGGGTGAGGGCTTCGCCATCATCCACATCCCGAAACTCGACGTGGTCACGCCGATCGCCGAGGGCATCAGCAAGGAGAAGGTCCTCGACCGCGGCATGGTCGGGCACTACGGCGAGGAACCGCTGCGCACGGCGATGCCCTCGGACAAGCAGGGCAACTTCGCCCTGGCCGGCCACCGCAACACACACGGCGAGCCGTTCCGCTACGTCAACCGGCTGAAGCCAGGCGACCCGATCGTGGTCGAGACACAGGACGCGTACTACACGTACGAGATGACGAGCGTCCTTCCGCAGACCTCGCCGTCCAACGTGTCGGTCATCGGCGCGGTACCGCCGCAGTCGGGGTTCAAGAAGCCCGGCCGCTACATCACCCTGACGACCTGTACGCCCGAATTCACGAGTACGTACCGTTTGATCGTCTGGGGCAAGATGGTCGACGAACGGCCGCGCAGCAAGGGAAAGCCCGACGCGCTCCTGGACTGAGCGGGCCGAACGACTTCACGACAGGGACGGTGCGGTGGCAGCGAGGACCGAGGACGAAGAGCAGACCGGCGAGTCCGCGCCCCCGGTGCGGCCCCGAGGCCGTCATCCCGTCGCGACCGCTGTCAGCGTCTTCGGCGAACTCCTGATCACAGCGGGCCTGGTGCTCGGGCTCTTCGTCGTCTACTCCCTCTGGTGGACGAACGTCCTCGCGGACCGCGAGGCCACCAAGCAGAGCCATACCGTCCGAGACCGCTGGGCCGGCGGGCCTGGTGAGCTGGACACCAAGGACGGCATCGGGTTCCTGCACGTTCCGTCCATGAGGAACGGTGAGGTGCTCGTCAAGAAGGGCACCGACACCGAGACCCTCAACGACGGCATCGCCGGCTACTACACCGATCCGGTGAAGTCGGCACTCCCTTCCGACAAGGAGGGCAACTTCACCCTGGCCGCCCACCGCGACGGCCACGGGGCGAAGTTCCACAACATCGACAGGGTGCGGACCGGGGACGCGGTCGTCTTCGAGACCAAGGACACCTGGTACGTCTACAAGGTCTTCGCGGAGCTTCCCGAGACGTCGAAGTACAACGTCGACGTGCTCCAGGCGGTCCCGAAGGGCTCCGGTGCGAAGAAGGCCGGCCGCTACATCACGCTGACGACGTGCACCCCCGTCTTCACGTCGAAGTACCGCTACGTCGTGTGGGGCGAGCTGGTGCGTACGGAGAAGGTCGACCGCGACCGGACGAAGCCGGCGGAGCTGCGCTGACCCGTACGGCGAAACAGACACAGGGCCCCGGTCACCGTTGAGGTGACCGGGGCCCTGTGCTGTGCCACGACTGCCTAGTGGCCGTTGTTCCCGCCGAGGAGGCCGTTCCCGTTCCCGCCCATCGTCGTGAGCGTGATGACGGTGGTGGCCGGGTCGGCCTGGGTGTTCGGCTGCGGGTCGATGTTGACCACGGTGGCGTTGTCGTCGGGCGAGCTGCCGTCGGCGAACCGGATCTGTGTGAAGCCGGCCTGGGCCAGGATCTGCTTGGCCTCGGACACCTTCTTCGTCCGGACCTCCGGGACGGGCACCGTCGCGGGCTGCGTCGGGCCCTTGGACACCTTGAGGATGATCGCGGTGTCCTTGCCCACCTTCTCGTTGGCCGCCGGGTTCTGGCCGACGACCTGGCCCGCGGGCTTCTCGTTGTCGACCTCGGACTTGCCGACATTGGTGAAGCCGAGCTGGGTGAGCTGGGCGAGCGCTTCGTCGTACGTACGGTCGGTCACCGGAGGCACCGTGATGAGCTTCTCCGTGGCCACCGAGAGCTTCACCTCGGAGTTCTTCTCCGCCTTCTCGTTGCCCTTGGGCGTCTGGTCCAGGACGGTCCCCGGGTCCGAGTCGGCGGACTCCACCGAGTTGACCGTGACCGTGAAGCCCTTCTCCTCAAGGATCTTGCGGGCGTTCTCCTCGGACTTCTCCGTGACGTCCGGCACCTCGATCTTCGGCGCACCGCTGGAGACGAAGACCGTGATGGTGTCGTTCTCCGAGACCTGCTGGTCCTTCGTCGGCGTCTGCCGGCAGATCTTGCCCGTGGGCTGCTCCTCGCACTCCTCCTTCGGGCCGACCTTGAGGATGGTGTTGGTGTTGTCCGCGAGGCGCTGCGCTTCCTTGACGGTCGAACCGATCATGTTCGGCGCGCTGAACGTGCCGTCACCGCTGTCGCCGTCGCCGCCGAAGACGGCTTTGCCGATGAGGATCGCGCCGATCAGCACCAGGATGCCCGCGACGACCAGGAGGATCGTCGAGGTGTTGCTCTTCTTCTGGCGCCGGCGGTCGGGGCGGTCGTCGTAGCCGTAGCCGCCGTCGTCCGGGTTGACCGGCGGCAGCATCGACGTCCGCTCGCCGTTCTGGTCCGCTGCCCGCAGGGCGGTGGTGGGCTGGTCGTTGTCGTAACCGCCGTAGCCGCCGTAACCGGCCGCGCCCATCGCCGCGGTCGCCGCGACCGGCTGACCGTCGAGGCAGGCCTCGATGTCCGCGCGCATCTCGTCGGCCGACTGGTAGCGGTAGTCGGGGTCCTTGGTGAGGGCCTTCAGCACGATCGCGTCCATCTCGGGCGTGATCTCGGGGTCGAAGTTGCTGGGCGGCTGAGGCTCTTCCCGTACGTGCTGGTAGGCCACCGCGACGGGTGAGTCCCCGACGAACGGCGGCCTGACGGCCAGGAGCTCGTAGAGCAGGCAGCCGGTGGAGTACAGGTCGGAGCGCGCGTCGACCTGCTCGCCCTTGGCCTGCTCCGGGGAGAGGTACTGGGCGGTGCCGATGACGGCCGCGGTCTGGGTCATCGTCATGCCGGAGTCGCCCATGGCGCGGGCGATGCCGAAGTCCATGACCTTGACCTGGCCGGTGCGCGTCAGCATGACGTTCGCCGGCTTGATGTCGCGGTGCACGATCTGGGCGCGGTGCGAGTACTCCAGTGCCTGGAGGATCCCGACGGTCATCTCGAGGGTGCGCTCGGGCAGCAGTCTGCGGCCGGAGTGGAGCAGTTCTCTGAGCGTCGACCCGTCGACGTACTCCATCACGATGTACGGGATCGAGACCCCGTCGACGTAGTCCTCACCGGTGTCGTAGACCGCGACGATCGCCGGGTGGTTGAGCGAGGCGGCGGACTGGGCCTCACGGCGGAACCGGGCCTGGAAGGACGGGTCACGGGCGAGGTCCGCCCGGAGCGTCTTCACAGCTACGGTGCGGCCGAGCCGGGTGTCGTGAGCGAGGTAGACCTCGGCCATGCCACCACGGCCGAGCACCGAGCCCAGCTCGTACCGGCCGCCGAGGCGACGCGGCTCTTCCATAACTGTTCCAGCCCTCTCCGTCAGTCCTGACCGCACCGGTGTGCGGTCCGGCGGTGTGCTGTTCGCGCATACGCTACCGGCCGCGCACTAGCTGATCGGCCCGCAGGCAATACCTGATATCCGACCGGTATCCGCTGGGGCGGATTTGGGGCCAGGTGTGAGCGGTGTCACTTCTTGCTGTCGATGACGGCCTTCATGACGTCCTTCGCGATGGGTGCGGCCAGTCCGCCACCGGAGATGTCGTCACGGTTGGCGTTGCCGTCCTCGACGACCACGGCGACGGCCACGGGGGAGCCGCTGTCGGTCTTCGCGTACGAGATGAACCAGGCGTACGGGTTCTCGCTGTTCTTGAGACCGTGCTGTGCGGTACCCGTCTTGCCGCCCACGGTGACGCCGTTGATCTTGGCGTTCGTTCCCGTGCCGGTGTTGACGACGGTCTCCATCATCTGCTGGAGCTTCTGGGCGTTCTCACCCGACATCGGCTGGCTGAGCTGCTCGGTCTCGTGGGTGTAGATGTCGTCGAGGCTGGGCGACTGCCGCTTGGCCACCATGTACGGCTGCATCAGCTTGCCGTCGTTGGCGACCGCCGAGACCACCATGGCCATCTGGAGCGGGGTGGCACGGTTGGACGCCTGGCCGATGCCGGCCATGGCGTTCTGCGGACGGTTGTCCTTGGGGTAGACGCTCGCAGCGGCGCGGGTCGGAGTGAAGATCTCCTTGTTGAAGCCGAACTTGTCGGCCTCGTCGATCATCTTCTGGTTGCCGAGGTCATCGCTGATCTTGCCGAAGACGGTGTTGCAGGACATCCGCAGCGCTTCGCGGAGCGAGGCGTTCTCGCACGGGATGTTGCCTTCGTTGGGCAGGGGCTGCCCGGTGGTCAGCGGGAGACGCCAGGGCAGCGGCGACTTCGTGTCCGCGTCGATGTCGGTGTAGAGCCCGTTCTCCAGAGCGGCTGCCGCGGTGACGACCTTGAAGGTCGAGCCGGGCGGGTAGGTCTCGCGCAATGCCCGGTTGAGCATCGGCTTGTCCTTGTCCTTCTGGAGCTTCTGCCAGGCCTTGGAGTCCTTGTCGGAGTTGCCCGCGAAGGTCGAGGGGTCGTACGACGGGGTGCTGGCGAGCGCCAGGATGGCACCGGTCTGCGGGTCGAGGGCGGCGACGGCGCCCTTCTTGTTGCCGAGGCCCTTGAACGCGGCCTTCTGGGCCGCGCTGTTGAGGGTGGTGACGACGTTGCCGCCCTGCTTCTCGTCCCCGGTGAACATCGACATCGTGTTGTCGAAGAAGAGCTGGTCGTCGTTGCCGGTGAGGATGCCGTCCTCGATGCTTTCGAGCTGGGTGGCGCCGAAGGCCTGCGAGGAGTAGCCGGTGACGGGCGCCCACATGGGGCCGTCCTTCCAGACCCGCTTGTACTTGAAGTCGCTGTCCTTGGTCTCGGCGGACCCGGTGATGGCGTTGCCGCCGTCGACGATGATGTTGCCGCGCTCGTGTGCGTACCGCTCGATGCGGACGCGGCGGTTCTCGTCGCGGGTGTTGAGCTCGTCGGCCTTCACGTACTGGAGGTAGTTGGTCCGTGCGAGCAGGGCGAAGATGAGGACGCCGCAGAAGATCGCGATCCGGCGCAGGGGCTTGTTCACGGTCGGACCACCTGGGTCATCTCGGCATCGGAGGTCGGGGCGGGGGCGGGGGCCGGGCGGCGGGCGGTGTCGCTGATCCGGATCAGGATCCCGATCAGCGCCCAGTTGGCGATCACGGACGAACCACCGGCGGCGAGGAACGGCATGGTCATACCGGTCAGCGGGATGAGACCCATGACACCGCCGGCGACGACGAAGACCTGGATGGCGAAGGCGCCGGACAGACCGATCGCGAGGAGCTTGCCGAAGGGGTCGCGCGCGGCGAGGGCCGTGCGGACACCGCGTTCGACGATGAGGCCGTAGATCAGCAGGACGGCCATCATCCCGGCGAGACCGAGTTCCTCACCGACGGTGGAGAGGATGAAGTCGGCGTTGGCGGCGAAGCCGATCAGGTCGGAGTGGCCCTGCCCCCAGCCGGTGCCCAGCGTGCCGCCGGAGCCGAAGGACATGATGGCGTTGCCGATCTGTTCACACGCGCCGTCCGTCGCGTAACAGGCGAACGGGTCCATCCAGGCGTCCACACGCTGCTGCACATGGGACTCGAAGGTGGAGACGCCCACTGCGCCGACCGCGGACATCAGCAGGCCGAAGACGATCCAGCTGGTCCGCTCCGTAGCGACGTACAGCATGATCACGAAGAGGCCGAAGAACAGCAGGGACGTACCGAGGTCGGTCTCGAAGACCAGGATCAGGATCGACAGCGCCCAGATGACGAGGATCGGGCCGAGGTCGCGTCCACGAGGCAGGTACATACCCATGAAGCGACGGCTGGCCAGGGCCAGGGCATCACGTTTCACCATGAGGTAGCCGGAGAAGAAGATCGCGATGATGATCTTCGCGAACTCTCCGGGCTGGATGGAGAAGGGGCCCAGGCTGACCCAGATCTTCGCGCCGTTCACCGCCGGGAAGAACATCGGCATGATCAGCAGGATCAGCGCCGCGACCATCGAGATGTAGGTGTACCGCTGCAGGATGCGGTGGTCCTTGAGGATCACCAGTACCCCGACCATCAGCGCGACGCCGATCGCCGAGTACATCAGCTGCTTGGGGGCGTCCGGGGAGTACGCCCCGTACAGGGTCTCCGCGCGGTTGATGAGCCTCTGCGACTGGTCCAGCCGCCAGATCAGCACCAGCCCCAGCCCATTGAGGAGCGTGGCCAGGGGCAGCAGCAGCGGGTCCGCGTACGGGGCGAACTTGCGCACCACGAGGTGGGCCACACCGCCGAGCAGGATGAGGCCGAGGCTGTATCCGAACATGCCGGAAGGCAGCGAGCCGTCGATGGCGAGGCCCACGTTGGCGTAGGCGAACACCGAGATGGCGATGGCGAAGACCATCATCATCAGTTCGGTGTTGCGCCGGCTCGGTGCGTCGATCGCGCCGATCGTGGTCGTGTTGGTGACAACGCTCATGGTGCTGAAGGCCCCCTACGGCTTTACTGCTTACCGCACTGCGGGACCAGCTTCTTCTCTTCCTCCGAGAGGCTGGGACCGGGAGTGGGAGTCGCTGAAGTCTGCTTGGTCTTGGCGTCGGACGTCGTGGACGTCTTGGTGGCGTCCTTGTCCGTACCCGCGGCCTGGCCCTCGTCGCTCGGGGCGTTCTTCTCGGCTGCGCGGCGCTGTGCGTCCTTCTTGCAGGCGGTCGCCTGGGTGGCGAGCTCGGTGATCTTCTTGCGGGCGGCGGCCAGGCTGCCCTCGGCGATGGTCGCCTCGACCTGCTTGCGCTGGTAGGGCGGGAGGTACTTGAGTTCGATCTCGGGGTGGTCCGTCTCGACCTTCGAGAGCGAGACCCACGCGAGGTCCTGGCTGATGCCCCGGTACAGCGCGACGTTGTCGCTCTTCGCTCCGACGAAGTACTGGGTCTGGGTCCAGCGGTAGCCGCCGTACACACCGCCGCCGATGACCGCCAGGGCGAGCACGATGTACAGGGACCGCTTGAGCCACTTGCGGCCACCGGGCTTCACGAAGTCGTCGTCGGAGTAGGAGCCGAAGGCCCCGTCCGGCATACCGTCGTAGCCGACGTCGTCACCGCTGCCGGGAGGACCGAAGCCGCCCGAGGGCGGTGGGACGGGGCGGCCGAGGCCGGCCGCGCGTCCGGCGGGGGTCTCCATGGCGCCGCCGTCGTTCAGCTGGGCGGCCTGGTTCTCCGCGACGGCTCCGACGATGACCGGGGTGTCGTTGAGCTGACCGGCCAGGGTGTCGTTGCTGTCGCCGTCCAGGACGTCGGCGACGATGCAGGTGATGTTGTCCGGACCGCCGCCGCGCAGGGCGAGCTGGATGAGGTCCTGGATGGTCTCCTGGGGGCCCTGGTAGCTGGCGAGCGTCTCCTCCATCGTCTGGTGGGAGACGACGCCGGAGAGGCCGTCGGAGCAGATCAGATAGCGGTCGCCGGCCCGGACCTCACGGATGGAGAGATCGGGTTCGACGTGGTCGCCACTGCCCAGCGCGCGCATCAGCAGGGAGCGCTGCGGATGGGTGGTGGCCTCCTCCTCGGTGATCCGGCCCTCGTCGACCAGTCGCTGGACCCACGTGTGGTCCTGCGTGATCTGCGTCAGGACGCCGTCCCGCAGCAGATAGGCGCGCGAGTCGCCGACGTGTACGAGGCCGAGGCGCTGCCCCGTCCACAGGAGCGCGGTGAGCGTGGTGCCCATGCCCTCCAGCTGGGGGTCCTCCTCGACCATCATGCGCAGCTGGTCGTTGGCCCGCTGGACCGCCGTGCCCAGCGAGGTGAGGATGTCCGAGCCGGGCACGTCGTCGTCGAGCTGGACGAGCGTGGAGATCACCTCGGAACTGGCGACCTCACCGGCTGCCTGGCCGCCCATGCCGTCGGCGATGGCGAGCAGACGCGGCCCGGCATAGCCGGAGTCCTCGTTGCCCTCCCGGATCATGCCCTTGTGCGATCCGGCGGCGAAGCGCAGGGAAAGACTCATGCGCACCTCGCCCGTCGGCTCGGGGTACAGCCGGTCTCGAGCCACACTGCCCACCCTCCGGTCGGGAGCCTGCCCGGGTCCGTTGCCCGGGCCGCCGCGGCTCGCTCGCTCCGCTCGCTCATTGTCGTACTACTTCCGCAGCTCGATGACGGTCTTGCCGATCCGGATCGGCGCGCCCAGCGGAACAGGCGTCGGGGTGGTGAGACGGGTCCGGTCCAGATACGTGCCGTTGGTGGACCCGAGATCCTCGACGATCCACTGGCCGTCACGGTCGGGGTAGATCCTGGCATGCCTGCTGGACGCGTAGTCGTCGTCCAGCACGATCGTTGAATCATGGGCCCGGCCCAGCGTGATGGTCTGCCCCTGGAGTGCCACCGTGGTGCCGGTGAGCGTCCCCTCGGACACGACCAGTTTGGTCGGTGCTCCCCGGCGCTGGCGGCCGGGCTGCTGGCGTTGCTGCGGCGGCGCCGCAGCGGTCTGGCGTGCCTGTGGAGGCCGCGCGTCGGCGGCAGTGCGGCGTGAGCCGCGCTGCGTCACGCGCGTTCCGAACAGGTCACTTCGAATGACCTGGACGGCCACGATCACGAACAGCCACAGAACAGCCAGGAATCCTAGCCGCATGACCGTAAGGGTCAGCTCTGACATTGCCCCCGCTTCACCCTTCGGCTTGCCGGTAAACGATGGTGGTGCTGCCCACGACGATCCGCGAGCCGTCGCGGAGCGTAGCGCGGGTTGTGTGCTGCCCGTCTACCACGATGCCGTTGGTAGACCCGAGATCCTGGATCGTCGAGGGCGTTCCGGTCCTGATCTCACAGTGCCGGCGGGAGACGCCGGGGTCGTCGATCCGCACGTCCGCTTCGGTGCTGCGGCCCATCACGAGCGTCGGACGGGAGATCTGGTGGCGGGTGCCGTTGATCTCGATCCAGCGTCGCACCTGCGCGTTCGGCAGGGGGCTGGGGGTGGCCGGCGGACGCCGGTCGGGCCCGGCCCCGCCGCCGTGCCTGCCCGGCGGCGGGGCCGCGGGCATGGGCGGTGCGGAGGTAGGAGGGTAGCCGTAGCCGCCGGGGGCCTGGGGCCGCCCGGGTCCGGGGCGGGCGGGCGGTGCGGCCTGCTGTCCCGGATGGTTCTGGAACGCCTGCTGACCCTGCTGACCGTGCTGGTCCTGCTGTGACGAACTCGACGCCAAGGTGCGGCTGCGTACCCGGTAGAGACCCGTGTCGAGGTCGTCCGCCTTCTCCAGATGAACCTTGATGGGGCCCATGAAGGCGTACCTCTGCTGTTTGGCGTAGTCCCTGACCAGCCCGGAGAGCTCGTCGCCCAGCTGTCCGGAGTACGGGCTGAGACGCTCGTAGTCGGGTGCGCTGAGCTCGACGATGAAGTCGTTGGGGACGACGGTCCGCTCGCGGTTCCAGATGGTGGCGTTGTTGTCGCACTCCCGCTGGAGGGCGCCGGCGATCTCGACGGGCTGGACCTCGGACTTGAAGACCTTGGCGAAGGTGCCGTTGACCAGACCTTCGAGACGCTGCTCGAAACGCTTCATGACTCCCATGGGGCACCTCCTCCGGTGTCGTCGTCCCTGTACTGCTTACTGATCGTATCCACGCGTAGGGAAATCGGCTGGTTCCCCTTGTCTGCCCTGTGGAGGAGTGTCCCCCCTCACACGGATCGTAGAGGCGGCCTCCTGACAGTGTCCCGCACCTTGGGTGCACTCAGGAGGAGTGGGGGTCAGCGGCTCCGGGTTCCCGGTTCCCTCCGGACGTTCGGCGAAACAAACGGATGTGAATCCACCCTGTCCAGCGTGCTAATCTTCCGTTTGTCGCCAGGCGCTCGCAGAACAAGCGAGAGTCTGGAAACACCACTCATGCGCGAGTGGCGGAACGGCAGACGCGCTGGCTTCAGGTGCCAGTGTCCTTAGGGACGTGGGGGTTCAAATCCCCCCTCGCGCACAAGAGAGAAGCCCCACAGGCCCATGGCCTGTGGGGCTTCTTCGGTTCTGGGCCGGTGTGGATTCCGGATGGTTTGGTTTCACGTGAAACGCCCGGTTCCGGCCCGCGGCCGAGGTGTGAGACCGAGGCCGTCACAGAGGAAGGGCCGAGGTCTGCGGACCCCGGCCCTTTCCGGCTGTTGTGCCCTGTTCGTCAGGCGGCGAGGCGGGAAGCGAGGGCCTTGGCCTTCTCCGAGGCGTCGGTGAACGCCTTGGCGCGGGAGGAGTCGGCGAGCGGGATGAGATCGGCCATCTCCGGCTTGCTGTGGGCCAGGGTGAGCTCCGGCACGATGAAGTCGACCTCGGCGGCAAACATGGACGTGAGCAGCGTCGCCAGATAGTTCTGCACGAACTCGGCGCCCTCGCGCGGGGTGCCCGCGGCGTACGAGCCGCCACGGCTGGCGACGACGGTGATCGGGGTGCCGGCCACCGGGCTGTCGGGGCCGACGTTGTGGCCGGCGATGATCACGTGGTCGAGCCATGCCTTGAGCGTCGACGGAATCGAGAAGTTGTACATGGGGGCGCCGATCAGGACCGCGTCGGCGGCGGCGAGTTCCGCGGCGAGCTCTCCGCGCAGGGGGTGGGCGACACCCGCTCCGGCGGCCTCGGCGTCCAGGTGCGGCAGGGGCTCGGCGGCGAGGTCGCGGTAGATGACCTTTCCGTCGGGGTGCTGCTCGCGCCAGGTCTGCACGAATGCGGCGGTGACCTCGCGCGACGCTGAGCCCTGGGGGAAGACGGCGGAATCGAGGTGCAGGAGGGTGGCCATGAGGGTCTCCACGGTTCGGTGAGGGGTGGGCCGGTGAGCGGTCCAATATTTCGTACGTCCCTAGTAATAACATAGTGCCTTACAAATAGTAAGCTCCTCACGTGCACGCAGTACCCTGGACGGATGGCGGAACACAGCGAGCAGGCGTGCAGGCGGGTGGACGTGGGCATCAGTCGCGTCTTCGAGCTGTTCGGTAAGCGCTGGACGGGGCCGATCGTCTCGGTACTGATGCAGCAACCGGTGCACTTCGCCGACCTGCGGCGGGCCATTCCGGGCATCAGCGAGCGCATGCTCTCGGACCGCCTGACCGAACTGGGGGCGGCGGGGCTGGTGGTCCGAGAGGTCGACGAGGGACCGCCGCTGCGGGTGTCGTACCGCCTCACGCAGGCCGGTGCCGCGATGGAACCCGCGCTCAAGGAGCTGGGCAGCTGGGCCGAGACCCACCTGAAGGACGGCCTCGGCGGCTGTTAGTCCGTCTCCTCGGACCGCCCCTCATGCGCCGCTCTGCCTCGTCCCTGTCGCGAGGCGGTCTGCACGGTCTCTTCCGGGTACCGGTCTGCCGGGGTCGGTCATGTGCCGATGGCTCGCGCCGGACTCCGGGCGGGGGTGAGCGGAGAGCGGTACCGTCTTCGCCACGTGATGTTGGACCGGGACACCGGACGCCGACGGGGGCGCCGGGTGCGGTCGGGGGAGGCTGCGCGCCATGAGCGAGACCGAAGCGAGCGTGCCCGTGCAACGGGCCGCGAAGGCCGGTTCACGCATTCCGTCCGTGCCCGGGTTCGCCCCGCGTACGGACCCGACGGGCGGCGGGAGCGCGCCGCTGTCGCCGAAGGAGGCCGGCAAGGCGCTGCGCCGACGTGTGCCCCGCTCCTCCCACGCCTCGCTGGTTCTGCCGGCGGGGCGGCCGGATGCGGTGCGGGCGGTCGAGGAGTCGAATCAGGGCCGGGTCCCGGGGCTCACGCCGATACGGGTGGGGCGGATGGCTGCCACGCCGTTCGCCTTTCTGCGGGGCTCGGCGGGCCTGATGGCCCACGACCTGGTGGGGACGCCGGTCACCGGGGTGGCCGCCCAGCTCTGCGGCGACGCGCACGCGGCGAATTTCGGGCTGTACGGCGACGCCCGGGGCAGTCTGGTGATCGACCTGAACGACTTCGACGAGACCGTGGTCGGCCCATGGGAGTGGGACCTCAAGCGCCTCGCCACCTCGTTGGTGCTCGCGGGCCGCGAGGCCGGTGCGGACGAGGAGACCTGCCGCAGGGGTGCGTACGACACGGTGGGCGCCTATCGCCGGACGATGCGGCTGCTGGCCCGGCTGCCCGCGCTCGACGCCTGGAACGCCATCGCCGACGAGGAACTGGTCTCGCACACCGACGCGAAGGACCTGCTGGGCACCCTGGAGCGGGTGTCGGAGAAGGCGCGCAACAACACCAGCGCCCGCTTCGCCGCGAAGTCCACGGAGGACTGCGGGGACGGGGGCCGCCGGTTCGTCGACGCGCCGCCGGTGCTGCGCAGGGTGCCGGACGCGGAGGCGGCAGCCGTGGCGGCGGGTCTGGGCGACTACCTGAGCACCGTCTCGGAGGACCGGGTGCCACTGCTGGCCCGGTACGCGATCCACGATGTGGCGTTCCGGGTGGTCGGCACGGGAAGCGTGGGTACCCGTTCGTACGTCGTGCTGCTGCTGGATCACCGGGGCGAGCCGCTGGTCCTGCAGGTGAAGGAGGCCAGGCCTTCGGTCCTGGCGCCCCACCTGCCCGCCGTGGGCTTCGAGGTGCCGGAGGTGGCGCACGAGGGGCGCCGGGTGGTGCTCGGGCAGAAACGGATGCAGGTCGTCAGCGACATCCTGCTGGGCTGGGCGACCGTGGAGGGCCGCCCCTTCCAGGTACGGCAGTTCAGGAACCGGAAGGGCAGCGTGGACCCGGCGGCGCTGGCGGCCGACGAGGTCGACGACTACGGCCGGATGACCGGGGCCCTGCTGGCGCGGGCTCATGCGCACAGCGCCGACCCACGCCTGATCGCGGGGTACTGCGGAAAGAACGACGAGCTGGACGAGGCGGTCGCCGCGTTCGCGGTCACCTATGCCGACCGCACGGAAGCCGACCACGCGGACCTGGTGCGGGCCGTCGCAGCAGGGCGGACAGCCGCCGAACCGGGGGTGTGACGCCCGCTGCGCCGACCGTGCGTCCTCGGCACCCGGGCCATGGCCATACGCTGGACGGGTGACCCACGAAGCCGCCGGGGTGCCGACCACCCGGAACGACGATGCCCGGCAGGACGACGCCCTGCAGGACGAGCAGCCCGGCTCCCCGGCCGAGGCGCGAGCGGAGGGCCCCGGCGCCGGACACGATGCCGGCGCGCCCACTGAAGGCGGCGGCGCTGCGGCAGGCGCCGACGCCGGTGCGACCGCCGGTACGCCCGACGAGGCGGATGCTGCCGGGGGCGGCGCCACAGGTGAGCAGGCGCGCCCCGAGGCACGGCTGGCGCATGCGGTGCGGGTGGCCGAGCAGGCTCTGATCGAGTTCGAGATCGCCGTGGAGACGTTCCGGGTCGAGGTGGAGAACTTCTCCCGGCTGCACCACCAGCGGCTGGGCCCGATGTACGCACGGCTCGACGAGCTCGACGCACAGATCGCGGAGGCCCGGGCTGCGAAGTCGGGCGATCCGGAGGATCTGCGCAAGGCACAGGACGCGCGGGCGATCGTGATGCCCATGCCTGGGGTCGACGAGCTGTTCCACGACTGGCTCGACTCCGACGGTCTGTCCCCCGAGGCCGCGGCCATGCTGACCGAGCAGCCGGTCCGGCCGCCGAAGCGGGTCCGGCCGACGGACGAGGCCCGCAAGCTGTACCGCGAGCTGGCCCGCAAGGCACATCCGGACCTGGCTCAGGACGAGACCGAGCGGGCCCGGCGGGACGAGTTCATCACGCGTGTCAACGCCGCCTACGGGCGCGGGGACGAGGCGCTGCTGAGGGAACTGGCTCAGGAGTGGGCGGCCGGCCCGGTCGTGCCCGAGGCGGAGCTCAACGAAGCCGATGAGCTCTACGCCCGGCTGAACTGGCTGACCCAGCGCAAGGAACTGCTGACGGTGCTCGCCCAGGAACTGGAGCAGAGCGCGATCGGTGCCATGTTGCGGATGGCGCCGGACGACCCGGATCACCTGCTGGAAGAGATCGCCGAGCAGTTGCTGGGCGAGGTCTCGCGGCGTGAGGCCGAGCTGTCAGGTCTGGTGCAGTAGCGTTTCCGGTGACTTCGGTGCGCATTTACGAGAGAAGGCATGACCCATGAATTTCGCTCCGCTTCCCGCGGTCGACGTCACGGCGGTGCCGGCGGACGGCTTCGTGCTGGACGTCCGGGAGGACGACGAATGGGCGGCCGGGCATGTCGACGGCGCCCTGCACATTCCGATGAGCGGCTTCGTGGGCCGGTTCGGGGAACTGACCGAGGCGGTGGAGGACGGCCGGCGCGTGCACGTGATGTGCCGGGTCGGCGGCCGGTCCGCCCAGGTCACCCAGTACCTGGTGCAGCAGGGCATCGACGCCGTGAACATCGACGGCGGCATGCTCGCCTGGGACGGGGCGGGGCGTCCGATGGTCACCGACAGCGGGGCTCCCGCCTTCGTCGCCTGACCTCGTCGGTCCGCGTCGCGCCTGCCCGTGTCGGTCCGCGTTGCGCTTGCCCTGTCGGTCCGCGTCGCGCCTGCCCGCGTTCGATCGCGCGACGCGTGCCGCCTGCGCCCGCTGCCGGTGATCGCTCGGCCGCCCCTGTCGGGCCGGTGGTGGTGTCAGTCGAGGGGGTGGGCGGCCAGCAGGTCACCCAGGGCCTCCTCGTGGGCCGCTGCCGGACCGAGGGAGAGCTCGATCTGCTTCGCCCAGGCGTGGAAGCGGTGCAGGGGGTAGTCGGTGTCCGCGCCGAAGCCGCCGTGCAGGTGCTGTGCCGTCTGCACGACCCGGCGGACCCCGTCGGACGCCCAGATCTTCGCCACGGCCACGTCGCCTGCCGGTGGCAGCGCGCCGGCTCCGCCGACGTCGATCCGCCAGGCCGCCTGCCAGAGGGTCACCTCCATGGCCCGCAGGTCGATGTAGCGGTCCGCGGCCTGCACGGCGACGGCCTGGAAGGTGGCGACGGGAAAGCCGAACTGCTCGCGCTTGCCGGTGTACTGACTCGTCATGGCCAGCACTGCCTCGCCGAGACCCAACGCGAGGGCGCACGTGCCGGTGGTGAGTACGGAGCGCAGCCACTCCCAGGCGCCGGCGGCGTCGATCAGCCGGCGGGCCTCGATCCTCACCCCTTCCAGCCGTACCTCGCCGAACAGTTCACCGTTGGTGGAGACCTGCTCCGCGACGGTGACGCCGTCGTCGTCGCGGCGGATCAGAGCCAGCACGGCGCGGCCGTCCACGGCGTGGGCGGGCACCGCGATCCAGTCCGCGGCCTGCGCCCAGGGCACCCCCGACTGCATACCGTCGAGCACCCAGGACCTTCCTGCGCTGCCGCTGCCGCTGCCGCTGCCGCTGCCGCTGCCGCTGCCGCTGCCGCTGCTTTCGCTTCCGCCGCTTTCGCTTCCGCTTCCGCTGTCGCTGTCGCTCAGTTCGCCGTCCGGCCGTGCGGTGACGGCGAGTTCCGCCGGGTCGTGGCCGGTGCGGCCGTTGGCGCCGACTGTGAGAACCAGGTCCCCGCGGCCGATGCCCGGCAGCAGTTCCGCCGCCAGATCCCGGTCACCGAAGCGCTGGAGCGCCATCGCGACCGCGCACGTCTCCAGCAGGGGGACCCGGGCGAGAACCTTCGCGGACTCGCGCAGCACCAGGCACAGCGCGACCAGATCGAGGCCGGCCCCGCCATGCTCCGGAGACAGCGTCAGGCTCAACAGGTCGCCGGTGGCGAGTGCGGCCCACAGCGGCCGGTCGATGTCCTCAGCCACCGCTCCCGGGACCAGAGAAGGGCTGGGTACCGCATCGGGGGCGACGCCCGAGAAGACTGCCCGAGCCGCCTCGACGGCTGCCGCTTGTTCCTCGGTGAAGGTGAAGTCCACTGTCCTGACCTCCCGCGAACCGCTGTGCCCGTACCCGGACCTGACGGAGCGTCAAGATAGAACAGGTTCTACGAGAAGGGAACAGGCCGGGCGCGGTGCGGCGCGTAGCGGGGTGCCGCGCCGCCCCGGGTCAGCGGTCGAAGTCGAGCTCGACCTCCCCCGTCACCGGATGGGACTGACAGGCGAGCACGTACCCCGCGTCCGTTTCCTCCGGTTCCAGCGCGAAGTTGCGGTCCATCCGCACCTCGCCCGAGACCAGGAAGGCCCGGCAGGTCCCGCACACTCCGCCCTTGCAGGCGTACGGGGCGTCGGAACGGCTGCGCAGCACCGTCTCCAGGAGGGACTCGCCCTCCTGTACCGGCCACTTGCCCGAGCGGCCGTCCAGAGTCGCGGTGAGCGTGCTGTGCGCGGAAGCCTCGATCCGTGGACGGACCGGGGCGTCGGGGACGTCCTCGACGTGGAAGATCTCCTGGTGGATACGGGTCCGGTCGACACCCAGGCCGTGCAGCGCGCCTTCAGAGGCCCGGACCAGGCCGAGCGGCCCGCAGAGGTACCAGCCCTCGACGTCGGTCACCGGGAGCAGCGCCGGCAGCAGCCCGGTGAGTCTTTCGTGGTCGAGCCGGCCGGAGGGGAGACCCGCCTGCTGCTCCTCGCGGGAGAGCGCTGTGACCAACTGGAATCGGTCCGGGTAGCGGTCCTTGAGATCGGCGACCTCGTCCAGGAACATCGTCGACGCGGCGGTCCGGTCGCTTCGGATCAGGCAGAACGAGGCATCGGCCTCCCGGGCCAGCAGGGTCGCCGCGATGGAGAGCACCGGGGTGATGCCGCTCCCGCCGACGATCGCCGCGAACTGCCCGGCGCGCGGTGCGAGTACGAAGCGGCCCATCGGAGGCATCGCCTCCACCTCGTCACCGACCGCCAGCTCCTTGAGCGCGTACGTGGAGAAGGCGCCGCCGTCGACGAGCCGGATGCCCACGCGGAGCACGGGGTCGGCCGGTTGCGCGGTGGCCGGTGCGCAGATCGAGTACGAGCGCCGGATCTCCTCTCCGCCGAGGGTGTAGCGGACATTGAGGTGCTGGCCGGGCTTGTGGCGGAAGGTCTCGCGAAGCTTCGCCGGCACGGCGAAGGTGACGGCCACCGAATCGTCCGTGAGCCGTTCTATCGCGCTGACCCGGAGCGGATGGAACATCTACAACTCCTTGAAGTGGTCGAACGGTTCGCGGCATGAAACACAGCGGCGCAGCGCCTTGCAGGCAGTGGACGAGAACCGGCTCAGAAGCTCCGTGTCGGTCGAGCCGCAGTGCGGACAGCGCACCGACAGGGCCAGGGGTACGGGCCCCGCGGCGGGGGCCACCCCATCGTGCGGCCGCGGGGGCGCGATACCGAACTCGGCGAGCTTGCGCCGGCCTTCCGCGCTGATGTCGTCCGTGGACCAGGCCGGGGCGAGGACGGTGACCACGGAGACCTCGGTCATGCCGTGGTCGTGCAGCACCCGCTCGATGTCCGTGGACATGGTCTCTATCGCGGGGCATCCGGTGTAGGTCGGAGTGAGCCGGACCGTGACGCGGCCGGGTGCGAGGACTTCCACGCCCCGGAGCACACCCAGCTCCTCCAGGGTCAGTACGGGTAGCTCCGGATCGGGGACGGCGCCCGCGAGGCTCCGCAGTTCCTCCTCCAGGGATGTCCACGTCACCATGACGCCCCCGGGTGGCTGCGGTGCAGATGCTGCATCTCGGCGATCATCCGGCCGAAGGGTTCCGTGTGGATGCCCTGCCGGCCGGCGCCTGCCGTCCAGGCCCCGGTCTGCGGTCCTGACGGCACGGTCAGCGTGGCCCGTTCCAGCACGGTGGTGACGGAGTCCAGCCAGCGACTGTGCAGGGCCTGCCAGTCGACGTCGACGCCTTCGACGGGCTGGAACAGCTCGCCGGTGTAGCGCCACAGGGCGTTCACCCCGCGCTGCATGCGCTCGTGGCTCTCGGCGGTGCCGTCGCCGAGACGCAGGGTCCACTGCTCGGCGTGGTCCCGGTGGTAGGCGACCTCCTTGACCGCCTTGGCGGCCAGACCGGCGAACTCGCTGTCCCCCGTCGCCAGCTGCTCGTACAGGCCGTGCTGGTGGACCGAGAAGTACAGCTGGCGGGCGATGGTGTGGGCGAAGTCGCCGTTGGGCTGCTCGACCAGCTGGACGTTGCGGAAGGCGCGTTCCTCGCGCAGGTACGCCAGCTCGTCTTCGTCGCCCGCCAGGGAGAGCAGGATCCGGGCCTGGCCCAGGAGGTCCAGGGCGATGTTGGCGAGGGCCACCTCCTCCTCCAGCACGGGGGCGTGGCCGGCCCACTCCCCCAGCCGGTGCGAGAGCACCAGTGCGTCGTCGCCGAGAGCGAGGGCCGCGGTCACAGGTGCTTCACCCCGTCCGGGATCGCGTAGAAGGTCGGGTGCCGGTAGGGCTTGTCACCCGCCGGTTCGAAGAATGTGTCCTTCTCGTCCGGCGAGGATGCCGTGATCTGGTTCGACGGCACCACCCAGAGGGAGACGCCCTCGGAGCGGCGGGTGTACAGATCGCGTGCGTTGCGCAGGGCCATCTCGGCGTCCGGGGCGTGCAGGCTGCCGGCGTGGGTGTGGGAGAGCCCGCGCCGTGAGCGCACGAACACCTCCCACAGCGGCCATTCGGTCGAGCTGCTCATGCTGTTGCCTCCCCGTTCGGTACAGCCGTGTTCACTGCCGCCGTATGCGCGGCTGTGTGCTTCTGTGCGTATGCGGCGGCTGCGTCCCGGACCCAGGCGCCTTCCTCGTGCGCATGGCGACGCTGGGTGAGGCGCTGCTCGTTGCACGGCCCGTTGCCCTTCAGGACCTCCTGGAACTCCGTCCAGTCGATCGCCCCGAAGTCATGCTGACCGCGCTTCTCGTTCCACCGGAGGTCCGGGTCGGGGAGGGTGAGGCCCAGGACCTCGGCCTGCGGTACGCAGATGTCCACGAAGCGCTGGCGCAGCTCGTCGTTGGAATGCCGCTTGATCTTCCAGGTCATCGACTGCGCCGAATGCGACGAGGCGTCGTCGGGAGGGCCGAACATCATCAGGGACGGCCACCACCAGCGGTTCACGGCGTCCTGTGCCATCTCGTGCTGTGCCGGCGTCCCGTGGCTGAGGGCGAGCAGCAGTTCGTAGCCCTGGCGCTGATGGAAGGACTCCTCCTTGCAGATGCGGACCATGGCCCGGGCGTAGGGGCCGTAGGAGCAGCGGCAGAGAGGGACCTGGTTGGTGATCGCGGCGCCGTCCACGAGCCAGCCGACGGCACCGACGTCCGCCCAGGTCAGAGTGGGGTAATTGAAGATCGAGGAATACCGCTGGCGACCCGCGTGCAGCTTGTCGAGCAACTCCTCGCGGCTTGTGCCGAGGGTTTCCGCCGCGCTGTACAGGTAAAGGCCGTGCCCGGCCTCGTCCTGCACCTTGGCCATCAGGATGGCCTTGCGGCGCAGGGAGGGCGCGCGGGTGATCCAGTTGGCCTCCGGCTGCATGCCGATGATCTCGGAGTGGGCGTGCTGGGCCATTTGCCTGACCAGCGAGGCGCGGTAGGCGTCGGGCATCCAGTCGCGTGGCTCGATGCGCTCGTCGGCCGCCACGGCGGCGTCGAAGACCGCCTCCAGCGCCCCGTCCGCCCCATCGGTACTGCCTGCTGCCGCCTGCGCTGTCTGGCCCGCAGTCACTGCCGCCATCCCGGACTCCCTACCGACCGATCGTTCGGTTCAATGTCTTCAATGGTGAGTCTGCGGCCCGTAGGGTGTCAACCCTGTGGATAACTGACCGGGATCGACGGGGATCGGGGCGGGATGGATTCGTACGACGACAGGGGCGTCGGCGGGGGCGGCGGTGGGAGCGTCGACGAGGGGGACGAGAGCGTGGCGGACCCCGGTTCGCGTCCGGTTCCCGAGCTTCCCGCCCAGGCGGGCCCCCGCCCCGATCCGGCCCTCCGCCCGGGTCCCGAGCCGCGCGTCGGTATGGCCGGGCTCTCGTTTCCGTACCAGGTCGTCGCGGCTGTGGCGCTGTCGGTGATCGGGCTGCTGGCCTGTGTGCAATTGGCCATGGTGTTCCTGCACGTCGCCCCCTCCAACACGCTGACCAAGCAGCACGGCGAGGCGGTCGACCAGTGGATCTACCCCGAGTTCGAGCAGAACTGGAAGCTCTTCGCGCCCAACCCTCTGCAGCAGAACATCGCCGTGCACGTGCGCGCCGAGATATCCGGCCCCGACAAGCGTCGGACCACGCCCTGGATGAGCCTGTCGGGTGAGGACGGCAAGGCGATACGCGGCAATCTGCTCCCCAGCCACGTCCAGCAGAACGAACTCCGCCGGGGCTGGGACTTCTACCTCGGCTCCCACGACAGCCAGAACAGGGCCAACGGACTGCGCGGCACACTCTCCGAGCAGTACATCCGGCGCATCGTGATGCTGCGCCTCAGCGAGCACGACTACGGTGGCGACGTCCTGAGGATCCAGGTCCGGTCCGAGATCCGGTCCGTGGCGGCCCCCGTGTGGAGCGACGAGAAGATCAGCACCAAGCCGTCCTACCGGGTTCTGCCCTGGTGGACCGTCACCGCGGCCGACCTCCCCGAGGGCTCGGCCGACTCCAAGGAGGCGGACCAGTGAGCACACCTGGATCCGAGCACACGCTCGCCCGCGGTATCCAGCGCATCACGGCCTCTTCCCTGGGGCCGTACCAGAGCGCCGTCATCCGGATCGGCGTCTCCGCCACGTACTTCCTGTTCCTGCTGCGCGAGATTCCGCACCGTCACGAGATGTACGGCCCCGACGCCCCGTGGCGCTGGGACATGGCGGACCAGCTCATCTCCGGCAACCAGGCCTTCACCACACTGATGTGGTCGGACAGCGCTGTCTGGTTCGAGGTCGTGTACGCACTGGCGCTGGTCGCCGCCGCGCTGCTCATGGTGGGCTGGCACACCCGGGCCATGTCCGTCCTGTTCATGGCCGGTGTGCTCTCGCTGCAGAACCGCAGCATCTTCATGGGCGACGGCGGCGACAACGTCATCCACCTCATGGCGATCTACCTGGTGGTGACCCGGTGCGGACAGGTCTGGTCCCTGGACGCCCGTCGTGCGTGGCGTACGGCCGACGCGGACGCCGGCCCGGGTGGCTTGGTGGGGCCGCTGCTGTGGGTGGCTTTCGGCGCGGTCCTCTGCGGGGCCACCGTGACGGGCGGCCTGGGCGGGACCGCCTGGCTGCCGGTGTTCTTCTGGATCCTGTGGATCGGCCACGGCGTCTGGTGGGCCGTGAACCGGTACGCACCGCACAGCGAGCCGCGCACTCTGCTCGACGTCATCGCCAATCTGGCTCACAACGCCACGCTCGTCGTGATCATGGCCGAGGTCTGCCTGATCTACGCGACGGCGGGCTGGTACAAGATCCAGGGGTCGCGCTGGCAGGACGGCACGGCGCTGTACTACCCGCTCAATCTCGATTACTTCACGCCCTGGCCCTGGCTTTCGGACCTTCTCGCGTCGAGCGGTGTGATGGTGATGGTGCTGACGTACGCCACCGTCATCGTGCAGGTCGCCTTCCCCTTCACCCTGTTCAACCGGCGAGTCAAGAACGTCCTGCTCGTCGTGATGATCGGCGAGCACGCGGGCATCGCCCTGCTGCTGGGGCTCCCCTTCTTCTCGATGGCCATGATCGCCGCGGACGCGGTCTTCCTGCCGACCGTCTTCCTGGTGTGGCTCGGCGGGCAGGCGGTTCACGGCCGGGACCTGCTGCTCCGGCGGCGCGGCACGGTGCCGGGGCCGCGAGACGGCGCGGGGGCGCAGGACGCCTCGGTTGCGGGGGCGGGGGCCGGTACGGAAGCCGGAGCCGAGGACCGGGAGGCACCGCAGCGCCGTGACGGTGAGGGTCATACGCTCGTCGGGTGAGCAGCGATCCAGGCAGTACAGGCAGCACCGATGGGGCGGGCGCAGCGGGCGACCCGTCCGTGGATTCGGCGACGGGCGAGCCGGCGCAGTACGACGAGGGGTTCGGGACGGAGATCGGCGTCGGGCCGCATCCGTTGCCCTGGCCCGTGGGGGAGCGGTACGACCCCGAGCTGCTCGCCCACGGCGACCGACGCAACGTGGGCGATGCGTATCGCTACTGGACCCGGGAGGCGATCGTCGCCGATCTCGATCTGCGGCGGCACGACTTTCACGTGGCGGTGGAGAACTGGGGGCACGACTTCAATATCGGCTCCGTCGTGCGCACCGCCAACGCCTTCCTCGCCAAGGAGGTGCACATCGTGGGGCGGCGGCGCTGGAACCGTCGCGGAGCGATGGTCACCGACCGCTACCAGCACGTCCGTCACCACTCGGACACCGCGGATCTGACCGCCTGGGCGGCGTCCGAAGGGCTGCCGATCATCGGCATCGACAATCTTCCGGGGGCGGTGCCGCTGGAGCGGACCGAGCTGCCGCGGCGCTGTGTGCTGCTCTTCGGGCAGGAGGGGCCCGGGCTGACCGAGGAGGCCCGCAAGCACGCCTCGATGGTGTGCTCGATCGCTCAGTTCGGGTCGACTCGGTCGATCAATGCGGGGGCTGCGGCGGCGATTGCGATGCATGCGTGGGTGCAGCGGTACGCGGATATCCCGGGGGACGGGGCGTAGGGGGTGTGGGTGCGCGTGGGGTGGCTGCGGGTGGAGAGTTTGCGGCTGGAGAGCCTGCCGCGGGGACTGTCCCCTGCTCGCCCCTTCCCGTAACCGGGGGCTCCGCCCCCGGACCCCCGCTCCTCAAACGCCGGAGGGGCTGAAGAGGGGAGCCGAAGGGCTGAAGAGGGGAGCGGAGGGTCGGAGTGCGGGCGGAGGGGTTGGGCCGAGGGTGGGCCTGGCCCGAGGCCCGGAAGGGCTGGGGCGGGCCAGGCTGCGGCGGAGTGGGATCGGCCTGCTGAGGGGGCTGTCTCAGCGTTGGCGGCGGACTTCTACGGTGCGGAACCGGTTGGAAACGAAAGCACCGTCGCACAGGGCCGCGTTCGCCGCCGGGTTTCCTCCCGAGCCGTGGAAGTCGGAGAACGCCGCCGTCTGGTTGACGTACACCCCACCGGTCAGGTTGAGGGAGAGCTGGGCCGACTCGTCCAGGCAGACGTCCTCCACCGCGCGCTCCACCTCCGGTGAGGTGGTGTAGGCGCCCACCGTCATCGCCCCCTTGTCGCGGATCGTGCGCCGCAGCAGCTCGACCGCGTCCACCGTCGAATCGACCGCGACCGCGAACGAGACCGGGCCGAAGCATTCCGACAGGTAGGGGGACTCGTCGTCCGGCTTGCTGCCGTCGAGCTTGACGATCAGCGGCGTACGGACGACTGCCTCGGGGAAGTCCGGGTTGGCCACTTCCCGCGAGGGCAGAGCCACCTCACCCAGCTGTGCGGCCGCCTCCAGGCGGGCCTTCACCTCCGGGTTGACCAGGGCGCCGAGCAGGCCGTTCGCCCGGGCGTCGTCTCCCAGGAGCCCGGTGACGGCTGCGGCGATGTCGGTGACCACGTCGTCGTACGACTTGTCGCCGACGTCCGTCGTGATGCCGTCCCGGGGGATCAGGAGATTCTGCGGGGTGGTGCACATCTGGCCGCTGTAGAGGGAGAGCGAGAACGCCAGGTTGGCCAGCATGCCGCGGTAGTCGTCCGTGGCGTCGACGACGATCGTGTTGACCCCGGCCTTCTCCGTGTACACCTGCGCCTGGCGGGCGTTGGCCTCCAGCCAGTCACCGAATTCGGTGGAGCCGGTGTAGTCGATGATCCTGATCTCCGGACGGACCGCCAGGGCCTTGGCGATGCCCTCGCCCGGATGCTCGGCGGCCAGGGCGACCAGGTTGGGGTCGAAGCCCGCCTCGGTGAGCACCTCACGCGCCAGCTGAACGGTGAGGGCCAGCGGGAGGACCGCCCGGGGGTGGGGCTTGACCAGGACCGGATTGCCGGTGGCGAGGGAGGCGAAGAGGCCGGGGTAGCCGTTCCAAGTGGGGAAGGTGTTGCAGCCGATCAGCAGCGAGATGCCGCGTCCGGCCGCGGTGAACGTCTTGTGCAGGTCGATCGGGTCGCGCTTGCCCTGCGGCTTCGACCAGTCGGCGGCCCGGGGCGCGCGCATCTGCTCCTCGTACGCATACGCCACCGCCTCCAGGCCGCGGTCCTGGGCGTGCGGTCCGCCGGCCTGGAACGCCATCATGAAGGCCTGCCCGCTGGTGTGCATCACCGCGTGGCCGAACTCATGGGTGCGGGCACTGATCCGCGCCAGGATCTCCAGGCACACCAGAGCTCTGGTCTCCGGGCCCGCCTCGCGCCAGGCAGGCATCGCGGCACGCATGGCCGGAAGCAGCACGTCGAGGTCGGCGTGCGGGTACTCGACGGCCAGCTCCGGGCCGTACGGAGAGACCTCGCCGCCCGTCCAGCCGTCCGTGCCCGGCTGGTCCAGCTCGAGACGGGTGTGGAGCACGGCGTCGAAGGCGGCCTTGCCCTCGGCGGCGCCCAGGCTGCCGGGCGCGCCGCCCTCGCCGTAGGCCTTCGGGTGCTCGGGATGCGGCGACCAGTAGGCACGCGTGCGGATCGCGTCGAGGGCCCGGTCGAGCGTGGGGCGGTGCTTCTCGGACAGCAGGTGCGGGGAGAGCTCGGCGGCCATGACGGACCAACTCCTCATCGAGCTGGGCAGGGACGGGCGGACAGAGTTAGAGTAACCGAACGATCGGTCGGGACAAGGGGGCCCACGGAACCTGTGGACAACTCGTAGGGGAGGATCGCGGGCATGACCACGGCCAAGCGGGACACGTACACCCCGGAGACTCTGCTCACCGTCGCCGTCCGTGTCTTCAACGAGCGCGGCTACGACGGCACGTCGATGGAGCACCTGTCGAAGGCGGCGGGCATCTCGAAGTCATCCATCTACCACCATGTCGCCGGCAAGGAAGAACTGCTCCGGCGTGCGGTCAGCCGGGCGCTGGACGGACTCTTCGGGATCCTCGACGAGCAGGGTGCGACGCGGGGCCGCGCGATCGAACGGGTTGAGTACGTCACGCGCCGCACCGTCGAGGTGCTGATAGCCGAACTGCCCTACGTCACGCTGCTGCTGCGCGTACGGGGCAACACGAAGACCGAGCGCTGGGCCATGGAGCGGCGGCGCGAGTTCGACCAGCGCGTGGCCGATCTCCTCAAGGCGGCGGTCGCGGACGGTGATCTCCGCTCCGACGTGGACATACGGCTTGCGACGAGGCTGCTGTTCGGGATGGTCAACTCGCTCGTCGAGTGGTTCCGGCCGCTGCCGGACGGGGGCGCGGAGGGGGAGCGGCTCGCCGACACCGTGGTGCAGCTGGCCTTCGAAGGCATGAAGTCGAGTCGCTGATCCGTCGCCCGGAGGGGCGCTGATCCGTGGCCCGGAGGTGGCTGATCCCCGCCCGGAGGGGCGCTGATCCCTTGCCCGGAAGTCGCTGGTCTCGCGCCTCGAAGCCGCGCTTTCCTTCGCCCGGAACTCGCTGATCTCGCGCCTCGAAGCCGCCCTTTCCCTGTCCCCGCATGCGCTGATCCGCTCCCTCCGGCCGCTGGTCTCTCCCGCTCCGGCCGGGGCGCCCCGGATCAGGTGAGTTCGGCGGGCCGGTCCGAGCCCGGGGCCAGGTCCGTCTCCTCGAAGACCAGCAGGGTCCGCGTGGAAAGCACCTCAGGAATGGCCTGGATCCTCGTCAGGACCAGCTCGCGCAGTGACCGGTTGTCCGGGGTGTGCACCAGCAGCAGGACGTCGAAATCGCCGCTGACCAGCGCGATGTGGGTCGCGCCGGGCAGTGCCTGGAGCTGCTCCCGCACCGTGCGCCAGGAATTCTGGACGATCTTGAGCGTGATGTACGCGGAGGCCCCCTGCCCCGCCCGCTCATGGTCCACCCGCGCACTGAAGCCGCGGATCACGCCGTCGTCGATGAGCCGGTTGATCCGGGCGTACGCGTTGGCCCGCGACACATGGACGCGGTCGGCCACCGACCGTATCGAGGCGCGGCCGTCCGTCTGGAGCAATCGGAGGATGGCGCTGTCGATGGCGTCGAGGGGGCGTGCCGGGGGAATCCTGCCCGGCTCCGCGCCTTCGTCGGCCATTTGTTCAGCTGCCATGTTCCCGTGCCTCCCCGTCCTGGACGACCTGTTCCCATCCCAGGCTGTGGAGAACCGTTTGTCCACAGGCTGAAGGTGCCTGTAGCCAAAATGCGCTCGCGACCGAACAATCGGTAGGTGAGGCGCACCACATTCGCGCCTCGCACGGCTTTCGTTATTTCGACATATATCAATACCCCTCGGCACCGGGCACCCCCGGTGCCGCCGGATGTCGTTCGATACCCCTCGACGCCAGGAGGTGCTTGTCATGACGGTCCAAGAGCTGCCCGGCGCGGCCGCCTACCGGCCCACGCCGCCCCCGGCCTGGAAGCCGCTCACCGATCCCGCGCCCCTGCTCCCGGACCCCGAGCCGTACCGCGTGCTCGGTACGGATGCCGCGGCCGACGCAGACCCGGAGCTGCTGCGGCGGCTCTACGCCGAGCTCGTGCGCGGGCGGCGGTACAACGCACAGGCGACCGCCCTCACCAAGCAGGGCCGGCTCGCGGTCTATCCGTCGAGCACCGGGCAGGAGGCCTGCGAGATCGCGGCCGCACTGGTGCTGGAGGAGCGGGACTGGCTCTTCCCCAGCTACCGCGACACGCTTGCGGCCGTGGCACGGGGACTGGACCCGGTCGAGGCCCTGACCCTGCTGAGGGGCGACCGGCACACCGGGTACGACCCGCGTGAGCACCGCATCGCGCCCCTGTGTACCCCGCTCGCCACCCAGCTGCCGCATGCCGTGGGCCTGGCCCACGCGGCGCGGCTCAAGGGGGACGACGTGGTGGCGCTCGCCATGGTCGGCGACGGCGGCACCAGCGAGGGCGATTTCCACGAGGCGCTGAACTTCGCAGCCGTCTGGCGGGCCCCGGTCGTCTTCCTCGTGCAGAACAACGGCTTCGCCATCTCCGTGCCCCTGGCCAAGCAGACCGCGGCACCGTCCCTGGCCCACAAGGCCGTGGGGTACGGGATGCCCGGCCGGCTGGTCGACGGCAATGACGCGGCCGCCGTGCACCAGGTGCTCTCGGAGGCCGTGGCAAGGGCCAGGAGCGGTGGCGGCCCGACGCTCGTGGAGGCCGTGACCTACCGGATGGACGCGCACACGAACGCCGACGACGCCACGCGCTACCGCGGTGACAGCGAGGTCGAGGCCTGGCGCGCCCACGATCCGGTCCAGCTTCTGGAACGCGAGCTGACCGGGCGCGGGCTGCTCGGCGACGACGGCATCGAGGAAGCGCGCGCGGCCGCGGAGCGGATGGCCGCACAGCTGCGGGAGCGGATGAACGCGGACCCGGTGCTCGACCCGATGGACCTCTTCGCCCATGTGTACGAGGAGCAGACGACACAACTGCGCGAGCAGGCGGCCCGCCTGCGGGTCGAGCTGGACGCGGAGCACGACGAGCACGGCATGGACGACAGGGGTACAGGGCGATGACCACCGCAGCGGCCACGGCCGGGGAACGGACGGCGAAGGCCAAGCCCGCGACCATGGCGCAGGCACTCGGGCGCGCGCTGCGCGACTCGATGGCCGAGGACCCCTCGGTCCACGTCCTCGGTGAGGACGTCGGGACGCTCGGCGGGGTCTTCAGGATCACCGACGGCCTGGCCAAGGAGTTCGGCGACGAACGGTGCACGGACACCCCGCTGGCCGAGGCCGGAATCCTCGGGGCGGCCGTCGGCATGGCGATGTACGGTCTCCGCCCGGTGGTGGAGATGCAGTTCGACGCCTTCGCCTATCCGGCGTTCGAGCAACTCATCAGCCATGTCGCCAAGATGCGGAACCGGACCGGGGGCGCGATGCCGCTGCCGATCACGGTCAGGGTCCCCTACGGCGGTGGAATCGGAGGCGTCGAGCACCACAGCGACTCCTCGGAGGCGTACTACATGGCGACCCCGGGTCTTCATGTCGTCACACCCGCCACGGTCGAGGACGCCTACGGGCTGCTGAGGGCGTCGATCGCGTCCGATGATCCGGTGGTCTTCCTCGAGCCCAAGCGGCTCTACTGGTCGAAGGCCGACTGGTCGCCGCAGGCGCCGGCCGCCGTCGAGCCCATCGGGCGGGCGGTCGTGCGCCGCCCCGGGCGCAGCGCGACGCTGATCACCTACGGACCGTCGCTGCCGGTCTGCATGGAGGCGGCGCGGGCCGCGGTCGAGGAGGGGTGGGACCTCGAGGTCGTCGACCTGCGCTCGCTGGTGCCGTTCGACGACGAGACCGTCGTGGCGTCCGTGCGGCGTACGGGTCGCGCGGTCGTCGTCCACGAGTCCACCGGCTTCGGCGGCCCGGGCGGCGAGATCGCCGCCCGGATCACCGAGCGCTGCTTCCACCACCTTGAGGCACCGGTGCTGCGGGTCGCAGGATTCGACATCCCGTACCCGCCGCCGATGCAGGAGCGCCACCATCTGCCGGGCGTGGACCGGGTGCTCGACGCCGTCGCGCGACTGCAGTGGGAGGCGGACAACTGATGCCTCAGGTACTCGAATTCAAGCTTCCGGATCTCGGTGAAGGGCTGACCGAGGCGGAGATCGTGCGCTGGCTGGTGGAGGTCGGCGATGTCGTCGCCATCGACCAGCCGGTCGTCGAGGTCGAGACGGCCAAGGCGATGGTGGAGGTGCCGTGTCCGTACGGAGGCGTGGTCACCGCGCGGTTCGGCGAGGAAGGGACGGAACTACCCGTCGGGGCGCCGCTGATCACGGTCGCCGTCGGGACCGTGGAACCGTCGGAGACGTCCACCGGTGCGGGTTCCGGTCCGGGGGCCGCCGACGCGGAGCCGTCCGGGTCGGGGAACGTGCTGGTGGGGTACGGGACGGGTGCACCGCCGGTGCGGCGGCGCCGGGTCCGGCCCGAGGGGCTCACGACTCCCGCAGTAGCCTCCGGTGCCCCTGCCGTCGCGTCGCCCGTCGCCGGAGCTCCGGCCGGGACCGCGGTCCCGGCACGGGTTCCGGACGGCGTACGGGGGCCGGTCGCCGTCGTCTCCCCGCTGGTGCGCAAGCTTGCGCGGCAGCACGATCTCGATCTGCGGCAACTCGCGGGATCGGGGCCCGACGGGTTGATTCTGCGCGCCGATGTCGAGTCCGCCATCCGCTCGGCGACGTCGGCTCCCGTCGCTGCCCCGGCCGTGACGTCGGGGGCGCGGCCCGCGACGGCTTCCGGCCCGTCGCCGGCTCCGGGTGCCGAGCGGATTCCGTTGCGCGGTGTGCGGGGCGCGGTCGCCGACAAACTGGCGCGCAGCCGGCGTGAGATCCCCGACGCCACGTGCTGGGTGGATGCCGATGCCACCGAGCTGATGGCGGCCAGGGCGGCGATGAACGGCTCCGGTGGTGCCGGGGCGGGCCCGAAGGTGTCGGTGCTCGCGCTCCTCGCCCGTATCTGCACGGCGGCCCTGGCCCGGTACCCCGAGCTCAATTCCACGGTGGACATGGAGGCGCGCGAGATCGTGCGGCTGCCGGAGGTCCATCTGGGTTTCGCGGCCCAGACCGAGCGCGGTCTGGTCGTCCCCGTCGTCCGGGACGCGCAGACCCGCAACGCGGAGTCGATCGGGGCGGAGATCGCCCGGCTCACCGAGGCGGCGAGGGCCGGGGCGCTGAAACCGGCGGACCTGACCGGCGGGACGTTCACGCTCAACAAC
This sequence comes from Streptomyces sp. NPDC005761, assembly GCF_040630635.1. Classification (NCBI taxonomy): domain Bacteria; kingdom Bacillati; phylum Actinomycetota; class Actinomycetes; order Kitasatosporales; family Streptomycetaceae; genus Streptomyces; species Streptomyces sp. NPDC005761. The sequence continues at coordinate 34,800 of NZ_JBEXXX010000002.1, read as the reverse complement.
TACGGGGTCTTCGGGGTCGACGGGTCGACGCCGATCATCAATCACCCGGAGGCGGCGATGCTCGGGGTCGGCCGGATCGTCCCCAAGCCGTGGGTGCACGAGGGAGAACTGGCCGTGCGACGGGTTGTCCAGCTCTCTCTCACCTTCGATCACCGGGTCTGCGACGGCGGAACGGCGGGAGGCTTCCTGCGTTACGTGGCCGACTGCGTGGAACAGCCGGCGTTGCTGCTGCGGACGCTGTAGGCGGGCGCGGGCAGGAGCCGTGCGCGCGTCCTCCGGCGCCCCGGTGATGAGGTGCTCCCCGTTCACGTTCTGCGTCGATCCATGGAACGTGGACGGGGAGGGTCGTCGGACGGCGGGGCACGCATACTCGGGGCATGACCGCGTATGACGCCATCGTTCTCGCCGGAGGGGCCGCCAAGCGGCTCGGCGGCGCCGACAAGCCGGGGGTCCGGGTCGGTGGCCGCGCGCTGCTCGACCGTGTCCTCGGAGCCTGTACGGGTGCCACGACCACCGTGGTGGTGGGGGGACGGCGGCCCACCGCGCGCACGGTGACGTGGACGCGCGAAGAGCCGCAGGGCGGCGGCCCGTTGGCCGCGCTCGGTGCGGGGGTGCGGCACACGGCGGCTGAGCGCGTACTCGTGCTCTCCGCCGATCTGCCGTTCCTGGGCCCCGACACGGTGGGCACGTTGCTGGAAGCGGCAGGGCAGGGCGGCGTCGAGGGCGCGGTCTGCACCGACCCCGACGGCCGGGACCAGCCCCTGGTCGCCGTCTACCGTGCGGAGCCGCTGCGCCGTGAACTGGCGCTCATCGCCACCGAGCACGGCAGCCTGGCCGGTCTCCCCCTGCGGTTTCTCACCCATGAACTGAAGCTCTCCAGAGTGGCGGCGGACCCGCTCGCCTCGTTCGACTGCGACACCTGGGAGGACATCGCTTCGGCCCGGGCCCGGATCAGGGAGCATGGGACCGTGCTGGACGAATGGATCACCGCAGTCAAGAACGAACTGGGCATCGAACTCGACGTCGACACCGGCGTCCTGCTCGACCTCGCCCGTGATGCCGCCCACGGTGTCGCCCGCCCTGCCGCGCCCCTGACGACCTTCCTGGTCGGCTACGCGGCGGCAAAGGCGAGCGCTGACGGTGGCGGGCCGGACGCAGTGGCCGAGGCCGCGAGGAAGGCCGCCGCGCTCGCCCTCCGGTGGGCGGACGAGACCGAGACGCCATGACAGGCCACAGCGGCAACGCCGAACGGCCACGCGCGTCGGACCGGTTGCCGCCCCGTGCGGACTGGCTGCTGCCTGCGTCGGACCGGCTGCTGCCTGCGTCGGACCGGCTGCTGCCTGCGTCGGACCGGCTGTCGCCCGCTGCGGACCGGCTGCCGCCTGCGTCGGACCGGCTGTCGCCGCGTGCGGACCGGCACCCGCCCGCGTCGGACCGACACCCGCCCGCTGGTGAGCCGCTCCCGCCCGAGGTGGGTGGTGCGGCGCCAGGGTCCCGGGGAGCAGCTCCGGAGCCCGGCCGGGCGGCCGCACGCGACCGGGCTGCCGAGGCCGAGGCCGAGGCCGAGGCCGAGGCCGAGGCCGAGGAGGAGCGGGCCGTGGCGCAGGCCCTTGCCCTGGTCGGCCGGCAGGCGCCCAAGGAGGCAGACGCAGGGGGAGAGCCCGACCCCGGGCCCCGGGCTTCCGGCCGGCCCCAGGGCCGCCCCGGTCCCACGGACCCGGCCGGGCCCGAGGCGGCCGCCTTTCCGCGGCGCGACAGCCCCACTTCCGCCGCCCTCCGCACCGGACCGGACTCCCCCGTGCCCCACGACCGGGCCCATCACCGGGCGACCCCGTGGCGCGAGGCCCGCGCCGTCGCAGCCAGGTCCGGGCGGGCCGTCCCTCCCCGTACCGTGCGGCTTCCTCTTGACCAGGCGCTCGGGCAGGTGCTCTCCGAGCCGCTGGGCGCGCTCACCGATCTGCCGTCCTTCGACACCTCCGCCATGGACGGGTGGGCCGTCGCCGGGCCGGGACCATGGGCCATCAGGGACGACGTGGGCATCCTCGCCGGCCACGCCCCGCCCTCCCCGCTCCCCGACGGCGAAGCGGTCCGCATCGCCACGGGAGCCCGGATCCCGGCGGACGTCACCGCGGTCATTCGCAGCGAACATGCCTTCGCCGACGAGGCCAAGGGGCTGCTGCACGCACAGAGGCAGGTCAATCCCGGGCAGGACATCAGGCCGCGCGGCCAGGAGTGCCGCTCCGGCGACCAACTCCTGCCCGCCGGAGTGCTGGTGACGCCCGCCGTACTCGGACTGGCCGCAGCCGCCGGTTACGACGAACTGCCGACCCGGCCCCGGCCGCGCGTCGACGTCCTCGTCCTGGGGGACGAACTCCTCACGGCCGGGCTGCCGCACGACGGGCTGATCCGGGATGCTCTCGGCCCGATGATCGGCCCCTGGCTGCGCGCTCTGGGCGCCGAGGTGTCCGCCCCGCGCCGCCTCGGCGACGACGCGGAAGCCCTTCGGCAGGCCGTCACCGCTTCCGAGGCAGACCTGATCGTCACCACCGGCGGTACCGCCGCAGGACCCGTCGACCATGTGCACCCGGTCCTCGCCCGGATCGGTGCCGAACTGCTCGTCGACGGGGTCGCCGTGCGCCCCGGCCACCCCATGCTGCTGGCCCGGCTCGGCGCCGCGGGCCCCTATCTCGTCGGGCTGCCCGGTAACCCACTGGCTGCGGTCTCCGGACTGCTCACCCTGGCCGAACCACTGCTCAGAGAGCTGTCGGGCCGCCCCTCCGAAGCTCCTTACCGAGTGCCGGTACGCGACGACGTGCACGGCCATCCGCACGACACCCGTCTGATCCCCGTGGTCCATCGCACGGCCGGTGCCCCCGGGCCGGCCTCCGGTTCCGCAACTCACCGCGCCGACACGGGAACCGGAAGGGACACGGACCACGTCGTACCCCTGCATTACAACGGTCCTGCCATGCTGCGCGGCGTCGCTGCCGCGGACGGGTTGGCCGTTGTGGAGCCGGGCGGGGTACGGTCCGGCACCGAGGTGGAGATCCTCGATCTACCGTGGGCCCCGGCGACGCCGTGGACTGAAGGGTGTTTCACGTGAAACTTCCCGGCCATGACGCGATGGCCAGGCGCGCCGACGAACAGGTCGTCCCGACCCGGGTGATGCTCCCGCGCAGGGTCGTCGACGGGCCGGCTCGTCAGGTCGCCAAGCGGCTGATAATGGCTCTGATGGTGCTCGCTGTCACCGTGCTGATCGTCTGGCTCGACAACGGCGGCTACCACGATGCGGCCGACGGCAGGGTCGACCTGCTGGACGCGTTGTACTACGCGACGGTCACCCTCTCCACCACCGGATACGGCGACATCACCCCGTACAGCGACAGCGCCCGGCTCGTGAATGTGCTGCTCGTGACACCGCTGCGCGTGCTCTTCCTCATCATCCTGGTCGGCACCACCCTTGAGGTCCTCACGGAACGGACCCGCGAGGATTTCCGGCTGAAGCGTTGGAGAACCAACTTGCGTGACCACACCGTCGTCGTCGGCTTCGGCACGAAGGGCCGTTCGGCCATTCAGACCCTCTGTGCCACGGGGCTGCGGAAGGACCAGATCGTCATCGTCGATCCGGCGTCCAAGGTGATAGAGATCGCCAACGCCGAGGGCTTCACCGGCGTGCTCGGGGACGCGACGCGGAGCGATGTGCTGCTGAGGGCAGAGCTCCAGAAGGCACGTCAGGTCATCATCGCCACCCAGCGCGACGACACGGCCGTCCTGGTCGCGTTGACCGCTCGCCAGCTCAACCGTGGCGCGAAGATCGTGGCCGCGGTGCGCGAGGAGGAGAACGCCCCGCTGCTACGGCAGTCCGGAGCGGATGCCGTGATCACCAGCGCCAGTGCGGCGGGACGGTTGCTCGGTCTCTCGGTGCTCAGTCCCAGTGCGGGCACGGTGATGGAGGACCTGATCCAGCAGGGCAGCGGGCTCGACCTCGTTGAACGGCCGGTGATAAAGGCCGAGGTGGGCAAGAACGTCCGGGAGACGGAAGACCTGGTGGTCAGCGTCCTGCGCGGCCATCGGCTCCTGGGCTACGACGATCCGGCGGCCAGTCCGCTGCAGCTGACGGACCGGCTGATCACCATCGTGCGCGCCTCCAACGAACCGCCTCTGAACCACCCGCCGCACACGGCCCCGCGCGCCTGAACGAGGCGGGCCGCGATCAGTTTGCGCCTCCGGACGAGGGCCACTTCGTTCAGTGTGGCAGCCTGAACGAGGCAACCCTGCCCGGCCCCGGGCGGGCGCGAGGCGCACCCCCCATCAGCCCGCGCGGCTGCACCAGCGGTCCTTAGGCGGACCGGCTCCTGGACGGGCCGGTCCGTCGGCCGCTGCGCGCCGCACCACCGCGCATCGTGGCCGTCCGCCTTCCACGGAGTAGCCTCGCGGCCATGTATGCGATCACGATCCCCGAACCCGGTGGCCCCGAGGCGCTCGTGTGGGCCGAGGTGCCCGATCCCGTACCCGGCGAGGGTGAGGTCCTCGTCGACGTCGTGTCCAGCGCGGTCAACCGGGCCGATGTGCTCCAGCGGCAGGGCTTCTACAACCCGCCGGCCGGCGCCTCCCCCTACCCGGGCCTGGAGTGCGCGGGCCGGGTCTCGGCCCTCGGCCCCGGGGTCGTCGGCTGGTCGGTCGGCGACGAGGTGTGCGCGCTCCTCGCGGGCGGCGGCTATGCGGAGAAGGTCGTCGTCCCCGTGGGCCAGCTGCTCCCCGTACCGGAAGGGCTGGACCTCACCCTCGCCGCGGCGCTGCCCGAAGTGACGGCCACCGTCTGGTCCAACGTGTTCATGGTGGCCCATCTGCGCCCCACCGAGACCCTGTTGGTCCATGGAGGCTCCAGCGGTATCGGCACGATGGCGATCCAGCTCGCCAAGGCGGTCGGTGCCCGGGTCGCCGTGACAGCCGGCGGTCCCGAGAAGCTGGCGCGCTGTGCCGAGCTCGGCGCCGACATCCTGATCGACTACCGGGAACAGGACTTCGTCGACGAGCTCCGCAAGGCGACGGACGGGGCGGGCGCGGACGTCATCCTCGACATCGTCGGCGCGAAGTACCTGGACCGGAACGTGCGGGCACTGGCCGTCAACGGTCGGCTCGCGATCATCGGTCTCCAGGGCGGCGCCAAGGGGGAGCTGAACCTCGGCGCCCTGCTGAACAAGCGGGCCGCCGTCACGGCGACGTCGCTGCGCGGGCGCCCGCTCGCCGAGAAGGCCGCGATCGTCGCCGCCGTACGCGAGCACGTGTGGCCGCTGATCGCGGACGGCGTCGTCCGGCCGGTCGTGGACCGCACGCTGCCGATGCGGGAGGCGGCGGAGGCGCATCGGGTGATGGAGTCCAGCACCCACGTCGGCAAGGTGCTCCTGCAGTCGCCCGCAGCGACCTGATCGCGCCCTGCGCAACCGCGGAGCGTCGCAGTGGCCGCCACACGCACGTGCCCGGTCACTGCACGCTCAGCGACCTGATGGAGCCGGTTCCGGTGCGGCGCCCTGTGCAACCGCAGAGCGTCGCGGACCGGCACACGCACGTGCCGGTCAGTGCACGCGTCAAGCAGCTCGACACGCCCCCGCGCATCCGCGGAACGTCGACGGGCCCGGCCTTCGCACCTGTGGCGGTCCCTGCACGCGTACCGCGGCCTGACGCCCCGTACAGCAGCAGAACGTCGCAGGGCCCGGCACGCGTGCGCCGCTGCCCTCACGGGTGCCGCGGCCTGATCCCGTCGAGCACGGCCGCGGAACGTGGAAGGGCCCGGCACGCACACGTGCCGGGCCCTTCACGCGAAACAGTGGATACGGATCGGGCCGGAACTACAGGTACGGGCCGGAGCGAAGCGCCCCGTGCGGGTCCACGCCGCCGTCCTCCTCCTCGTGACCGCTGCCGGGAGGCAGTGCGCGGCGCATCTGCTCCAGCTGCGCCCGGGCCGCCATCTGCTGGGCGAAGAGCGCGGTCTGGATGCCGTGGAAGAGGCCCTCCAGCCAGCCGACCAACTGGGCCTGTGCGATCCGGAGTTCTGCCTCCGAGGGAACCGACTCCTCGGTGAACGGCAGCGAGAGCCGCTCCAGTTCCTCCACCAGTTCCGGCGCGAGGCCGTCCTCCAGCTCCTTGACCGAGCTGGCGTGGATCTCCTTCAGGCGCACTCGGCTCGCCTCGTCGAGGGGAGCCGCCCTGACCTCCTCCAGGAGTTGCTTGATCATGCTGCCGATGCGCATGACCTTCGCGGGCTGTTCGACCATCTCTGTCACCGGGACCTCACGCGACTCGTCGTCAGTGCCACCGCCGCCGATCGCCATTCCGTCCTGCCCCACTACGAGGACCTGGGGGTGCTCCTGCGACCGTTCATTCCTCGGCATCTCCATGCCGTCCATTGTCTCGCACACACGGCGTACAACTCTGTGGTGCCCCCGGAAACGGATGATCCACCGTTTCCGGGGGCACCGGATGTGCGTCGAAGCTGCCGGTCAGGCCGACATCGCCGCCTTTCGCCGGTTCACCCGGCGCGGCGGGCCAGCGTCAGGCGGGAACGGGTGAACGCCGCCGCCAGCACTCCGGCCAGCAGTGGAACGACCACGGCCAGCAGCCCGATGGTCGCCCAGGGCAGCACGATCGGCGTGAAGGCGGACTCCATGGGCTCCTTCCGCATCGCGGCCATCGCGTGGCGAAGGTCGACCAGACGCAGCGCCACCGCGGGCACCAGGCCCGCCCCCGTGCCGAGCAGCACCCCGGTGAGCGCCACCACCACGCACTGGAAGCCCGAGAGGGTGCGCCGCACCCGCGGAGGTGCGCCGACCGCGCTGAGCGTGGTGAGGTCGGCCTCGGCGTCGGCCTTGGCGAGGCCGGTGGTGATGGCCGCCGCACCCAGGGTCACCACACCGGCGAACAGGGTGAGGATCAGCAGAACGGTGCTCATACGGTCGCTCGGACCGTGTTCGGCCTGGAGCCAGAGCCCACCGCCGGCCTGGTCGAGGGCGGCCGCGACGCGCTGCTGCTCGGCGTCCGATGGCGGGTGCGGGACGGCGTACACGCTGCCGGTCGGCCGGGTGTGCAGGCCGAGCCGCTCGGCGGTCCGCTGGGGAAGGATCATGCGGATGCCGGGAGTGGCGGCGTACCGGGCGTCCGCGACGTACACCTTCAGCCGGTCCGTGGACTTGCGGGCCGGGCCCGGATGCAGCTTGCGGTTCTTCTCGTCCTTGGGGTCGTACCTGTGGACTGCCTTGAGCGTGACCTCACCGTTCTTCGCGTACGCCTGGTTCAGCAGGACGGGAGTGCCGGCCGTCAGCGCCGCGGCGGCCGCGGGGTCGTCGAGCTTCGCGTAGGTGCGGAGCAGGTCGGGTCCCCCCACCACGATGTTGTTCGCCTCCGAGCTGAAACTGCCCGAGGAGATGTACTCGTCCGTGCAGGCGGGGGAGCGCATCATCCGGCGGTGCTCCTCCGAGGAGAGCCGTGCGGCGAGCTCCTTGGCACCCTTGGTGTTGAGCGGGCACGTGTGGCCCTTGCCGGTGGGCTTGACCAGCTTCATGCTGCCGCAGCTGTTCTCGTCCTCGTAGTAGACGTTGCAGTCACTGCCTGCCCAGACCTGGGAGAAGTCGGCGTGACCGCCGGTCACGGCGATGTTCCGCTCGACGGAGGTCCGGGCCAGCGGGAGCCGCTCGGCCGACTTCGCGTCGGTGGACGACAGGACCATCGTCCCCTCGGCCAGCATGGGCGTGTAGTCCTGGTCGGACTCGGCCAGACTGCTCGACATGTACGTCGCGATGGCCACCGAGCCCGCGACGGCCGCCATCACGGCGGCGACCGCAGGAGCCGTGCGGCCGCGGTTGCGGGCGGCATCGCGCAGCGCCATCCGAGGGGAGAGCGGCAGCCTGCGGCCGAGCCGGCCCAGCAGGCCCACGATCACCGGGATACAGGCGAGCAGCCCGATCTCGGCGACGACCGAGCCGCCGGCGACCAGCGTCGACTCGCCGCTGGTACCGCCGTAGACGGCGACCGCGATGCCGAGGGCCAGCACACAGGCGCCCACGGTGGGCAGCACCCGGGAGCCACGGCGCACCCCACGCCGGCCGGTGAGCGATTCCAGTACGGACTGGCGGGCGGCCACGATCGCCGGGGCCAACGCAGCGAGGAGGCCGGTGACCAGACCGAGCGCGGCGATGACGAGGAGCTCCGCCGGCTTCAGGACCAGCGAGCCGAAGCGCTGCCCGGCCCACTCCTCGATCAGCGGCCGGAACGCGATCGTGAGCAGCAGCCCGGCCGCGACGCCGGTCACCGCTCCGATGGCGCCCAGGACCAGTCCGCCGGAGAGAACGACGGCGCGTACGTGACGCCGGTCGCCACCGCAGGTGCCCACGAGGCCGAGCTGACGGCGGGAGCGGCGCGCACCGACGGCGAAGGCCGGCCCGGCGAGCAGCACGATCTCCAGGAGCGCCATGGCGACCACGGTGACGAGCGCCGCGCTCGCCTCGGCGGAGTCGTCGGAGTAGTAGCCGCTCACCGACCGCGCCATCGGGATCTCGGAGTCCGGCGGAGGGTCCAGGACCACCTGGCGGGACACGACCAGGGCGCCCGACTTATTGGCCGCGAGCACATCGTCCCAGTTGACGCCGGACCCGCCGGGCCCCTTGACCAGCCACTCGGTCGAGCCGGTGTTGGGCGGCAGCACCTTCTTGTCGCGGTCGGCCGCGGCCTGCCACGGGGCGATGACGGCGTCCGGGTCGGCGTACAGCTTCTGCGTCTTCAGATCGGCGGGCTCCTCGACCACACCGGTGATGGTGTACGTCCGCCCGGCGCTGTTCACGGTGGTGCGGGAGCCGATGTGGAGCCCGGACGACTCCAGGAACGGCTTGGTCGCAGCCATCTCCCCGGTGCCGCCCGGGAACTCGCCCTCGACCAGGTCGACCTTGCCGCGGGCCATCGGGTCCGAGGTCCGGAACTCCACGATGTCGGTGTTGGTGAGCCCGTACGCGGTCGTGACACTCGCGGGCACGGACCGGATGCTGATCGCCCGCGCACCCCCGGGGAAGGCGGTGCGCATGTCGATCGGCGGCACCTCCCCCTCGGGCGGTTCGTCACCGGCGATGTCGTACGCGTTCCCGTCGGGCATCTGCTGGAGCGGTCCCATGCCCGGGTCGCTGAACAGCGCGTCGGCCGCGCCCATCCGGGCCGTCAGCTGTTCGGCCTCGGTGGAGTCGATACTGCGGTACGTGACGTCCGCGGCCGTCACCCCGAGCACCGGCAGCGCGATCATCGCGACCACCAGGGCGCTGCGGCCCTTCGCCCGCACGGCGTCGCGGCGGGCTATCCGGAGGGCGGCGCGCCACCCCGTGAAGGGGCTCACTCGGCGCTCCCGGCGGCCAGCAGCGAGTCGGCGCCCGCCGTCAGCGTCTGGTCGACGATCGAGCCGTCCCGCAGGAAGACCACCCGGTCCGCCCAGGCGGCGTACCGCGGCTCGTGCGTGACCATCACCCCGGCGGCGCCCTGGTCGCAGCGGTTGCGGAGCAGTGCGAGGACGGCCTCGCCGGTTTCGGAGTCGAGCGCTCCGGTCGGTTCGTCGGCGAGCACCAGGCGCCGGTCCCCCACCAGCGCGCGGGCGATGGCGACACGCTGCTGCTGGCCGCCGGACATCTCGTCCGGGAAGCGGTCGGCGACGTCCAGGAGGTTCATCTCCTCCAGGGCGGCCCGGGCTTCCTTGCGCGCCTTGCGGACCGAGACCCCGTCGAGTTCGCGCGGCAAGGCGATGTTCTCGGCGGCGGTGAGGGCGGGGATCAGGTTGTAGTCCTGGAAGACGTAGCCGACGCTGCGGCGGCGCAGAGCGGCGATGCCCTTGCGGCCGAGCGTGGAGATGTCCTGGCCCTCGATGATGATCTGGCCGCCGGTCGCGGTGTCGAGACCGCCGGCGAGGGTCAGCAGGGTGGATTTGCCGGAGCCGGAGGGGCCCATCACGGCGACGAGCTCACCGGGGTGAACCGCCAGGTTGATGCCTCGTAGGGCGTGCACCTGGGCGATGCCGGTGCCGTGGGTGCGGGTGAGGTCACGGAGTTCGAGCACCGGGGCATCCACCGACAGGGGCGGAGCGGCCGGGGACGGGACGTGCGGGGACATGACGGTGGGTTCCCCCTAGGAACAGGTCTGTGGTCGGTGTCCGGCGGGCAGCCGGGCCGGGGTCGAGCGGTGTGCGGTGCGGGCCCCGGCCGAGCGTGTGGGTCGCAGGCCGCGGGGCCGGGCGGTGCGGGACGCAGTCCCGGCTCAGCGGCGCGCGCGGGGCCGGGAGGCGCTACGGGAGGCGGTGCGCGGGGACGTGCTCGCCCCGGGCTCGGTGGCGGCGGCCTCGGCGAGCCGGACCAGCCGGGACTCGCAGTGGTCCAGCCAGCGGGCCTCGGCCTCGGCCTGGAAGATCAGCTGTTCCAGGACGAGCAGCCAGGCGACCTCGTCGCGGTTGGCCGGGACATCGGTGAGGGCCTGCGCCTTGAGGCGGGTGTAGTCCTGCATCGCCTTCACCGTGTGGTGGCGCTGGGACTGGATGACGGCCCGGATGTCGACGCCGGGGGCGCCGACGGCCATGGCGAGTTTGATGGCCAGCTCGTCCCGGGGCGGGCTGCTGCGGTCGACCGGCGTCTCGAACCAGGCGCGCAGCTCGGTGCGTCCGTCGTCGCTGATCGAGTAGAGGGCGTGCCCCTGGTCGTCCTCGCCGTCCTGGACGACCAGTCCGTCACGCTCCAGTCTGCTCAGCGTCGTGTACACCTGCCCGACGTTGAGGGGCCAGGTGGAGCCGGTGCGCGACTCGAATTCGGTGCGGAGCTGGGAGCCGTACCGGGGCCCCCGCTCAAGGAGGGCCAGCAGCCCATGACGGATCGACATACTGAGTATGTATACCGAGTATGTTGCACAGCGCAAGTCCCGTCGGCCTGCCACAGCCGCGGCCGGTACCTCGGTCGTACGGCGCTCAGCCGGGTCGGCGCATACGGAAGGCGAGGAAGGCGAGACCCAGCCCGACCAGGGCGATTCCCGCACCGAGCGACACCTGCTGGACCTGTTCGACCGCCGGTCCGTCAAGGGCCTGCTGCGACATCCGGCCCGTTCCGGGGGACGTACTCGCGGCGGGAGTGAAGGCGGGGAAGACGGCGGGCGCGGTCGTCTCGGCCTCCGCCTCGGCTTCCTCCCGGGCCTGCTCCTCGGCCTCGTCCAGCGCGTCCGCCCGGGCGAGTTCCTCGGGCGTCATCGTCCGTCCGGGCCGCAGTCGCCCCTCCCCGGCAGGCCGCCCGGCCAGCGGCGAGCGAATGGCGTCCGGGAGCTTCGATCCGGCGCTCGACGAGGGCGACGGCGATGCGGAGGAGGCGGACGCGGGCGAGGAGGGGGCGGACGGGGAGGAGGGGGCGGACCGAGGCGGCGCGAGATGCGCGGGCGGAGCCGGCGGGCGGACGGACGCGCCCGGTCGCGCAGCGGAGGGGGACGCCGACGACACGGCGGACGACACGGTGGATGGCTGCGTGGAGGACGGAGCCAATGGCGAACCGGACGGGAGCGGCGGCGCCCAGGGCGTCACAGGTGTCACGGGCGCCCCGACTGTCGCCGGGCCCCGGACGGGTGCGCGCCGGCCGGTTGCCTGCGCCTCCCCGGCCGTCATGGCCCCCAGTGCCGCGGCTGCCGTCAGTGCCAGGCAGGCCACGCACCTTGAGGGCCGTGAGGCGAGGTGTCCTGAAGCCATGAGGTCAGCGTCACATGTGACGGTATGTCCGGCATCTCAGGTAACGCGGACGGATGGTGCAGAGACGGGACGAGCAGCGCCCCACGGGGCCGTCACTCGTTCGAGCGGCGTCCCGACGCGCGCGTGCGTGGCCGCGCGGCCACGCCGGGCCGCCCCTCGTTCGGGCAGCGCCCCCGCACCCGCCCGCCCCGGATGCAGGCGGCGCCCAGACGCCCGCTCGTCCTCGTGCGGGCCGCGTCCCTAGGCCGGGTCGCCCGTCGCGATGCGCAGTTCGAAGTGGGCACCCGTCTTGGACACAGCCGCCCCGGAGGTGGGGAACTGGTCGATGACCTGGTCCTCCGCGTACGCGTTGCCGGGGACCTTGATCTGCTTGATGGTCCAGCCCGCCGCGTCCGCGCAGGCGCGGGCCGAGAGGATGTCCTTGTAGAGGAAGCTCGGAGCGTCGACCTTGTTCGGGTCGTCGTTGTTCTCCAGCGCGTCCGTGCAGTCCTCGGTGTCCATCGTCCGGTTCCGCTCCGGATCCTTGTGCTCACCGGCCGGGGACTCGCTCGACGAGGCCTCGGTGCCACCCTTGCCGGGGTCGTCGTCGTTCTGCAGCGAGAGCGCCGTGATCAGGCCGCCGATCGCGATCAGGGCGACCACGATCGAGCCCACGATGACCGGCATGTTCCGCTTGGAGCCGCCGCCCGGCGACGAGGCATGTGTCTGCGGCGAGACCGAGTACGGCGGCGGGGTCTGCTGCTGCATCGGCGACATCGCCGCCGGCGCCTGGTACGCCGGAGCCGACTGCGGATAGCCGTAACTCGGAGCCGTGGCGGGCGCGGGGGTCGGCGAGCCGTAGGGGCCGGGCTGCTGCTGCGACTGGTAAGGGCCCGGCTGGTACGGCGTCTGTACGTTCTGCGGCGCGGGGGTCGACTGGTCGACGGGCGGGAAGACCGCCGAACCGACACCCGAGCCGCTGTTCGCCGGAGCACCCGCACCACTGACGATCACGGGGGCGCCGGTGTGGCCGCTCGCGCTCAGCACACGCGCGATCTCGTCCTGCATCGCGGCGGCGCTCGGGAAGCGCTCGTTCGGATTCTTCTTCAGGGCGCGGGCGACGAGGGCGTCCATCGCCGGGGTGATCGACCGGTTGATCGTGGACGGGGCGACCGGCTCCTCCTGCACGTGCGCGTACGCGATGGCGAGCGGGGAGTCCGCGTCGAACGGGATGCGGCCGGTCAGCAGCTGGAACAGCATGATGCCGACCGAGTAGAGGTCGGAGCGGGCGTCCACGCCACGGCCCAGGGCCTGTTCGGGGGAGAGGTACTGGGGCGTGCCGACGACCATGCCGGTCTGCGTCATCGACGTGACGCCCGACTGCATGGCCCGGGCGATGCCGAAGTCCATGACCTTCACGACGCCGCGCTTGGTCACCATCACGTTGCCGGGCTTGATGTCGCGGTGGACGAGGCCCATCTCGTGACTGGTGTCCAGTGCGGCCAGCACGTCGGCCGTCACCTTGAGCGCCTTGTCGGCGGGCATCGCGCCGTAGTTGCGGATGTCCGCCTGGAGGACGGAGCCGAGCGGCTGGCCCTCGACGTACTCCATGACGATGTACGGCATGAGCGCGCCGCCGAGTTCGTCCTCGCCGGTGTCGAAGACGGAGACGATGTTGGTGTGCTGCAGCTTGGCGACCGCCTGCGCCTCGCGCCGGAACCGCTCACGGAAGGACTGCTCGCGGCCGAGCTCCGTGTGGAGCGTCTTGATCGCGACCTGCCGGTCGAGGGCGGAGTCGTACGCCAGATATACGGAGGCCATCCCGCCTTCGCCCAGCAGGTCGCGCAGCTGGTAACGGCCGCCGGCGACCGAACCGCCCGCGTAGCGACCCTGGGCACCGTGTGCGCCGTCCTGGCTCATGACTTGCTTCCCCCTAGGGCGCGCGACCGCGCGAAGATCCGTATTACTGGCCAAGTCTGCCCGAGGGGTACGACACGTCAAGCCAGGTGCCCGTTCCGTGACCCTACGCACAAGAAGCGTCTCGGAAGCGTTACAGGAACCGCATCGAATTTGCGCCGGTGGTGCGCCAGCCGGTTGGATGGCCCGTCCCTCTCGAAAACGGTGTGTCCGACAGAGGCTGTAGCGTGACGTGGCAATGCAGCTAGGCACCGTGAGAACCCGCGGACGCGCGGACAGAAACGACGGCGAGGACTGATGGCACCCGAACCCGAAGCAAACGGCGGCGGAGTTCCGGATGGCACCGAATCCTGGGGCATCGGTGGTGTCGTCGGCGACGGACGCTACCGGCTGACCGGCCGTCTCGGCCGGGGCGGCATGGCCGAGGTCTTCGCGGCCGAGGACGTCCGGCTGGGCCGTACCGTCGCAGTGAAACTGCTGCGCTCCGATCTTGCCGAGGACCCGGTCTCCAAGGCCCGGTTCACGCGCGAGGCGCAGTCGGTCGCCGGTCTCAACCACCATGCGGTCGTGGCGGTGTACGACTCCGGCGAGGACACCGTGGCGGGTCAGACCGTCCCGTACATCGTGATGGAACTGGTCGAGGGCCGCACCATCCGCGACCTGCTGCTCAACGCCGAGGCCCCGCCTCCCGAGCAGGCGTTGATCATCGTCTCCGGGGTGCTGGAGGCGCTGGCCTACTCGCACCAGCACGGGATCGTCCACCGGGACATCAAGCCCGCCAACGTGATCATCACGCACTCCGGTGCGGTCAAGGTGATGGACTTCGGCATCGCCCGCGCGCTGCACGGCGCGCAGTCGACGATGACCCAGACCGGCATGGTCATGGGGACGCCGCAGTACCTCTCCCCCGAGCAGGCGCTGGGCAAGGCCGTCGATCACCGTTCCGACCTGTACGCCACCGGCTGTCTGCTGTACGAACTCCTCGCGCTGCGACCCCCGTTCACCGGCGAAACGCCGCTTTCTGTGGTGTATCAGCACGTTCAGGACATTCCGGTCCCGCCTTCGGAGATCTCGAGCGGGGTGCCGCCGGAGCTCGACGGGCTCGTGATGCGCTCGCTCGCGAAGGACCCGGACGACCGGTTCCAGAGCGCGGAGGAGATGCGCGGGCTGGTGCAGTACAGCCTGCAGATGCTCCAGGTGCAGGGTGGTCACACCGGTACGTGGAACACCGGCCCGGTCGTGCTGAACGACGGCCCGGGAACGCCGCCCCGGGGCATGACCGGCTCCACCAGGGCCATGGGCTACCAGCACCACGGGGACACCTCGCAGGGCCCGATCCTGCCGCCGATGAACCCGGACGACGGTGGCTACGACGGCGGCAGCACCCGGCAGGGCGGTGGCGGCCGCGGCAAGCTGTGGCTGTTCGTCGTGCTCGCCCTGATCGCGATCGGGGTGGGTGTCGCCTTCGCGGTCAACGCGGCGAAGGGCGGCGGCGAGAAGCCGAAGGCGCCGGTCACCTCGACGTCCAGCTCCCCTTCTCCGACGGAGACATCGGCTTCGCCGACCGAGGAGGAGACGACCGAGGACACCGAGCAGCCGGGCAACTCCAGCGGTGACCAGCAGGAGACGCCGGAACAGCCGACGTACACCCCGTCGTACACCCCGAGCGAGACGGCGGAGCCGACGAAGCCCACGGACACGCCGACCGAGACGGACACGGCGGGTACGAGCGAGGGCAACACCGGTACCAGCGAAGGAAACACCGGTACCAGCGAAGGCAACACCGGTACCAGCGAAGGAAACACCGGCACGAGCGAGGGCAACACCGGTACCAGCGAAGGCAGTACCGGCACCAGCGAGGGGACGGACGCGGGCGCGGACGCCGGCGCGGTCGCGGGCAACGCCGCTGCCGGAACGACCCAGGGCGCCGGCACCACCCCCTGACCCTCAGCCCGTGAAGGCGTCGCGCACCGCTTCGTACTCACGGGTCCACCAGACCGCCAGGGCCGACACCGCAGGAAACTGCGGGTCGGCCCTGCGGTCGTTCAGGCAGTAGCGCCAGTGCAGTATCCAGAAGTCGTTGAGCCGCTCCCACCACACCCGGTGGACCGCGGCGGCCAACTCGTCCGCCCCGGCGCCCGCCGCCCGCCGGTAGGCGCGTGCGTACGCCCGCACCTTGCCCAGCTCCAGCTTTCCGGCGGGCTGCACGAAGAAGATCACCGCGGCCCGTACCGCCTCCTCCGCGCGCGGCTGCACCCCCAGCCGGTCCCAGTCCAGGATCGCCACCGGGTCGGCGCCCCGGTAGAGCACGTTCAGCGGGTGGAAGTCGCCGTGGACCCAGCCGGTGGCCGGGCCGTCCGGGGTGGGCGGGCGGCGGTCAGCATGCTGTTCCAGCAGGGTGCGCCGTTCCAGGAGCCGGTGCTCGGCCAGTTCGTCGAAGGAGTCCCGGGGACGACGGCCGCGCGCGGCCGCCAGCAGCTCGTCGATCAGCGCGAAGGTGTCGGCGGGGTCGCGGCTCGCGTGAGCGGACCGCCCGCCGGCCACCGCGCCCTCACCCATCACCAGTTCGAGACCTGTGTGTACGGCTCCGAGCAGCGCCCCGAGACGCAGCGACTGGGCGAGGGTGAGCTGGGCGCCTGCCCGGTGCAGCCCGTCGACCCAGGGGTGCAGGGCGTAGCAGCGGCCGCCGATCTCGGTGACGGTGTCCCCGTCGCCGTCCACGACGGGTGGTGCGACGGGCACTCCGAGCGACTGGAGCCGCTGGGTGGCCCGGTGCTGTCGGACGATCGTGGCGCGGTCGCCGGTGGACGCGTCCAGGTGGTGCTTGAGGAAGTAGGAGCCGCGGGTCGTGGACACCCGGTATCCGTGGTTGAGCAGGCCCTGGTCGAGGGGCTCGCAGGTGAGGGGTTCACCGGCGTCCGGATAGCGGCGCAGCACCTCGCCGACCGGGGGAACAGGCGGGAAGGATACAGATGAGCGCGGCACCCGACAGATGTTAGATCACGCTGCGTCGCGGATCTGCGGAGTTGCGTGGAAGTCCAGAGTGTGCACAGTGACGAAGTGCGGGTCGAGCCGGATGTAGGCCGGTTCGAAGGGCTCCCCGTTCACCTCGACGGGAGCGGGACCGAAGTGCTCGCGCTGGGCGCAGGTCGGCTCGACGATCCGCGCGGGCCCGGTGAACTGCACGGACCACAGGTCGCGGCTGCCGGCCGAGGTGGCCGCGTTGTAGTTGTCCGCCCCGTACGCCACGACCGCGCCGTCGCACGCGGCGTGGTGGCCGAGGCCGCGGTGGACGCGCAGGAAGACGCGGCCGTCCGTGACGATGTGCCGGGCCACCGTCAGGATCGGGAGGGCCCGCATGCTCGTCGCCAGCCGGCCGTAGGGCACTCGGCCGAGCAGTTCGATCGCGTGGAGTTCCTCGGAGGACATGTTCTCCACTGTCCGTCACCGCCCGAGGCGGCAGAAGAGGCCGCGGCCCCGGGTGGCACGGGACCAAAGTCCCGAGGATCACCGGAGGCCGCGGCCCCTTCCGCGCGGCCGTGCGGGTCAGCGCTTCTCGGCCTGGAGCCGTGCCACGTACGCGGCGGCCTGCGAGCGCCGCTCCATGCCGAGCTTGGACAGCAGGCTGGAGACGTAGTTCTTGATCGTCTTCTCGGCGAGGTGGAGCCGTTCGCCGATCACCCGGTTCGTGAGCCCCTCGCCGATCAGATCCAGGATCTTGCGTTCCTGGTCGGTGAGGCCCGCGAGTTTGTCGTCGCCGCGGCCCTTCTTCCCGTCGCGCAGCCGTTCCAGTACCCGCGCCGTGGCCACCGGGTCGAGCAGCGATTTTCCCGCCGCCACATCCCGTACCGCACTCAGCAGTTCATTGCCGCGGATCGCCTTGAGCACATATCCGGACGCGCCCGCCATGATCGCGTCGAAAAGGGCTTCGTCGTCGGCGTACGAGGTCAGCATCAGACAGTGGATGGACTCGTCCTGCGAACGGATCTCGCGGCAGACCTCCACTCCGCTGCCGTCCGGCAGCCGGACGTCGAGAACGGCCACATCGGGCCGGGTCGCGGGGATCCGTACCAGCGCGTCCGCCGCCGTGCCGGCCTCGCCGACCACTTCGATGTCGTCCTCGGACGAGAGCAGATCGTGGACTCCGCGGCGGACGACTTCATGGTCGTCCAGCAGAAAAACAGTGATTTTTCCTTCTTTGCGCACAAACGCAGTCTCACACACTCCCCTCTTCCCTGCCGCTGTCCGGCGGGATAACGTGCCGTTGTTCCGGCGGCCTGCAAGGCTGTTACCAGTGCTGTGACCAGCGAGAGTTCCCGAATTCTTCGATTTACTTGGATATCCAAGCAAAATCGCAGGTCAGGAAGGGTTTCGCAGTTATGCGAAGCACTGGGTAACGTGCCTTTGACAGGGCGCTCGCCGGGGCACCTGTCACGCCTGTTCCCGGACCGAGCGGCACCCACCCCGTGCACGGGTACGGACACAGGCGAGCCGCACTGGTCTCCCGGCAGACCCCGGGGGCCGGACCGACGGAGGAGCACGCACGTGACCGTGGAGAGCACTGCTGCCGCGCGTAAACCGCGACGCAGCAGCAAGCGGACCAGCGCCGCGAAGACGCCACAGAGTTCCGGATCCGAGCTCGTACAGCTGCTGACGCCCGAGGGCGAGCGCGTCGAGCACCCGGACTACTCGATCGACCTGACCGCGGACGAGCTGCGCGGTCTGTACCGGGACATGGTCCTGACCCGGCGCTTCGACGCCGAGGCCACCGCGCTCCAGCGTCAGGGCGAGCTGGGCCTGTGGGCCTCGCTGCTGGGGCAGGAGGCCGCGCAGATCGGCTCCGGCCGGGCGCTGCGCGACGACGACTACGTCTTCCCGACCTACCGCGAGCACGGCGTCGCCTGGTGCCGCGGCGTCGACCCGACCAATCTGCTCGGGATGTTCCGCGGTGTGAACCACGGTGGCTGGGACCCGAACACCAACAACTTCCACCTGTACACGATCGTCATCGGCTCGCAGACCCTGCACGCCACCGGTTACGCCATGGGCGTGGCCAAGGACGGTGCGGACTCGGCCGTGGTCGCGTACTTCGGGGACGGCGCCTCCAGCCAGGGTGACGTCGCCGAGGCGTTCACCTTCTCCGCGGTCTACAACGCCCCCGTCGTGTTCTTCTGCCAGAACAACCAGTGGGCGATCTCCGAACCCACCGAGAAGCAGACCCGGGTGCCGCTCTACCAGCGCGCCCAGGGCTTCGGCTTCCCCGGCGTCCGGGTCGACGGCAACGACGTCCTGGCCTGCCTCGCCGTCACCCGCTCCGCCCTGGAGCGGGCCCGCCGCGGCGAGGGCCCCACGCTCGTCGAGGCGTTCACCTACCGGATGGGCGCCCACACCACCTCCGACGACCCGACGAAGTACCGCGCCGACGAGGAGCGCGCCTCCTGGGAGGCCAAGGACCCGATCCTGCGCCTGCGCACGTACCTGGAGAACGAGGGCGCCGCGGACGAGGCGTTCTTCACCGGTCTCGACGAGGAGAGCGAGATCCTGGGCAAGCGGGTACGCGAAGCGGTACGGGCGATGCCCGACCCGGAGCGGCTGGCGATCTTCGACCACGCCTACGCCGACGGGAGCCCGCTCGTCGACGAGGAGCGCGCCCAGTTCGCCGCCTACCAGGCATCGTTCGCCGAGGAGGGCAAGTAGCCATGGCCATGGAAAAGATGTCCATTGCGAAGGCGCTCAACGAGTCGCTGCGCAAGGCCCTCGACACCGACCCCAAGGTCCTCATCATGGGTGAGGACGTCGGAAAGCTGGGCGGGGTCTTCCGGATCACCGACGGTCTCCAGAAGGACTTCGGCGAGGACCGGGTGATCGACACCCCGCTCGCCGAGTCCGGCATCGTCGGCACGGCCATCGGCCTCGCGCTGCGCGGCTACCGGCCGGTCGTCGAGATCCAGTTCGACGGCTTCGTCTTCCCCGCGTACGACCAGATCGTCACGCAGCTCGCGAAGATGCACGCCCGCTCGCTCGGCAAGATCAAGCTGCCGGTCGTCGTGCGGATTCCGTACGGCGGCGGCATCGGGGCCGTGGAGCACCACAGCGAATCGCCCGAGGCGCTGTTCGCGCACGTCGCGGGCCTGAAGGTCGTCTCGCCGTCCAACGCGGCGGACGCGTACTGGATGATGCAGCAGGCCGTCCAGAGCGACGACCCGGTCATCTTCTTCGAGCCGAAGCGCCGCTACTGGGACAAGGGCGAGGTCGACACCGAGGCCATCCCCGGCCAGCTGCACCGGGCATCCGTCGCCCGCACCGGCACGGACCTCACGCTCGTCGCGTACGGCCCGATGGTGAAGGTCTGCCTGGAGGCCGCCGCGGCCGCCCAGGAGGAGGGCAAGTCGCTCGAGGTCGTGGACCTCCGCTCGATGTCCCCGATCGACTTCGACGCCATCCAGACCTCCGTCGAGAAGACCCGCCGACTGGTCGTGGTCCACGAGGCGCCGGTGTTCTACGGATCCGGCGCGGAGATCGCCGCTCGCATCACGGAGCGGTGCTTCTACCACCTGGAGGCACCCGTGCTGAGGGTCGGGGGCTACCACGTCCCGTATCCGCCGGCGCGGCTGGAGGACGAGTACCTGCCGGGTCTCGACCGTGTGCTCGACGCCGTCGACCGCTCGCTGGCGTACTGAGGACGGGGACGTGACAACGATGACCGACACTTCCAATGCTGCTCGCTTCCGTGAGTTCAAGATGCCCGACGTGGGCGAAGGACTGACCGAGGCCGAGATCCTCAAGTGGTTCGTCCAGCCGGGCGACACCGTCACCGACGGCCAGGTCGTCTGCGAGGTCGAGACGGCGAAGGCGGCCGTCGAGCTGCCGATCCCGTTCGACGGGGTGGTGCACGAGCTGCGCTTCGCCGAGGGCGTGACCGTCGACGTCGGCCAGGTGATCATCGCGGTGGACGTGGCACCGGGCTCCGGTGACGAGGCCCCCGTGGCGGCCGAGCCCGCCCCCGCTGCCGCCGCCGTGCCCGAGGCGGAGCCGGAGGCCGAGGCGCCCAAGGGCCGCCAGCCCGTGCTGGTGGGCTACGGCGTGGCCGAGTCCTCCACCAAGCGGCGCGCCCGCAAGGGGACGGAGTCGGCCCCCGCGGCCGCTTCCGCCGCGATCCAGGGTGAGATGAACGGGCACGGCCCCTCCGCCGTCCCCGAGGCCCGTCCGCTGGCCAAGCCGCCGGTGCGCAAGCTCGCCAAGGACCTGGGTATCGACCTCGCGACGGTCACCCCGACCGGCGAGGGCGGCGTCATCACCCGCGAGGACGTGCACGCGGCGGCGACGCCGACGCCCGCTCCGGCGCCGGTGCAGGCCGAAGCCCCCGCCCCGGTCGTGGCCCCCGTCCCGGTGGCGGCGGGTGCGCGCGAGACGCGTATCCCCGTCAAGGGCGTACGGAAGGCCATCGCGCAGGCGATGGTGGGCAGCGCGTTCACCGCGCCGCACGTCACCGAGTTCGTCACCGTCGACGTGACGCGCACGATGAAGCTCGTGGCGGAGCTCAAGGAGGACAAGGACATGGCCGGGGTGCGGGTCAACCCGCTCCTGATCATCGCCAAGGCCCTCCTGGTCGCGATCAAGCGGAACCCCGAGGTCAACGCCGCCTGGGACGAGGCGAACCAGGAGATCGTGCAGAAGCACTACGTCAACCTGGGCATCGCCGCGGCCACCCCGCGCGGGCTGATCGTGCCGAACATCAAGGACGCGCACGAGCAGACGCTGCCGCAGCTGGCGGCGTCCCTGGGCGAGCTGGTCTCCACGGCCCGCGAGGGCAAGACGTCCCCCGCCGCGATGGCGGGCGGCACGGTGACCATCACCAACGTCGGCGTCTTCGGCGTCGACACGGGTACGCCGATCCTGAACCCGGGCGAGTCCGCGATCCTCGCGGTCGGGGCCATCAAGCTCCAGCCCTGGGTCCACAAGGGCAAGGTGAAGCCCCGCCAGGTGACGACCCTGGCCCTGTCGTTCGACCACCGGCTGGTGGACGGCGAGCTCGGCTCCAAGGTGCTGGCGGACGTAGCCGCGATCCTTGAGCAGCCGAAGCGGCTGATCACCTGGGGGTAGGTGCCCCAGAGTTACGTGTACGAGGTGGGCCCGTGCGAAGTTCGTGCGGGCCCACTCGTGGTCTCGATGCACCTGGTGATGGACGGCAAGTCGTCAGGACGGCACGGCGGGGCAGACGGCGCCCCGTGGTCGTTGGCCTTGCGGCGGGCCACGGGCAGGTCGATCCTCGGCCCGGCCGGTCGGGCCCAGTCAACCGGCGCCGAAGTTCCAGCTCTCCGCCGCTGCCGCCGTGGACGACGTCGGGCGCTGCGGGGCGGGCCGTTCATGTCACGGAGTCGCCGGCGTGTCCGCCCTCTGCCGCACGATGAGTTCGGCGAAGACGGTCTTGCCGACGGTGCGCGGCTCGACGCCCCAGCGGTCGGCGATCTGGGCGACGATGAGGAGCCCGCGCCCGTAACAGTCGTCGGCACCCGCCTCACGCAGCCCGGGGAGTCGCTCACCGCGGGGATCGCTGACCTCGATGCGGAGGGTGGTGGCGGTGAGGGCGATGTGTACCCGGAAGAGACGTCCTCGCATGGAGCCGTGCAATAAGGCGTTGCTCGCCAACTCGCTGACCAGTAGCGCGACTTCACCGGCACGGTCGGGGTGCCCCCACTCGGTGACCAGTCGTGCGGCGCGGCGGCGGCAGAGAGTGACGCTGCGGGCGGTGGGGGTGTAGTCGAGGCGGTCCTCGTGGAGTGGGGGGTGGGGATCGGGCTCGGGAGCGGGGGCTTCTTGGGGTGCGGTAATGGTCGCGCTCCTCCGTTGTACGGGCGGTGGCGATGTCGCGCCTGCGTGGGCAGAGCGGTGCACTTCCGCCGGTTGTTACCGATTGGTGATTGGCGTGCAACCGAAAGTAGCGGAACTCATTGATGGGCAGCAAGTAGTTCGGGCAGAGAAATCTCTGCCCTAGTTTGGTGTTCGATGGATCAGAGCCCCAGACTGAGGCGGATGACCGGGAGGGAGTTGGCTGTGGCAGGTAACAGCCCGGATCGCGGGCGGACGGTCTCCACTGTGCTCGGACGCCGTCTCGGCGGTGAACTGCTTCGGCTACGGGAGGCACGCTGCCTGCGTCAGTCGGACGCTGCGGAGGCGCTGACGGCGTCGGTTGCGAAAGTGGCGAAGATCGAGCGAGGTCTCGTGCCGATAAGGGACCCCGATGTCAGGGCCCTGTGCCACCTGTACGGCGAGACGGACGAGGTCGTGGTCGGGCGGCTGTTGGCGCTTGCCAAGGCCGACCGTGAACGCCGCAAGGCGAGTGGCTGGTGGAACCAGTACCCGGGACTTCAGTCGATGGTCGAGTACGTGGCGCTGGAGGACATCGCCACAGGCCTCCGCACCTGACAGCTCGCGATCGTGCCCGGCCTGCTCCAGACGCCTGACTACGCCCGGGCGCTCGCCGTGGGAAACGGCTCCTGGGAGGACCCCGACGAGATCGAGCCCTTCGTCGAATCGAGGATGGCCCGGCAGGCGCGTTTGACCGGTGACCGGCCGCTGGAGCTTTGGGCTCTCGTGCAGGAAAGCGCGCTCCGCCAACTGGTGGGAGGGCGCGAGGTGATGAGGGGACAGCTCGGCCACCTGCTGGAGATGGCCCGCCGTCCGAACGTGAAGCTACAGGTGATGCCGTACCTGGTGGGCGCGCACCCGGGCATGACCAGCGCCTTCACTATCGTGTCGTTCGCCGAACCAGGCGCGCTTGACGTGGTCCACATGGATACCACCTCGACCACCCTCTGGTTGGAGAGCGATACTGATGCGGAGCGTCACGACAGGATCTTCGATCGCATGACGCGTCTTGCGCTCGCTCAGCGCAACTCGGTCGCACTGATCGACGGAATCCTCAAGGAGATGTAGACCGCGTGCCCGCGTATACGTTCGTGAAGTCCAGCTACAGCGGAGGCAACGCCGGGCAGGAATGCGTCGAAGTGGCCCGCAACGTCCCCGGCACCGTAGCCGTGCGCGACTCCAAGACCCCCGCCGGCCCAGTCCTCCTCCTCGCTCCCGCCGCGTGGGACGCCTTCCAGGCGGGACTGCGCCGGGCATAGGTGTCGGCCGGCCGGGACCTGGCCGGCGCGGACCCGGGACGGCAGATCGAAGTTGCCACGCGCAGCGATGCGCGACGCCCGGCCCCCGTTGCTCGAACGGGGCTTGCAGCGCTGTCCGTTGATGTCCCGACAGGCGGTTGCCCGAGAGGCGTGCTGCCCCTCTCCGACAGGGGCCATTCGGGGATACCCCCCTGTCGATTCACCGGCCCACCGGATGTTCCCCCGGCCCGCGGTCGGCGATCGTCGATCCTCTGACGCAGATCGCGTACGGGGAGAGGAACACCTTGCGACACGGGATTTCCAGGGCAACAACGGCGCTCGTGACACTGGCCCTTGGCGGTGGAGCGGTGGTCCCCGCCGCAGCGGCGCCACGGCCCACCATCGACGGTGTCTGGCGCGTGAACGGCTACGGCACCGTCCTGTCGATCGCGGACGGGCGACTTCAGGAGTACCAGACCACCGCGCTGGGCTGCCTGAAGGGCGAGTCCGCGCAGCAGACGGCGCCGGGCGTGTACAGGTCCGGCGACGGGACGCTCCTCAGCGTACGGGCGTCCGGGTCCTTGCGGCTGTCCGGTTCGGCCGGGTACCGGGAACTGCGCCGGCTGGGCAGGCTTCCGGTGGCGTGCGAGCAGCCGACGTCCACGGACGACCCGGTGACGACGTTCGACGTCTTCTGGCAGTCCTTCGAAGAGAATTACCCGTTCTTCGCCGCCAAGGGCATCGACTGGCATGCCGTACGCGACACGTACCGGCCGAAGGTGCACGCCGACACGACCAGGGACGAACTCTTCACCCTCTTCAGCGACATGGTGAAGCCGCTGTACGACGCACACGTCACCGTCTTCGACGGGGAGCGCCGTTACTCCGAGGTCCGTCCGGGCACGGCCGTGATCGGCGGGGACCTGGACACGAAGGTCAAGGACTACATCGTGCGGAGTGATCTCCACGGCAGGAGGTTGCGGGAGTTCGCGAACGGGCGGATCAGCTACGCGGATCTGCCCGGCGGGCAGGGCTATCTGCGGCTCTCCGGGTTCGCCGGGTACAGCAGCGCCGACGAGCCCTCGTACGCCGCGGAGCTGGCCGAGCTCGACGAGGCGCTGGACACCGTGTTCACCGCCGAGCGCACGGCCTCGCTCGCCGGCCTCGTCATCGACCTGCGGATCAACGGCGGCGGCGCGGACGCCCTCGGCCTGCACCTCGCCGAGCGCCTGACCGACTCCTCGTACACCGCCTACCGCAAGCGCACCCGGTACACCCGGCCGCAGCCCGTCCCGGTGAAGCCCGCTCGCGGCGTCCCCCGCTACGGCGGTCCGGTCGCCGTGCTGACGGCCGCGACCACGTTCAGCGCGGGTGAGACGTTCACCCAGGCCCTCATCGACCGGCCCGGCCGGACCGTCCGCGTCGGGGAGAACACGCAGGGCGTCTTCTCCGACACCCTGGACCGCACGCTGCCGGGCGGCATGGCGGTCTGGCTCCCGAACGAGGAGTTCCTCACCCGCCGGGGGCAGACCTTCGACGGCGCGGGCATCCCGCCCCACATCCGTACGCCGGTCTTCACCGAGGAGGAGTTCGCGACGGACCGCGACTCGGCCTTCGACGCGGCGGTCGCGGCGCTGCGCGCCCAGGGCCCCTCGTTCGGACAGCGCCGGGCTCGCGGGGTTGCGGGTATTCGGGAGACCCGTACCCCCGAAAAGGGCGGTGGACGTCTTGCGTCGGTCACGCTTCCCCGCCCCGATCCGTCAGGGCACTGACAGCAACCGGAAGCCGTGCTCCAGCCGCCCGTGGCCGGGGAGGGGGGCTCCGACGAGCTGTACGGGCCGGCAGCCGGGCACTACGAAGTGGGGCCACCCGGGGCCCGGTGCGCCCCCACGGTGAGTTCGAGCAGCAGCCGGGTCGTCCCGACCGGGTCGACGGTCTGGTGCAGGTGCTCTCCGGGCAGGTGCGCGACCCGCCAGCCGCGTGCGTGTGCGTCGGCCGCCGCTTCCTCGTACGGGGGGCCGAAGAGCAGGTACGAACAGGGGTGGTCGTCCCAGCCCGCCGGAACCGGGATGTCCTGCTCGTAGTACGAGAGCGGCAGCCTCGGCTGTTCGGCGACGAGCTTCTGCCGCATGGCCGGGTCGGAGAACAGGGGCGCGACGTCCTTCTCGTCCCACCAGTCCGTCCAGCGCGGCAGCGTGCCGTCCACCGCCAGCGGGCGCAGGAACTCCAGCAGTTCGGGCGGGGCGACGGGCGTTGACCCGGTGCGGGCCGGCAGGGCGGCGTCGACGAACACCGAGGCGGCGATCGGGTGATCGAGTCCGGCTCGGACGGCGGGGAGGAACAGCCCGGCGTTGCTGTGGGCCACCAGGACGAGGGTGCTTTCCGAGGGGATCTCCGTGAGGTCGTCCCGGACGGCTTCGGCGGCCCGGGGCCAGAACGGCGGTTCGCCGGCGCCCACGTGGAGCAGGGACGGCACGCGCACCTGGTGACCCGAGGCGACCAGCAGGTCGGCCACCGGGTGCCAGGTGGCGGGGCCCACCGAGGGGCTGTGGACGAGAACGAAGGTCGATGGCATACGGGCATCGTGTCGCCGGGCCGCCACCGGTCGCGACCGGCTCGGCTGTCGGCGAACGGTGCGGGTGCGAGTCCCGGACGTAGGCGCCCAGGACTCAACGCGTGCTGAGGGCCGGGTGCGTTGCGGCAGGCGGGATGCCGCCATGTCGCACATCCGCCGTGCCCGGCCCATTGCTGCTCGCTGGTGGGGACTGCCAGATTCCGGGACGGGCTCGCGACTGAGCCGGGACACGTCATCAGAAGGAGCAGCGTGAGACGTAAGCGACTCCAACCACTCACTACGATCGGCGCAGCGGTGTTGGCCGCTGCGGTCCTGGTCACCGGTCAGCCGACCGTCGCCGCGGCGGCGACGGACGGTCCGGGGACGAGCGGGACGCGGGTGCCTCTTGCGGATCCGTCGCAGGCGGCCGACGACCCGTATCAGCCTTCCACGGACGTCAAGGGATTCCAGCCGCTGGACGGCGCTGCACCGGCCGGCAGGAGTTCGGAGAAGCTCGGCTCCCACGACACCCAGGTGCTGCAGCAGGCGCAGGCCACCGAGACCAAGACCGTCACGGTCATGCTGCTCGCCACGTCAGGCAACACCGAGGAGGTGGCGGCGGCCGTCGCCAAGGCCGGCGGAACCGTAGGCAAGGTCCGGTCCGAGATCGGCTATGTACGGGCCACTGTCCCGACCGGCAAGGTCCAGGGCCTGGCCGCGCTCCCGGCGGTGAAGGCTGTCGATCTGGACAAGACGTTCCGTGTCCCGGGCCCGGAGCTGGGCAACGCGGTCAGTCCGGCCGGAGCCGGGGCGAGGGCTGCTCATCCGGCGGCGCCGAACGCGACCACGCCGGCCGACAATCCGTATATGCCGGTCAACGACATCGGTGCCGTCGATTTCGTTGCGGAGCATCAGAAGTGGGACGGGCGCGGGATCACTGTCGGGGTGCTCGACACCGGCGTCGACCTTGATCACCCGGCCCTGCAGAAGACCGTTGACGGGCGGCCGAAGGTGGTCGACTGGGTGACGGCCACCGATCCGGTGACGGACGGCGACGGAACCTGGGTCCGGATGAGCAAGGCGGTGACCGGTCCCCGGTTCAGTTACGCCGGCGCCGACTGGACGGCCCCGGAGGGTTCGTTCCAACTCGGGTTCTTCTACGAGATGACCACCACCCAGAGCGATTTCGGTGGCGATCTCGACAACAACGGTTCCACCGACGACAAGTTCGGGGCGCTGTACGACCCGCAGACCCACCGCGTGTGGGTGGATGCCGATGGCGACCACGACTTCACCGATGCGCCGGCGATGCTTCCGTACGGCCGGGAGCGGCAGATCGGCCACTTCGGCACCGAAGATCCGCATACCGCTGTCACCGAGCGGATTCCGTACGTCGTGGACTACCGGGACGACGTCGACCTGTCGCCGCTGGGCGGCAGCAACGTCGGCAAGGTGGCGAACTACGTGAACATCGGGTTGCCGTCGGGGTCGCACGCCACCCACGTCGCGGGAATCACCGCCGGCACGTCGTTGCTCGGCGGCGCGATGCACGGTGTGGCTCCGGGCGCGCAGATCGTCTCGTCCCGGGCCTGCACCTGGGGCGGTGGTTGCACGGAGGCGGCGCTCACCGAAGGCATGATCGACCTGGTCGTCGATCGCGGTGTCGACGTGGTCAACCTGTCGGTCGGCGGACTGCCGGCGCTCAACGACGGCTCCGACGTGATCTCCCAGCTGTACAACACGCTGACCAGCCGGTATGGCGTGCAGATCGTGGTGGCGGCCGGTAACGAGGGTGCGGGTACCAACACCGTCGGCGCCCCGGCGGTCTCGTCGTCGGTGTTGGCCGTCGCAGCGTCGGTGAGCAGGGAGACCTGGTGGGCCAACTACGGTTCCGCGGTCCGGGCACGGCAGGGACTGTTCGGGTTCTCCTCCCACGGCCCGTCCGAGGACGGTGCGCTCGCACCCGCGGTCAGTGCCCCGGGATCGGCGATCTCCTCGATTCCCGGCTGGTTGGAGGGTGAGGCCGTGCCGGAAGCGGGCTACTCGCTGCCGGCCGGATACGGCATGGCGAACGGAACCTCGATGGCGGCACCCCAGGTGGCCGGAGCCGCTGCCCTGTTGCTGTCGGCGGCGAAGTCCCGGAACGTCGAATCCGGTCCCACGGCGCTGCGCGCGGTGCTGACCGGAACGGCGACCCACATCGACGGAGTGCCGACCACCGCCCAGGGCACCGGGCTGGTCGACATCCCGGCCGCCTGGAAGCAGCTCTCGAAGGGCGTGAAGGTCGACAACTATGACGTCTCCGCCCCGGTGTGCTCGGCGTTGTCGGGCAATCTGGCCACCCCGGACACCGGCGCCGGAATCTACAACCGGTGCCTGCCCTGGAAGGGTGGGCAGCCGGTCGCGACCAGCAAGACCTACCCGGTGAAGGTGACGAGGACCGACGGGAAGGCCGGGAACAGCAGCAGCCGGATCGGCTGGATCGGCAACGACGGCACGTTCCGGGCGCCGAAGACCCTCTCGACGCCGCGCGGCACCTCGAACACCGTGTCGGTGACCGCCACTCCGGCGACCACCGGTGTGCACAGCGCGATCATGACGATCGACGATCCTGCGACGTCCGGCATCGACCGGTTCGTAGCGGTTACCGTGCTGGCGGCGGACAGGGTGCGCGCCCCGGCCTATCAGGTCAGGAAGACCGGAACCCTCGACCGCGCCCAGGCGACGTCGTTCCTGGTTGCGGTGCCGGAGGGCGTCGAATCCCTCCAGCTGAACCTCGGAGGACTGGCCAAGGGCAGCCAGTTGCGAGTCCTGCCCATCGCTCCCGACGGGATGCCGGCGGACTCCAACGCAAGCGATCACTGCTACACGGGATACACCGATCCGTCCGGATGCGATCCGCTGTCCAGGGCCGTGCAGCGGCCAAAGGTGGGCGTCTGGGAGTTCGTCGTGGAAGCCCGACGGACCTCCAAGACCGCCAAGAACCCTTTCACCGCATCGATTTCGTTGCAGGGAATGTCGTTCGCGCCGGACGTGACGACCTTGCCGTCGGCCACCGTGCACCAGAAGGAATCGGTCGAGTTCACCGGGACGAACACCTGGGGCACGGCGAAGCTCAAGGCCACCGACGGTGAGCTCGGGTTCGTCCGGAACCTGTTCTCCACCATCGACAACGGACAGGTCACGTCGAACCGGGTCGACGTGCCGCGGCAGTCGACGCGACTGGACGTGACGTTGACCCCGCGTGCCGACGACGCCGATCTCGACATGTACATCGTCGGAGCCCGCGGTATCGCTGCCACCAGCATGGACATCGGCCCGGGCGCGGAGCGCATCGTCATGGACGATCCGGCTCCTGGCACCTACTACGTGGTGGTGACCGGCGCCGATGTCGTGTCCGGCCCGGTGACCTTCGACTATCACGAGGAGATGTTCTCCCGCGGCCTCGGGACCATCACGGCGCAGTCCGACAAGGCGTCGCGGCTCGAGCCGGGACAATCGATGGCGGTGGCCGCCGACATCGACCTGAGCGCGGTCACCCCGACGAGCGAGCCGTTGATCGGCCGGGTCCGCGTGGCCAACGCGGACGGCACCGTCGTCGGCGCGGCGAAGGTCATGATCAAAAGCGTGGTCGCGCCGAAGCTGGCGGCGGTGAAGTGGGAGAAGCCCTTCGTCGGTGCCAAACTCACCAACAGCGGCGTCGTCGCGGGTGATCGGCAGTTCAACGCCAACATGACGCCGACAACCTGGACCAAGGAGACGGGGTTCACCGACCTGGCCCTGGGGAGCGCGAGGTACGGCTCGGCACTGGACGTGAACGAGCGCCGGGAATCGGCCGGGATGCTCTATTACGGTGCCGAGGGCACCCGGCCGGCCGTGTGGGCGGCCGACGGGAGTGTGACGGATCTCGGGCTGCCGGACGGGCGGGAGAAGGCCTACGACAGCGGGTACGCCACCGGTGTCAGCGACAACGGGACCGTCGTCGGGTTCGCGAGTCTTCAGTACCGGGAGAACGACCAGGGACACACCTACGTGGACCCGTTCAGCTGGACCGGAAGCGGCGGATACACGAAGCTGGCCCACCTGTCGGACAACACCGCGGAGACCCAGCCGAGAGCGATCAACGCCCAAGGCACCGCGGTCGGATCGTCGCTCACCACCGAGTGGCAGACGCGAGCCGTCAGCTGGAAGACCTCAACCGGGAAGATCACCGATCTCGGCACCCTTCCCGGGCAGTCCGACTCGATCGCCCTGGGCGTCAACGCCACCGGCTCGGTGGTCGGCGCCAGCGGGGACGACGCGTTCGTCTGGACGCCGACAGCCGGGATGAAGCGCCTGCCGGACTACGGGTTCAACGCCAAGGCGGAGAAGATCACCGCTGACGGCTGGATCCTCGGCACCGTGGAACTGCAGCCCGACTACGAGGTGTCGGCGATGTGGGATCCGCAGGGCCGGCTCTGGGATCTGTCGGCGATGATCCCCGGGGACGACTGGTTCCTGCCGACCTACAGCTTCGGCATCAACGGCAGGCACGATCTGATGGTCTACGGCGAAGGCGGGCCCGCCGGATCCTCGTCGAGCACTGTCCTGCTGCACATCCCGGAGCAGATCTCCTAGCAGCTCCTGCGTACCGACCGCGGCCGTGGCCGGCGCTGAGGCGACTCAGAGCCAGCCGCGGTCGCGTGCGTACCAGCCGAGCAGGATCCGTGAGTCGGTGCCCGCCAGATCCATCAGATGCCGCACCCGGCGCTGTACGGTCCGCAGGCTGACGCCGAGCCGAGCCGCCACGGCCGTGTCAGTCTGCCCGGCGAGCAACAAGGTCAGCACCTCCCGGTCCATCGGATCGCCCAGGTCGTCCGCCGACGCCGGATACGGCTCTACCCGCCGGCCCGGTGCCTCGCGCAGTTGGACCGAGCGCTCCCACAAGGACTCGAACAGTGTCGTCAGGGACGTGAGCAGACCGCCGGGCCGCACCACCGCCACCACGTCGTGAGCCGGGCCGCCGTCGTCGAGTTGCACCAGGGCCAAGGAGTCGTCGGCGATCAGGAGTTTGCTCGGCAGCGTCTCGGCCAGCCGGATCCGCTGGCCGCGGTCCAGGGACGCCAGCAAGTCCTTCTCGGTCTCCGGTTCGTCGAGCAACGACCGCTCGATGATCAGCCGTTCGACCAGGCCGCGGTCCGCCAGCACCTTCTCCTGCTCCGTCTCGGCGACCCCGACCACCGCGAACGGCGGCTTGGCGAACATCCGCAGCTGCTGCTCCGTGGAACGCATCAGGTGATTGACCCAGCCGCCGATGTTCGCCCGCCCGCGGACCACCTCAAGACCGCGGAACTCGTCCTGGTTGCGGATCGACCGATGCTGCTCGGCGAGTTCGTCCAGCGCCGAGCGGGCCATCCTGGCCTCACGTTCGCTGTGGGCAACCAGGTCGCCGAGTGCGATCAACGGGGAGACAGCGGTCAACGTGCCGCCGCTCCTGCCGACCAGGCCACGGGCGACGAGTGCCTCGACAGAGGCCGCAACACTGTCCATGGTCATTCCGGTCGCCAGGACGAGCCCATCCGGCCGGATCGCCGGCTGAGCGACAATCGACCGGTACACGGACTCCATGGCCTCCGTGAGACCGACGCCGGACAAAGACCCCAGCGGTTCTGGTGCCGGTCCCAGGGGCATCTGCGCGGCGGAGTCGGCACCCATGGTCCCTGACTGTATCCCCGAACCGGCGGGCTGCGTCGGCGTCGCACCAGCCGTCGGTGGTGTGCAGCTTCTGCGCAGGCTCTGAGGCAGGTCGAGGCCGGGGGCCTGTCCGGCACAGGCCCCGCTCCGCAGGAGCGCTCAGCGCTTCGGCAGGCGAAGTCGCCGGAGCGTTTGCCGCTCAGCCGGGCCGCCGGTATGGGGTTCCCCTCCGTCAGGAGCCTCTCGGCCTCGGTCGGTGAAGGACCGCACCCGTCAGCGATCAGGCGCGACGACCGGACGGGGTGGCACGCGGGCAAACCTTGGCTGACGCGGCATCGGTGGCGTGCAGGGATGCTGTTCCATCTCCCCCCACGCAGGTAAGCCACTGCTGCTGGTCAAGATGTCCGGGGTCACGGGTCTGTCCCGGCGGCCGTGTTCACGCACCGGTGCAAGGGCGGTGGAGGCAACCCCCTGTCCCGGCAGGCCGGGGGCGGGTCCTCGGCGTGGTGAGCCCGGTGGGGACGGGCACTTTGGGAGCCTGTGTGTGTAACAGGAATGTATGAAGCGCTGGTTGAACGGAACGGCTCGGCCGTGAGAGCCGCTCCTGATGATCAGAAACGCTCGCTCGTACTGCCCTGTACGCAGTGGACCGGGACTGACCAACCGATTCTGAGGACGAATGATGCGCGTTCGCAAGCTGACCTTCGTGACCCTGGCCGTTGCCGCCGGCCTTTCTCTCACGGCCTGCCAGAACGACGATGACGCCGCGGGGCAGCCCGCCCCGTCGTCGGCCTCGTCCGCGTCCTCCGCCGGCGGTGGTTCGGGCTCGGGCGGTTCGGATCAGGACAGCGGGAAGGGGGCCGCCGGGACGACTTCCGGGGGGAAGGACACCGCTGCCGGGTCCGGGTCCGACTCCAGTGGCAAGGCCCCCAAGTGCACCACCGACGGGCTGAAGATCACCGCGCAGGACACCTTCATCGACGGCGACCCCGACGGCAGCGTCGCGGTGGGGCTGACGAACGGCAGCGGTGCGGACTGCGTGATCTCCGGGTTCGCGGGCGTCGACCTGAAGACCGATGCGGGGGACATCTCCGCCACGCGCAAGGGTGACCCCGGTGACCCGTACATCCTCAGGAACGGCAAGGAAATCGACTTCAACGTCAGCTACCCGCTCAATGAATCGGGTGGCTCCGGCGTCCGCGTCACGGGGCTGGTGGTGACCCCGCCGAACGAGACGAAGTCGGTGACCCTCGCCTGGCCGGGCAAGGGCACGCTGCCCGTCACGGACGGCTCCGGGGCCCCGGTGACGGTCGGCCCGATCGGAAGCGCCGGTCAGGGCGGCTGACCCGTGGGCGGGGGTGCTGCTGAGGGCGCATCCGGGGAGGGAAGCCCCAGCCCTCCCCGCCGGGTAACCCCCGGGCCGCCCTGACGACAGCGCCTCCGAGGGCCGGGGGGAAGCCGGATGGGCCGGCCACCGATCCGCTGGTGGGATGGACCGACCACCGGCGCAGGGCTGCCGAGGTGCCGCGGGCCACGGCCCGGGCAGCAGCCTCCGGGCGCCTGGGCAACTCGGCAGAAGATGGGGTCCCTCATGCAGGTGTTACGAAAGCGTCGGCGTCGGCTGTTCGTCCTGACCGGCCTGGCCACGATCCTCCTGGCCGCATCGAGCGGGCTGACAGCGGCGGCGGGCCCGCGGCCGGCCGATGCGCTCCGACGAGAGGTGGAGGCGATCCACGACACCGGGGTCGTCGGAGTGGCTGCCGAGGTGACGTCACCGGGCACACGGGCCGGCGCGCGTGCCGGGGTGGCGGAGCGGGGCACCGGGAAGCCGATGCCACACGACGGCAGGTTCCGGATCGGCAGCGCCACCAAGACGTTCACCGCGACGGTCGTCCTGCAACTCGCCGGTGAGGGGCAGCTGTCCCTGGAGGACACCGTGGAGCGGTGGCTTCCCGGAGTGGTCCGGGGCGAGCGTGTCGACGGCCGCCGGATCACCGTGCGGCAGTTGTTGCAGCACACCAGCGGCATACCTGACGTCCTGCCGGAGATCGCGGCGCTGAGGGATGCCGCCGGCTACCGGGCCGAGCGGTTCCGTACCTACACCCCGGAGGAGCTGGTGGGGCTGGCGCTGCGGGGCCGGAAGGATGCGTCCGTGGATGCTGAGTGGTCGTACTCCAACACCAACTACATCCTCGCCGCGATGATCATCCGGGAGGTCACCGGCCGCAGCTGGGACCGGGAGGTGGAGGACCGGATCATCCGGCCGTTGGGCCTGAAGGGCACCAGCGTGCCCGGCACCTCCCCCTTCGTTCCGGTCCCGCACGCCCGGGCCTACGCCGCGTTCCGTACCGGCACCGGCATCGATGTCACGGCTCTCGACCCGAGCATGGCCATCGGCTCCGGTTCGATCATCAGCACCACGCACGACCTGAACCGGTTCTACGCCGCACTCCTCGGCGGACGTCTGCTGGCTCCGGCGGAGCTCGACGCGATGAGGGCCACGGTGTCCGCGCCGGAGCTGGGCGTGGGGTACGGACTCGGGCTGGGCGAGATCCCGCTGTCCTGCGGCGGCAGCTACTTCGGCCACCCGGGAGAACTGCTCGGCTATCGCAGCTGGAGCGGCGTCACTCCGGACGGCTCCCGGACCGCCGTGGTGTACGCCACGAGTGACGGCGGCCCCGGCACCCAGCAGGCGATGAGGGCACTCGTGGACCAGGAGCTCTGCCGGACCGGCTCCTAGGGCGTGTTTCGAAAGTCCCGCCTGTCCGGCGACGCCTGGCACGCACGCTCGCCGCGTTGTCGGGATCACCCCGATACGCCCAGTATCGGGG